>DATMPS010000129.1:0-7237 GCA_035567435.1 Terriglobales bacterium | reverse complement strand
GCAGGAGATGGCCGTGCCGGATCTCGACGCCGCGATCGACGACGAAGTTGGCGACGACCTCCTGCGGCTCGTTTTCATCTCTTGTCATCCGGTTCTTTCGCCGGAGGGCCGAGTGGCGCTCACCCTGCGCTTGCTCGGCGGCCTGACCACCGACGAAATCGCACGCGCCTTCCTCGTCGCCGAGCCCACCGTCGCCCAGCGCATCGTTCGCGCCAAGCGCACGCTCTCCGAAGCGCGCGTGCCTTTCGAGATTCCCCGCAAGGCCGAACTCGCCGCGCGCCTCGCCTCCGTGCTCGAAGTCATCTACCTCGTCTTCAACGAAGGCTACTCCGCCACGGCCGGCGACGACTGGATGCGCCCCGCCCTCTGCGAAGAGGCCCTGCGCCTCGGCCGCATCCTCGCCGAGCTAGCTCCCGACGAACCCGAGGTCCACGGCCTCGTCGCCCTCATGGAAATCCAAGCCTCACGTTCCGCCGCGCGCGTGAACGAATTCGGAGAGCCCATCCTCCTCCTCGACCAAGACCGCGCCCTCTGGGATCAACTCCTTATCCGCCGCGGTCTAGCCGCGCTCGAGCGTGCCGAAAAACTAGGCCACAGCCGCGGCCCGTATGCGCTCCAGGCTGCGATCGCCGCCTGTCATGCCCGCGCGCGCACTCCGCAAGAAACCGACTGGCCGCGCATCGTCGCGCTCTACGAAGAGCTTGGCAAGATCGCCCCCTCTCCGATCGTGGAACTAAATCGTGCGGTCGCCGTCGCCATGGCCTTCGGTCCTGCCGCCGGCCTCGAGCTCATCGACATACTGACGTCAGAGCCCTCGCTCAAGGCCTACCACCTGCTTCCCAGCGTCCGCGGCGACTTTCTCTTCAAGCTCGACCGCTTCGCTGAAGCCGAGCAGGAGTTCGCCCGCGCCGCCTCCCTCACCCGCAATGCCCGCGAGCGCGACCTCCTCCTCGACCGCGCCCGCCTCTGCGCACAGCGCTAGCCCCACACTCACCGTTGCCCTCGGCATCGGCGCAAGCATCGTCATCTTCAGTGTCACCAAGCTATTGGCAAGCGGAAGGGGGCGGTGTGGTTACCGGAGGCGGGGGAGGCGCGGCAAGAAACGCGCGAACCGTTTGTTTAGGTTTATCGGTTTTCGATGATACCCAGAATTTTTCGATTTCTTTCTGGTCGTTGGGCGAGAGGTGCCAGGAGAGCGGAGCGTCTTCGGGAGGGTATTCGAAGACCGCGTCTTCGATGTCGATATTGCAGGAGGCAGCAAAGCGGCGCAGGATGTCGAGTTCTTCTTGGTTGCGCGGCAGCTGGCCGGTATCCCGTACGTTGAGCATCGCGGAGATGGGCGCATAGGACTGGAACGACCAGCCCCGCCAGGACAGCGCCGGGGGTTCAGTCGTGGGAGCCGAAGCGCGAATTTCGATGATCAGCACGCGTCGCACGGGATTCCCGGACGCTCGCAGAGCTTCGTCGAGCCAGGCTAGAAGCGTCGCCATGCCGTAGTTGTCGGTGTATCCGCCGTCGACGGCGTGAATTTGCTTGCCGGCAATATCGGGGCGGGCGGCCGGTGAGACGTAAGGGAATGTGGCGGAGAGGCGCGCGGCTGTGACGAGAGAAATGTCGCGCCCGGCAAATTGCGGAAACTCCTTCGTATCTCGCAGGCTGGTGCGGCCGGGAGCGGCCGACAAGTCGGTAGTGCCAAGGAGAAATCGCTCGCCGCTTTCGACGACCGTTGCGTTGAAAACAACGGCCGGACGCCAGCCCTCCAGAACGCCCTCCCGCCAATCGGATAGCGGACTGAACAGATGATCCTTGCGGTTTGGCAATTCGCGCGTGAGCGCTGCTTCCAGTGCCCTGCCGCGGTCCAGGTGCTCGAAGACGGGCACAAAGATGCGCAGAAAATCGGGATACACAAGTCCCCAGGCGATGTCATCCAGACTGGAGGCTTCCGAGCGGGCGACGGCTTCTTCTAAATCCTTCGGGTTGGAGGGAAGACCTGTGCCGTTCGCGTCATACTCGCTGACGAAATACATGGCCCCAACACTGCCGCCGGAAACCGCGCTGATCAGACGGACGGAATCACCGAAAATGCGCGGATTGTTTTCTTCCAGGCCGGTGAGAACGCGGCCGGTCCACGCCGCGGCTTTGATCCCTCCTCCGCTGGCGGCGACCACGATGACCGCGGAGCCGGGTTTGCCGGCTCGAATCACCTGCGCCGGCGAAAGATCGGGGGTGCTTTTTGTGCCGAACATGTAGAAGTAATGATCGGTGGCGTGCACATGAGCGGAGACGATAGCGGCCAATAGAAATGGCAGCAGCAGCGGGATACGGAACCGGTCCAAGATGAAGGTGACGGCGGACAACCCCCAACACAGAATCATGAGGAACACCAGCAGGTCCGCGAGAGTCGGGACGGTGGCCGGGTCGCCTATGCGGAAGAATTTTCCGATGCCTATGGCCACGTAGACCATGAAGCTCAGCAAGAACGACCAGAGCGCCAGGTAATGGCCCTCTTGAGCGGAGTTTCCGTCCTTCTTGAACCCGGGACCGAAGAAGGAGAGAAATGCCGTGACCGGTTTCGCTTCCGACCAACCCCGGCGCTGGAACTGGCCGCCTGCAACCAATATGACGAATGCCAGGACCGCTCCTCCCAGCGCGCCCAGCAGCAATCGCAGATATGTAGAGGTGCCGCCGTTCTTGGATACGTACATGGCGGTAAGAATGACGGGTAGCGAGAAAAGCGCGAAAACCGGCGAATGCCCCACGCGCGTAGGTAATTCCTTAAACATGGAAGAACGAAAGGGAAACTCCCGGATGTGAAAGCGCTCGGGGCCGTACAGGAAAACCTGCCAGGCGGTAACCATCACCGTCCAGCCCGCCAGCGCCGCACCCAGCGTCACGAACACGATGCCCATCGGCGTGACATCGAAGACCCCGCGCAGAAGATTGGGCGCGAACCACAGCGCAAGGAACGGGAACGACAAGAGAGCCAGAAACGTGATGATCTGGACGCGCAGGAGATATAAATAAGGAAGCGCGTCCCACGCAGACGCGTCTTGGTTTTGCACCGAACCTGCGGTTGTGTTGGTCGCCGCGTCAATCACCCGTTGCCCCAATTGGCAAACGGTGTAACACGAGAGTACCGACCTGTGCAACTCATTTTTTGGTTACTCGGCCGCAACTCGAAGGGCCATCCCGCCGTTGTAGGGGCGCGTCTTCAGCGCGTCCCAGGCCGCCAGGCCGCATCTTGTTTTTGCCGCACCTTAACTTTGCCTCATGCGCGTGGCTTCTTCAGGATTGCCGCGGCGGCCAGGCCCATCAGGATCAGCGTAATCAGGCCGGCGACCATCCAATGCAATGCCAATGTGTGCGGCAGGTCGTAGACAACATAATCGTTGATCGTTGACGGCACGACGGTGAAGAGCGTCATCAAGATCCCGTAGCGGATTCCCTGACCGACCCAGGGCTTTTCTTCCTTCCCTTTCGCGTACACCCATACGAAGAGAATGGAATACAGTGCGTCACTCACCCAAATGCCCCAGAGCTTGTGGCGCATCGCGTCCTCCGGGCGGAACGAAAACCCCGCGTCGCGCATTTCGCGATACGTCGGTCCCAGCAACACGCTATGCACCAGAAACCCAGCCGCGAACAGAATTACGAATGCCGCCACCATCGCCCCGATCACCTTCTTCGTATCCATTGTTTCCTCCCGCACACATTCCTTCGCCAAAGTCACATGGGAAGACCAGAACACCGGGAACCCTCACCAAGTAGACGCAGCCTAGCACCGCGCCACCCACGCCGCAAAGTGCGCCGTCTTTTCCGGGACATTATCCTGGAGCGCGCCCGCACCCGCACGCCAGGCTAGACACTGCCAGACCCACGACGGCTAGGACCACTTCCATCCACGGTTCACGCACTCTTAACAGAGCAGCAAAGCTCTCGTTCCCTCGCTATGGGACTATTCGGGCGCCCTGGAGGGCAACATCCGTGAAAAGTCGTCGCACTCTCGCATTTTTCGTAATTGCAACAGCGTTCCCGTTGGCAGCAGCGACATTTACCAGCAAACTGTCCGCTGACCAGGATTCCCACCGCTTCCAATTTCGGCCCAATACCTTGGTGCTCAGCCGAAGCGTATACATGGGGACGGCCGATACGGTGACGATCGGCCAGACATTGCCGCCGGGCTGCGTGGCGGGCAATGTCAATATCCCGCTCATCAAAGGTGGCAACGCCAGCGTAGCAGTAACGTGTGCCACAGCGGTCGACAAAGGGGAATATCCAAATCTCCTGGACAATCACAACGTATGGAACAATAACGGCGCCGACGGCAGCTTCGGTGTGACTTCGCCGATTTTCCTGGACAACCTTACAACAAATGGCCATTTGCTGGGCACTCTCGACATTCCCACCGATGAGCTTGTGACCAGCTTCAGTTCGAAATCGGAACTCGCACTGAACCGCTCGATCGACGGCAAGTCCATTACGTTTGTGAGTTATCATGGCGGTCCGGGCTTCGAAACGTCTCCCAACCACCTGGACGTCTCCAATTCCAATACGCCGGGCGTGGTCGACCCGTCCAATCCGGTGGTCTCGAATTACTTCCGCTCCGTTGGGGAAGTGGATGCCTACGGTCACATTATGGTGACTGACGGGAACGCCTACAGCGGCAATAACGGACGTGCCGCCATCAAGGCCAACTCGTTGTACTACTTGACTGGAAACGATAATAACGGAGGCCTTTCGAAGACCCAACTCAAGACCACTCAGGTCGGCGTCAATCTCGTTACCTCTACAGGGGCTGAACTTCTGGTTCCAGGCCTGGTGCCGCCCGTGCCTCCGAACATCACCATGCTCGGAGACTTCGAAGTTACGCAGGTCGGATATTCGACCGCGGACAAACCGGGCAAGGACAACAACTTCCGTGGCCTGACGATTTTCAAAAACACGATGTACGTCACGAAGGGCAGCGGCGGCAATGGCGTTAACACGGTCTATCAGATCGGGAATGCCGGTGAGCTGCCGACTCCCTCAACAGCTTCAAGCGCTCCCATCACCATTCTTCCGGGTTTCCCCACGACACTTGCGAGTGGGGTCGCTCAGGACGGCACCGGGGGACACGCGGTTGCGTTTCCCTTCGGTATTTGGTTCGCCGACGAAACGACGCTGTATGTTTGCGATGAGGGCGACGGGACTAGCCTTGCTGCGCGCCTCATCAACGGCAAGAATAATGTGGCCGATGACATCACTCTAGCCACTTCCGGGATCCAGAAATGGAGCTTGGTCAACGGGACTTGGCAACTCCTCTACATTTTGCAAGACGGGCTGGACATCGGCGTTCCTTACAGCATTGAGAATTATCCAGCCACTATCAGCCCCGCCACCGACGGCTGCCGCAACTTGACGGGCAGGCACAACTACGACGGCACAGTGACCCTCTTCGCGGTAACCTCAACGATTAGCAAGAATGGCGATCAGGGCGCCGATCCGAACAAATTGGTAAAGGTCACGGACAGGCTCGACGCTACCACGTTGCCAACGGGTGACGGCGACCACGGCCATTTCGTGACCATTCGTTCGGCAAAGGCCGGCGAAGTATTCCGCGGAGTAGCCTTCGCCCCGAATCGCGGCGACGACTGACGTCTTATCGGGCGCGTAACACGCTCTTCGCGCAGGCGGATTAAGTGTGAAAGCGGAAACCCCGCTTCTTCACGTTCATTTCATTTCCGCGTCACGCTCCGCTAACTCGGCGCGGCTACACCCTTACCCGACGAGGTTTGCAACTGCTGCCTCAAGACGTTCGAATCATCTACTTTTGAAAAGGGGGAAGAATGATTAAGAGTTACGGAATCGGTTTGTTTGCGGGTGCGTTCGTGCTGTTGGTTATGCCCGCTCTGCGTCTGTATGCGGACCCTGGCCCAGGCCATGACGGTGAAACCAACCGGGGTCGCGATATTCGCCACGTATTGCTAATCAGCATTGATGGAATGCACGCGGTCGACTTTGAAAACTGCGCAGCGTCCAACACTTGCCCGACTTTGGCCGCCCTTGGCCATACCGGCGTAACCTACACGCGCACTACGACTTCCAGGCCATCCGATTCGTTCCCCGGGCTGATGGCGCTGGTGACCGGTGGCAGCCCCAAGACCGTTGGCGCGTTCTACGACGTGGCCTACGATCGCGTCTTGGCCCCGCCCAAGACGACCACCGGCAACGGTCTGGCGGGTGGAACCTGCACCCAGGGAGTGATCAACGGAACGCAGACCGAATACGAAGAAGGCGTCGAGATCGACCAGACCAAGGTCAACGGCGGCGGTCCCTACTCTCCTATCGACGGCGGCGTTCTATCCATTGATCCCAACAAGCTGATTCGCGATCCTTTCAATGGCTGCAACCCCGTTTATCCTTGGAACTTCGTTCGCACCAACACCATTTACGGCGTGATCCATGCCGCGGGCCTCTTCACCGCTTGGTCCGACAAGCACCCCGTCTACGCCGTCGTTTCCGGACCGACCGGAACGTCCAGCCCCAGCAACGTCGACGACTACTACGCCCCGGAAGTGAATTCCAATCAGACCAACACCCTGCCAGTAACCACCGCCGGCAACAACTTCAACTGCTTGACGCTTGTGCCAAACGGGGGCGACTGGACGACCGACTTTCAAGCCATCCAGTGCTATGACCAGTTGAAAGTCAACGCGGTAGTCAACTGGATCAAGGGCCGGAATCATCTTGGCACCGCCAGCGCTCCCGTCCCGGCAATCTTGGGTATGAACTTCCAAGCGGTTAGCGTCGGGCAGAAGCTGATTGAGGGCGGAGCCAAGGGTGGTTACACAGATGCAGCCGGCACGCCTACGCCCAAGATGGCCAGCGAAATTGCCTTCGTGGACGCCGCCATCGGACAGATGGTTACCGCGCTCAAGCATCAACATCTCCTTGATTCCACCGCCATCATCATTACCGCCAAGCATGGCCAGTCGCCGATCGATACGAATCGTTTCTTTCCCATCCCGGGGCATTCGGGAACGAACGGCATGCCCCCCTCAGCGGTCCTCGCAGCCTTGCTCCCGGCGTCCGCCAACAGCGGTCTCGGGCTGGCCGAGGATGACATCTCGCAGCTCTGGCTAACCAATTCGAGCGATACCCTTACGGCAGTGGGCCTCCTGGAAACCAACGCGACCGAGATAGGACTCGGCCAAATCTTTTACGGAGGCTCCCTCACAACCATGTTCAACGCGCCTGG
>DATMPS010000128.1:0-3158 GCA_035567435.1 Terriglobales bacterium | reverse complement strand
AAGCCTGTCCGTTCGCGCCGTTCAGGGTAACACGCTCCGTACCTGTCGGGGCGATTTCTCGATGAGGCAGGGCACATCGCGGTTGCCCGCGTGCGGTGCTTTCTGGGCCCAATGGTTCAGTCAGAAACCTTACTTTGGTGTGAGATTTCTGCCCTTCCGGCTCACCATCCATGGCTCAGAACCTCTTACAATAAGGACATGTTTTGTCGAGTCCTTTTTTTGCAGCTGGCTTTCGTATTTCTGTTCGTAAGTTTGCTTCGGGCTGACACCGCAGCATTTGACCTGGCCGGGCCAAGAATAGAAATAAGGGTGACCCGGGCGGGCAAGACCTTGCCCATTGACCGCGTGCCGAACCTGCAGCCTGGGGATCGCATTTGGATCCACCCCGACATGCCGGACGAGGAGTCCGTGCACTTCCTGATGATTTCGGCATTCCTGCGCGGGTCGACCAATCCGCCGCCCGAGAACTGGTTCACGAGGGTTGAAACCTGGAACAAACATGTGCGCGAAGAGGGGGTCGTAATCACGGTTCCAGCCGGCGCCCAACAGGCGTTGATTTTCCTCGCTCCCCAGACCGGCGGCGATTTCGGCACGCTGCGGTCCGCGGTGCGGGGCAAGCCCGGAGCATTCGTGCGCGCTTCGCAGGACCTGAATCAGGCCAGTCTGGACCGTTCGCGTCTGGACAAATATTTGAGCGCGGTCAGGGAGATGTCCGGCGACGATGCCAGTGTTCTGCATGACCGGTCTGTTCTCCTGGCCCGCAGTCTCAACATCAAGATCGATAACGAATGTTTCACCAAGCCCCGTCAGCAGCAGGAATCATGCCTTACCCAGAACACGGACCAGTTGGTACTCGATGATGGCCATAGTCAGTCCATGGTGTCAGCGCTCACCTCCGGAAGCGGGCCCGATCTCGTTGGTCAGCTGAGCACAACCCGATTGGCGGGCGGCGGCGCCTACAGTCCCTATGTAGGCGCGGTCGTGGATGTGGCGAAAATGTTGGAAAGCTTTCATACCCCCGAGTACCGCTATATTCCCGCGCTGGCGCTGCCTCACCTTGACGAGCTGAACCTGAAACTCAACAATCCGCCTTCGTTTCGCAAACCCATGTCGGTGCTGGTAGTGAGTTTGCCGGCGGTGGAGGCGCCGCAGTTGCCTCCCCTTCGTCCCGTGGACACTCATCAGGTGCTCTGCTTGGAAAAGCCTGACCTGTTGCTCGCAGCGGAAGGCGCTCCCGTAGTCTTCTCAACCGACTACGCGCACAGTATGGTTCTGCACGTCGCCGACAAATCAGGCCATGCGTTTGATCTCCCGGCTCCGGCGGATGCGGCACGCGGTGGGTTTTCCATCGCCACGCAAAGCGTCGCGGCAGACAAGTTGGAGAGCGAGGTCAAGGGAACGCTTCGGGGAAACTGGGGGTTTGACTCCTTTGAGGGACCTTCCTTTCGCCTGCAAAACGCGCACGCCGCCCAGTGGATTGTCACCTCGGCTGACGAAAGCGCCCTGGTCGTAGGCCGCGAGGACACCATCCATTTCAAATCGGACGCCGCGGCGTGTGTCGAGACAGTCACCCTGAAGAATGAGGAAGGCAAGGCGCTAAAGGCAACCTGGGATTCATCGAAACCCGATGAACTCGAACTCAAAGTTCCACTGAAAGAGGAGAGCCCGGGAAGAATCACGATGCAGGTAAAACAGTATGGCGTGGGAAAAGCGGACGAAGTTGAGCTGCGCAGCTATTCTGAGGCCGCGCGCTTGGATAAATTCGCCATCAACGCGGGCGACTTACAAGCAACTCTCCTCGGAACCCGCCTGGACGAGGTGGCTGCGGTAGAGCTAAACGGTATCCACTTCGGCCCAGCGGAGTTCTCACGCCTGGACAACAGAGATCAGCTGCGGTTGGCTACGGACTCCAGGGACACTTCCGGGGTACACGCCGGCGACAAAGTCACGGCCAAGGTACGTCTCAAAGATGGCCGCGTGTCGAATGTTGACACCGTCGTCGACCCGCCGCGTCCCAGAATCACGCTTCTTAACCAGACTATCCAACCTGGGCCCGGGCCTACCGCCATTCGACTGGGCAATCAGGATGAGCTGCCACAGGATGGGAGACTTTCGTTTTTCGTGAACATGGAAATCCCGGAAACATTTACACGCTCGGAGAAAATCGAGGTAGCTACGGCAGATGCATCGTACAGCGTCTCCTTGAGCCTCGATGACGGTACTCTTGTTCCTCAGGATGCGCACACCGTGATGGCGGTTTTCGATCCGCTAAAGAGTTTCGGCCCGTCTGCTTTCGGCCCGCTTCGCTTCCGGGCGGTGGAAGGGAGTGCCCGAGGCGATTGGCAACCGCTGGCGAACCTGGTGCGCCTGCCCGTCCTGAAGGAAGTGGGTTGTCCGGCGGCTCCGGACAAGCCATGCGCCCTCTACGGAACCAACCTCTTCCTGATCAGTTCGGTGGCTTCGGATCCGGAGTTCAAACACTCGGTGCCCGTACCAACAGGATTTACAGACTCCGCCCTGAGCGTGCCGCATCCGGACGGCAGCCTGCTTTACATCAAACTGCGGGACAATCCCTCGGCCGTAAATCCCGCCTCTTTGCCAGTGGTTCCGGCTCAGCCGTAGACTGACCGCCGCTGGGACTCGGTGGCCCGAGACGGCACGTACCGGTTCTCCATCCGTCTAGGGGACTGGGCTGCGGAAACGCGGAAGGGTACGACCGGAACCGGCCGTATGGTAGAGCAGTTAGAACAACCAGAAACCGTGGTGCCATCGAAGGGACTCGAACCCCCACACCCTTGCGAGTACATGGACCTGAACCATGCGCGTCTGCCAATTCCGCCACGATGGCAAAAAGTAACTGGGATGCGGCCATCTTTTCAAGGCCGCCCTCCAGGAAAGGACTACGAGTAATATTCTACAGGGGGAGCACAGGCTGTCAAACCCCGCACTGCCATGGAAAATGTCACCAAGCCGGCTGACGTGATCGCCAACCTCCGCGCGCTGGCCCATGACCTCAGCAATTCCCTGGAGACGGTCCTGCAAGCGGCCTATCTTTTGCAGGAAGCGAAGCTCGATGGCAAGAGCAAGAAGTGGGCACAAGCCATTGACACCGCAGCACACGACGCCGCCCGCATCAATCGGGAGATCAGGAACATATT
>DATMPS010000127.1:0-25510 GCA_035567435.1 Terriglobales bacterium | reverse complement strand
TTGCGCGCCACCGAGAACCAGTAGTCGCGCTGCATCCCGCCCTTTTCGTCCTGCGCGATCGGAATCGCCGCCACCGAGCAGTACGAGCGCCGGTACTCCCCGACAAACCCATGTGAATTGGCCAGCACCTTGTGCCCGGTGGCCGCGTCGAATGACCCGCCTTCGGAGTTCTTGATGCGCGGATCGAAGTCCAGCGCCGCCTTCTCGGCCCGCCGCGCATATTCAATGCGGTCCGCGCCCGGCAGGGAATACACGTCCTCGTGATACAGATCGAGATCGCCGGACAACGAACCCAACTGCTCGGCCTCAGGGATTCCCCCGAACGGATCTTCCGACGTAATCTTCGACAGCTCGAGCGCCGACTTGAGCATGCGGTCGAGCCCAGCCCGAGAGAAATCGCTGGAGTATGTGCTCGCGGCCCGTTTGCCCGAGAAGACACGAACGCCGATGGCACGTGATCCGGATTCCTTGAGCGTTTCGACCTGGCCCATCCGCACCGTGGTGGAGAACTCATCGCCCTCACGGACCACGGCTTCCGCCGCGGTTGCGCCCCCCGCCATCGCCCGCCGGACGATATCCTGCGCCAGTTCTTTGAGATCAGTTTCGAGTTTCGGGTTCCGAGTTTCGGGTTGCGTCGAGGGTACAGTTGAAGTTTCAGACATGATTGGAAGTCTTTCCCGATAGCGGCGCAAAGACACCGCGAAACATTGACGAGCGCGAGGACTAAATCACTAGACTTTCTACGTGTCTCGGTGGCTGATGATTGCAGGGTCCGCGGCACGCCAAAAGCCAATAGCTAGAAGCCAGCGGCTGCCTTATTGCATGAACCCGCCAGTATCCTTCCTCGCCGTTCCGCCGACAGTCAGCCGGTCCACCTTGATGGTCGGAATGCCCACGCCCACGGGCACGGCCTGCCCATCTTTCCCGCAGGTGCCGACGCCCTCATCGAGCTTCAAATCGTTGCCCACCATCGAGACTCGCGTCAGGACATCGGGCCCGTTGCCGATCAGAGTCGCGCCCTTGATCGGTGCGGTGATTTGCCCGTCCTCGATCATGTAGGCTTCCGACGCCGAGAACACGAACTTGCCGTTCGTGATATCGACCTGCCCGCCGCCAAAATTCACGGCGTAGACGCCATGTTTCACCGAACGAATAATGTCCTCCGGATTGTCGTCGCCCGGAAGCATGTAAGTGTTGGTCATGCGCGGCATGGGAATGTGCTCGTAGCTTTCGCGCCGCCCGTTCCCGGTGTCGGCGATGCCCATCAGCTTCGCCGAGAGCTTATCGCTCAGGTAGCCCTTCAGAATCCCGTTCTCGATCAGCACCGTTTCCTGCGTCGGCTGGCCTTCATCGTCCACGTTCAACGAACCGCGCCGCCAGGGCATGGTGCCGTTGTCGACCACCGTGCACTTCTCGCTGGCCACGCGCCGTCCCACCAGCCCGGCAAACGCCGAGGTCTTCTTGCGATTGAAGTCCGCTTCGAGCCCGTGCCCGACCGCTTCGTGCAGCAGCACGCCCGGCCATCCCGGACCCAGCACCACTTCCATCTCGCCCGCCGGAGCCTCGCGCGCATCCAGCTGCAGGATCGCCTGTCGCGCCGCCTCCTTAGCGAAATACTCGGGCGTCTTCTCGCCAAAGAAGAAGTCGAGCGCCACTCGTCCCCCGCCGCCCGAGCCTGCCCGGCCCGACTGCTGGTCTGTCTTCGCGATGCAGGAAACATTCATGCGCGCCAGGGGCTGCGAGTCTTCGGCGAACGTCCCATCCGAAGTCACAATCAGAATGTTGCGCAGCTCGTCGGCGTAGCTGGCCCGCACTTCCTTGATCCGCGGATCGTAACTGCGCGCTGCGGCATCCGCCCGCATCACCAGCTCGACCTTCGCGGTAATTTCGGCGTCCACCGAGGGTAAGGTCACCGGATACAAGCTCCGCGCCGCCTTCTGCTGGAATCCCACCGACGGCGTCTTCGCCGGGCCGCTGGCAATCAGCGCCGCCGTGCGCGCCGCGTGCAGAATCCGTTCCGGCGACAAGTCGTCGGTGTAGGCATAACCCGTACGCTCGCCCGCCACCACCCGCACGCCGCATCCCGCCGAGATGCCCTGCGAGGCCGACTTCACCATGGACTCGTCCACCATCAACGACGTTGACGACAGGTACTCGAAATAAAGGTCGGCGTAGTCTCCCCCGGCCGAGAGCGCAGCCGCCAGGTAGCGCTGCAGATCCGGCTGCGTCAGCCCGTAGTGCTGGAAAAAGAATTGTTCGTGAGTCACGTTGATTAGATGCCCCAGGCCCGGATAGCGACTCCGGCTCTCAGTAGAATCCCTTTATTATCCCACACCTCGCACGCCGACCTATATCCCGAATGTTCATCGGTCACAGACAAATCCGGAGCGCGCCGGAAGAATCCGGACATGACCACGGAATCACTCAGCGTACTGCTGGAAGACTTTCTCGGCGGCTCCCGCCACGCCTCGGTGCTTGAGGACGGCGCCGGCATCTTCGATCTCGCCGACTCGAAGTACTCCGTGTCCGGCGAGTACAACAAGTGCCTGCTGCATTTCTGGTCCGCCGAGCGCAACGCCGTGCGCCGCGTGCTGGACCCCGAGGTTCGCGACGGCAATATTCGCCTCATGGTTCTGCCCCTCGGGCAAATGCGGCTGTCAAAACTCGAGATCGTGCAAAGGCAGGATCACCGCCCACCGACTGCCCGCAGGCTTGTCCGTGCCGTCGACCAGCAGCACCTGCGTCGCGCCCTCGAACGCCATCTCCCCGGATTTGCCATCGCGAAACTCAGCAACGCGCTGGACCTCGAACGCCCCTTCGGTCCTCGCCAGGGCCGCACCGCCTTTGCCCTGCTCGGTGTCAATCAGAACGAGACCCAGTCTTCCATCGACGCCGCCCTCACCTTCGGTATGCTCTGGCTCGATGCCTGCCGCCACTCCGCCGATCCCCGCACGCTGCGCGAAGGCCTGAAGTTGTTCCTCCCCACCGGCACTTCCGCCCTGACCCGAACGGCATGGCCTGGCGTTCGCCCGCGCCCGCGTCAGCCACGAACCAGCCCCCTTCCGCAGCGGCCAGGAGATTGCCTTCGGTGTCGGCGCCGAACGACGTGCTCTCGACGACCGCAACGTCCCGGTTTTCGATGACCTCATCCACCGCCTGCGATCCGCGCGCGGCCCCAAAGGCTCACGCCATCACGCGCTGTGGCGGCTGCATCCCGAGCGCTGGCTCGAGTCGGGGGTGGTCCGCTTGACGTCCCCACACCGCCCGCGCCGTCGCCCGGCCGTCGTGGAACTCAAGACCACGAAGATATCCACCTGCCCCTGCAGGGTCTCGACTACTGGTCCGGCGTGCAGTGGCATCACGCCCGCGGCGAGTTCCAGCGGTTCGGATATCTCTCCGGCCGCGAACTCTCGCCCGCAGATCCGCTTCTGCTCCTGGTTACCCCACCCTTCACATCCACTCCGCCACCGACACCGTCCTGCGCTACCTCGCTCCGAAAATCGACAGGACAATTGGTCGGAATCGACGAGCGCTGGCGCGACGGCGTCCGTGCCATCTTCCACAAGCGGGCAAAACCCCAGGACCGCCGCGGCGGCACGGAGGCACGGAAGAGACTCTGGCGCAACGGATTTTGTGCGAGTGAGTAGAGCAAACCTCTCATAGCTGCTCGATGCTGATTCCTAAGTGACGAGATCCGACTTACTAAGAACTCTAGAGAGCTCAACCTTACCTTGGCCCGACGCGCACCGGCTCCTCGCCCATCCGGGCAAATCTTCCATGTACCCTTAGCCCCTTCGTGTGTACTTCCGGTGTTTGACTCTCCTTCCATTCAAGGATAAGTTCTGCCCCACAAGCTTCTAACTCTTCACTTCCGCGAACAGCGGGCCGCTGGGGCAACGTTGCCATACAGCTCCTCCGACCGGTGCCTGTCCCGGGTAGCGCGCTACCGAATCGCTGGTACAACATCGCGCGCCTTCACGTCCTCTGGCTCGCTCTTAATGAGTTCGTTCCGCATGTCGTGGAGGTGTGTCATGACGCATTGGAAGAAGTTCGCCGCCATCGCAACCGTCTTATCCGCAGTTGCCCTCGCAAGTTCGCAACGAGCACCTCGTGACTCCGGGCCTGGTAACTCTGGAGTTCGGGACACTGGCCCGCGATCCGGCCCGGCCGCCGCCGGCGCAGTAGCCGCGTCCGACGGAACCCTCACCGGTGGTTTCTACCCGACCCTGAACGCGGCCGAGCAAGCCGCGTTCGCCAATGGCGTGGCCCAGTTCGCGGAAGATGAGGGCGTCCCCGACCAGCCGCCCGGCACCGGAAACGGCGGACTCGGGCCCGGCTTTAACTCCACAAGTTGCAGTTCCTGTCACGCGCAGCCCGCGGTATTAGGCTCGAGTCCCGGACCGACCAGCCCGCAGGTTCCTCAGCCCAATCCGCAGATCGCGGCCGCCGCAGCCCTGGGCGCCACCAACGTCCTCCCGCCGTTTATCACCGCGGGTGGGCCCGTCCGCGAAGCCAGATTCGTCAGAAATCCCGACGGCACCCCCGATGGCGGCGTCCACAATCTCTTCAACATCACGGGCAGAAGCGACGCGCCGGGATGCAACCTTGCCCAACCCGATTTCAAGCGTCAACTCGCCGCCAACAACGTGATCTTCCGAATTCCGACACCGCTCTTCGGCCTGGGTCTCGTCGATAACACCCCCGACCCGCTACTGAAAACGAACCTAGCACAAAATGGAGACCGGAAGGCCGAGCTGGGAATTCGCGGACGATTCAATTTCAGCGGCAACGATGGAACCATTTCCAAGTTCGGCTGGAAAGCACAGAACAAATCCCTCACCCTGTTCGCGGGCGAAGCGTACAACGTCGAGATGGGCATCACCAACGACGTCATGCCCAATGAAAGAAACGCCGTCACCGGCTGTGTATTCAACGCGACGCCAGAAGATAGCCACTCGGAATCCCCCACCGGCATTTCCGACCTCGACGCATTTGTCGACGCCATGCGACTCTCGGCTCCGCCCACGCCCGCTCCGCCGACTCCCGACACCGTCGCAGGCCAGAACGCGTTCGAGAAGGTGGGATGTAACTTGTGTCACTCAGAGACACTTACTACCACTCAATCGGTATTTACTGGAATGACTAACGTTACCTATCACCCATTCTCCGACTTTGCCCTTCATCACATGGGAACAAACTTAGCCGATGGAGTTTCTCAAGGTGCCGCCGGTCCGGACGAATTCAGGACCGCCCCTCTGTGGGGTGTCGGACAGCGACTGTACTTCCTGCACGATGGGAGAACGGCAGATTTACTGAATGCAATCCAGCAGCATAGCTCCCAGGGGTCCGAAGCAAACCGGGTGGTGCACAGGTTCAACTCGCTATCCCCGGCCGAGCAGCAGTCGCTGCTGAATTTCTTGCGCTCTTTGTAGCCGGATCTAGTGCGCAGCTGGATTTCAATGCGAACGCAGTCGAAGGACGCGGTGTACCCATCGGTGACCAGGGACTGCTCGGGATATCCCGAACACGGCACTCTTGCCTTTTTCATCGCTGCCCGGCTCGCTCGATTTCGCTGGGATCGTTCACCTGAGCAGAACCCAAGGACGACGAGGAGAAAATGATGAGGCGTCAGGACAGGGCGATGAGGGTGAACGACGACCCGAACGAACCGGCCAAGTGGGTTCCCTACACTTACCGTCGAAGTAATACTCGATCAGAATCGTCTACTCCCCCCACGCTCCCAACAATCTCCGCAACGTAACCAGCTGCCCCAGATGATAGGCATTGTGATCGGCCACGAGCAGCGCCTCGCGCAGCACCGTCTGCCCGTCCCCCCAGGGGAGCGGAGCGTACAAGTCCGTCTTCGGATTCGCCGCCAGCGCCTGCATCGCCTTCAGGTCTTTTTGAAAGCTCCGGATGCTGCCCGCCCAAGCTGCAGCGCTCGGCGGCACGTCTCCCGCCGGCCAATATCCGGCAGGCCAGTCCGGCGAGACATGTTTGCGATTGCGGCTGAACTCGAGAATGTCCCACTGCGCAATCCGCATATGTTCCAGCACCATCCAAGCGCTGTAGGGCAGCCGGGATACCTTCTTCCCCCGCAACTTCGCCGGGAAGTCCTCCATCACGTCTTCGAACTTGGCATGCGCTCCGCCACCCTTTAGAACGCAGAGCACATGCTGGCGAATGGAACTGTCTTGGCTGGTTTTCATTTTTCCTCGCACTCGGCTAGTGAAATCCTGTATCCGGGGGCCGTAGGTCCCGGGTGGGGACGGCCCCCCCCTCCCGGGCCCGGCTCGGCCAGCTTTTGCGAGCGATGCCACTCCCGATCGCCCGCTTCCGGCCGTTGAAAAAATAGCAGCTTCTCAGAGAACCGAGATTCGTTTCAGGTCGCGCCTTCAGGCGCGCCGTAACCGCCGCATAAACATCGCGCCTTTAGGCGCTGCGTCTCGCAAAATCTATCTCGCAGCCTGCTACCCCGGCACCGCGCCTCCCGGAGCCACCGTTTCCGCCTCCGCTTTCTCCCCCCGATACACCCGCGAGATCCCGTGCACCACCCGCCGCATCGGCAGAACGCCTTTGTCATCGGCAAAGAAAATCTCCCCCACTCGCGTTCCCCGGTAATACCACCGCTTCAAAATCGCCAGATGTTCCATCGCCTCGAGAGCTGTCCCAGCCTGGGGGACTGGCGCTTCATCGAGCGCCTGCTCGACCCGCGACTCCATCGATTGCGACTTGGTATGCACCGGCGACTGAATCGAGAAAACGATCGGCCCTGCGATCGCGCCCGCCTCCACGCGAAACAGCGCCACCGCTTCCTTTACCGCGCACGGCTGCACCATGACCCCCGTCAGCCGGTCGATGCGATGCACCACTTCCGGTAACTGGCCCAGCACCGGCTTCAACTTTTCCAGCCGCGCATGCTGCGCCGCCGCGCCTTCAAAATCCAGCACGCCCGACGCCTCATCGCGCAGGTGAGAAATCTCCCGCACCAACGACTGCCCGCCGCTGTCCAGATACACCCGCACCCGCCCAACCTCGTCGCGGTACTCCTCATCGCTGCAGCCCTTGAAACAAGGAGCCAGACACATCTTCATCTCGGAATAAATGCACCCCGGGAACGCCGGGTCCGGATGCAAGTCCTCGACGCAGCGCCGCATCTTGAAGAAGTCGAGCGAGTCGTTGGCAAATTTCTCCGCCGCCACCCGCGACACAAAAGGCCCGTAGTAGAGCGACGCCCCGTTCCGCCGCCCCAGCCGCGTGGTAATCGACGCCCGCGGATACTCGTTCTCCAGGTGCAGCTTCACCATGGGCGCAAAGCGCAGCCGCAGGCGCGCCGCATAAGTCTTGGGAAAGGTGACCCGCAGCAATTGGTAGAGCAGGAAGCCGGACTCGAAATCCGAACCCGTGGCCGAGTACTCGATCCACCGCACCCGCACCCGCAGGTTCAGACGCTTCGTACCCTCTTCCGGAACGGAAAGCAGCCGCTGCAGCCGCCGCCGCAGGTTGGCGGTCTTGCTGATGTAAGGCTCCGTTCCCGCTTCCCCGCGCAGCAGGAAGACGGCGGCGCCAGCCGGAACCGCGGCGAACACCTCGTGGTCGCGGCCCACGTCGAACTCAAGCCGGTTGGCCAGCACACTCGAATTCTAGACGGAAACGGCGGGCGTGGCACAATAGCTCCCCCGCTCTGTCCCCTTGGTCAACTTCGTGACCTAAGAAAATTTGCCATCCTGAGCGAAGTGGGGCGCCAGGCGAACGACGTCGAGGGGCCCCGCGTTGGCTTGCGGCCCCACTGGCCCGGGGAAATTTCCTCAAGAAGCTTGCCGCGAGAAACAGAACTGCGCGTTCTCTGAAAACGTAGAGCCCCCGCGACCGCAACTCTAGCGCCCAATCTGCTTCACAATCCGCATCCCCAGCCCGGAGAAGAACTCCACCGCTTCCCGATCCTGCCGCAACGGCCCCACCACGTACTTCCCAATCGCAGCCCCGCCCATCGCGTAGTGGCCGATGGCGAGACCTCCGACCGCGGCATACCCGGCCGCTAGTCCACCGAGTGCGAGATAACCTAGGGCCAGCCCACCAAAGGCCACCAGCCCCAACCCCATCCCGCCCAGCGCCAAGCCCCCGATGGCGACGCCGCCAATCGCGACCAGGCCGCGCGCAACACCCCCCGCCGCCACCACCCCGGTTGCGATGTCCCCGAGGGCGATAACACCCCGCGCATGCCCACGGATTTCATCGTTCGCAGGATCCGGTCCCACGGCGACCGCAATGATCGGTACCTCAAGAAACGTCGCGGATGATTTATAGCGGATTGGCATGACGCGCTCCTGAATCGACAGCTGCTGGAACTACGTAGCCGGAGCCAAGGAAAGATGCAGGATGTGTCGCGCTGGCAGGGTGCAACGCCCGCCGCATGCGCAGGGGCCCAATCGAAGGCGGAGGATGATTCCAGACTTTAAAATCTTATCATTCCGACGCCGAGAACAGCGCAGGCGGAGGAATCTGCTTGCCCATCGAACCACTTCACCCTTGGCAACTCTCCCTGCGTCCTCCGCGCCCTTCTCCGCGACCGGAGCCTGCCCTGAGCGCAGTCAAAGGGCGGGTAAAAGCTCTGTTGCGTTCTTTATCGTCACCGATAATTCGCGCTCCGGAACTTCTGCCGGAAATCCAGCCCATCCAACTTGATGATCCGACACATCTCGTGCAGCCGCGAGCGCATGCGCTCCCCGATCCGGTCGCCCAACGTCTCCTCGCGCGCCGCCGCCCGCAGCGCCGACAGCGTCCCGCTCACACCCCCGGCCGCCTGGTCTTCAAAATTGGTCGTGATGATCGTCGTCCGATTGTTGTTGTAGCGCGTGTTCAGGATCAAGCTCACCGTATCCCATACCCACTCCGTCGGCTTCACTGCGCCCAACTCATCCAACACCAGCACTTCCGCGTCGAACACCGGACGCAGCACATCCAGCTCTGTCGTCTGCACCGAGGCGTTGTAGGAATTCTGGATCTGCTTCAACAGCTCGCGATAATCGCAGAACAGGCAGCCGATTCCGCGCTCAAGGATCAACTCCTTCACGATGCCCACCGCCAAGTGCGTCTTCCCCGTTCCAATCTTGCCGATCAGCAGCAGCCCGGTGCCGTCATGCGGATCGAATTCCTGCACGAATTTCGACGCCGCAATATGCGCCATGGCCAACGAAGAGTGCGCCCCGGGGAAATCCGTCGTGTAGCTCGACAGCTCGCAGTGCTCGTAGCGTTTCGGAATGCGCGCCACCGCCAACAGGGTCTCGGCCCGCGCCTTCAAGCGGCAGTCGCAGCGCGTCACCCGCCACTCCCCCCCATTCCCGACGTTCTTCCACCCCGTCCCTTCGCACAGCGTACAGACTTCTGCAGCCACTTTCATCCATGCCTTCCTTCTGTTTCGACTCTGCACCCGCCACCAATTTCGTGCAAGCGCAAATCCGTGACCCTCTGTGTACAACCTGTGGAGTAATCCACCGCCCTGTGGAGACCCGAGGAAAACCCGAACCTCGCTCGCCCCGCATTCCGGAACTGCCGTCGATGCGCAACCGCGGCCCTAGGAACCTGGGGAATGCACTTCTCACTTCCCGCGGACTCAAGATGATCAAGTCACCGCCAAATGCCTTGCCCAGCGCGGCGTTTCAGTGATCGCGATCCCGCACATCTTGCTCAACGCGGGAATCATGCGCCCCCTTCGAGTTTTTCACAGTTGACAACGCACCAACTCGGCGGAAAATAGCGCTATCAGGATTCCGCCTCAACTTTGGCTCCCCCTCCCCCAGGCTTCGTTGGGGCAGACACGGAATTCTGCCAGGAGAAACGATGAACAAAGCTGATCTCGTGGACCGTATCGCGGGAGCCTGTGACATAAGCAAAACACTGGCGACAACAGCGATTGACACCGCTGTGGACAGCATTACTGCTTCCCTCAAAAAGGGAGACCGGGTAGCTTTGATCGGTTTTGGCACATTCTCTGTCTCGCAGAGAAAGGCCCGCAATGGTCGTAACCCGCAAACCGGTGCCACCATCAAAATCGCTGCCCGGAGGGTCGCGAAGTTCACCCCAGGCGCTGAACTGAAGAAAGCGGTCAATAAAAAGTAGGAGTGCAGAAGTATAGGAGTTAGGAGTGAAGATGTAAGAGTTTGTTGCAGGCTAGTCGTTAGCGGCAGGAGGTCGGTCCTGCCGTTTTTCTTTTGCCATACGGATTCCCCCTTCTCAACGGCGGCGTCAGCCGGCGAGATCCGATTGTGGGGATCATGCATGCACTTTTCCGCAGCCTCTGCCCTGTTTGTTGTCATTCCGACACGCGAGGGCAGCGAGGCAGGATGAATCTGCTTTGCTGAGCGTGTTCAGCACGACCCGCGTGGGGACGGCCGCCCCCGGCCCAGGTGTATCGGGCCGCGGGCTCCCAGAACTCAATACAACCGCGGCACCAGCGACCCCGTGCGCTCGCGATATTCCAGGTATTGCGTTCCAAACTGCTCCGCCAGCAGCGCCTCTTCCCGCCGCGCTTTCAGCCAATGCGTCACAAACACCAGCAACACCCCCAGCAGCGCGCGCCACTCCCCCACAAACAACGCCGTACCCATCATCGCCAGCAGCATCCCGGTATAAATCGGATGCCGGACCCGCGCGTACGGTCCCGACTGGATCAGCTGATGATCCTGCTTCAGCGTCACCCGCGCGCTCCAGAACTGCCCGATATGACACCGCGCCCAGATCGCAAGGCAAACTCCCGCCGCCACCAGCAGTTCGCCGTACCCCTTGATCCACTCGCGCTCCGGCATGAAGCGCCCATTCAGCCGCCCGAACCACCCGGACTGCTGGAAGATGAGCACCGCCCCCGCCACCAGCACTACCACCGTCGCCAGCCGCGCCCCCGATGCTTCCGTCCGTACCGTCCGCTTCACCCGCAGCGCGCTGATCATCCAGTAGACGACGAAGATCCCCCACAGCCCGCTCACTACGTTCCACGAGATAAGGGGCGTAAGAAACTGGTTCACGAACGTTTCCTCCCTGCCTTCGAGCTCAACCTGTGCAAGCGCCCGATCCAGGCGAGCTCCACCTTGATCTGCTGGCGCATGAAGATCACCACCTCACCTCCATACATGCCCAGATCCAGGTTCTTCTGCAGCGCGGCCAGGCGTTCGTCGCGTCCTTTCAGAAAGCCTTCCCGCAGGCCAAGAATCCGCTCCCGCCCCTCCCCAGCCAGCAACGCGAAGAATCCCACCCGCCCGCGAAAATTCTCCTCCGAGCGCGCCTCCTGCTCGGTGAACGAACTCAGCCGCTCCAGCAACGTCCGCCGGCCAAGAGGCGTGATGGCATACTGCTGCCGCTTCTGCCCCCGCTCCCCCGGCAGGGTCTGCTTCGTCACCCATCCCTCCGCAGCGAAACGCCGCAGCAGCGGATACACCAGGTTATTATGCAGCGCCACCTGCCCGAACAGCGCCCCCGCAGCTCGCTTCAACCGGTACCCATGCTGCGGCCCCTCGAGCAGCATGGCCAGAATTATTAAGTCAGTCATGACAGTGTCAGTATTGTACTAGTGAAGTGCGGTGTCAAGCACGAATGGCGGAAGCGCCACCGTCCGCGTAGGGGCAGACCCCCGTCTGTCCGGCGGCCCAGCTGTGTCGGGCCGCGATCTTATGGAACGACCACAAGAGGAGGGTCGGCCACAAAAATGGAGCAGGTCTCCTCGCCAGACGCGTCGCCCAACCCCCTCCCCTTCAATCACTTGGATCGTTGCTGAATCCCGCGCCGTTCCTGTAGAATCAAAAGGCTCGGATTGAGGTTCCCATACACATGAAAGCTGCCATCCATCCCGCATATAACGAAATCCGCGTGGTTTGCGCCTGCGGCAACAATTTTGCCACCCGCTCCACCCACAAGGGCGATCTGCACGTCGAAATCTGTGCCGCCTGCCACCCCTTCTTCACCGGCAAGCAAAAGCTGCTGGACACCGCCGGCCGGGTCGAGCGCTTTCGCCGCAAATACGCAAAGAGCGACGCCGCCAAGTCCGAAGCCGCGAAGAAAGACGCCGCCAAGAACTAAAGCGGTTTCTCCGCAAACGATCCGAAGCCCTCGCTCCGGCGAGGGCTTCGCATTTTGTAGCGCTGGCGTCCCGCCGGCTGTCCTGAGGGCGTCTTGCCCTCGCCCCGCCCTGTAAAATACTCAAGTGCGCAAGTACTGGGACAATTCGGCCGTTCCCGCCGTGGTTGCCGGGCCAGCCGGCACGTCTCTGCACCCTGTCCCATCAAGTCTCACGCTTGGCACCGTCGCCCTTTCCCCCGCCACCGTCCTCGCTCCCATGGCCGGCGTCACCGACACCGTCTTCCGCCGCTTCATCCGCAACCTCACTGGTTGCGGACTGATCATGACCGAGTTCACATCGGCCGACGGCGTGCTGCGCGCCAAGGACAGGAAGGCCAAACGCTACCTGCATTTCTACCAAGACGAGCATCCCATCTCGGCGCAGCTTTTCGGCAGCAACCCGCAGGTGATGGCCGAAGCCGCGCGCATGGTCGAGGGCCTCGGCTTTGACCTGGTCGATCTGAATCTCGGCTGTCCCGCGAAAAAGGTCGTGAAGTGTAACGGCGGCTCGGGCCTGCTGCGCGATCTGCCCGCCATCGGTAAGATTTTCGAGGCCGTGCGCGCCGCGGTGAAGATTCCCTTCACCGTAAAATTCCGCGCCGGATGGAACGATCAGGAAATCGTCTGCGTGGAACTCGCGAAACTCGCGGAAGCCTGCGGCCTGTGCGGCGTCGCCCTGCATGCCCGCACCCGCGAACAGGGCTACAGCGGCACCGCCCGCTGGGAGTGGATCGCGGCCGTCAAAGACGCGGTCAAGATTCCCGTGATCGGCAACGGCGACATCCGCACGCCCGAAGACGCCTGTGCCATGGTGACCCAGACCGGTTGCGATGCCGTCATGATCGGCCGCTCTGCCTCATCGAACCCATGGATCTTCCGCCAGATCGCGCAATACACCGCGACGGGCCGCTACGATCAGCCGGCCGAATCCGACCGCTACCAGATGATCCGCACTTACTTCAGCATGCTGATCGAAGAGGAATTTCCCGACGCCCCCGGAAAGATGAAGCAGTTCGCCTCGTGGTTCACCCACGGAGTCCCCGGCGGCGCCGCGTTGCGCAGGGCCATCTACGAGGCGAGGGCAGCGAACGAGATCCTGAAGCGCGTGGAAGAATTCTTCGAGGCGCGTCTGTCTGACGCGGGCATTGCCACCCGCGAACCGCTGGAAACGTCCGAGACGTCCGCGGTTCCCTTGCCCACGTAGGCCCAGACGCCCCCGTCTGTCGTTACGCGGGCCGCACCCTCAGGCTGCCCGCCGCATCCTGCTCGATATACGCCCACGGCACATCCGCGCCATGGGTGAACACCGTCAGCCACATCTCCGGCAACGCCCGTTCGTAGTAACGCTTGCGGCTGTTGATCGTGTCGATGGGAAACAGATCAAACGCCATCACCCAGGTGAGATCGATATGCGCGGCCGTCGGAATCAGATCCGAGATGTAGCAAGCCGTCTTCCCGCCGCTGGTCACGACGACCGCTTGCATGTGCGCCGTGTGCCCGGGAAAGACTTTCACGGAAACGCCGGGCACAATTTCGTGGTCTCCGCGCAGCAGTTGCATCTGCCCGTTGCGGATCAGCGGGTCGTAGTTGTCGCTGAGGTAGCTGATGGAATCGCGAATGTGCTGCTCACGCCCGTGCAGCCACTCGCCTTCCTGCGCGTAGTACTTGGCTTTCGGGAACGTCGCTACTGCCTGGTCGCGCTTGCGTACCGTATTCCAGCCGCAGTGATCGAAATGGAGGTGCGTGTTGATGACAACGTCGACGTCGTCAGGCGCCACGCCGTCATTCGCCAGATTCTCGAGCAACTTCGCCGGCTGCCCGTAGATCTTGACCATCTTGTCCGACAGCTTGTTCCCGATCCCGGTCTCGACCAGTACCGTGTGCTGTCCGGTCCGGATGAGCAGCGAATTCAGCCCGGCCTGGACGAAATTCCGCTCGTCAGCCAGGGCTTTCTTCGACCACATCACCTTGGGCACCACGCCAAAGAAAGCCCCTCCATCGAGCGGATAGGTTCCGTCGGAGAAGATGCTGAGTTCAAAATCGCCAAGGTCGACTCGATTCACCCTCTACCCCTATGAACTGCCATCCCGAGCGACGTGAGGTGTCAGCCGAACGAGTCGAGGGGCCCGGTGTTCGTGTGCGGCGCCCCCGGCTCACCTGATCTCTTCCACCACTCACGATTCGGCGTCTTTGTGCGTCCGCACCTTGGCGGGCTACTTCAGCTCCCCCGCAAAGTGCTCCTCGATCATCCGGAACAGATGCAGCTGCGCCGCCTTCCCGTGAATGCCGTGCGTCTTGCCCGGATAGATCATCAGCCAGAACTGTTTGTCGGCCTTGATGAGCGCATCAATCATCTGGACGCTGTTCTGAAAATGCACGTTGTCGTCGCTCGTCCCGTGCACCAGCAGCAGCGCGCCGTGCAGTTTGTCGGCTGTTTTCGCCATCACCGAGTCATCATAGCCTTTGGCGTTGTCTTTCGGCAGGCCCATGTAGCGCTCGGTGTAGATGGTGTCGTAGTTGTGCTGGTCGGTCACGGGCGCCACCGAGACGCCGGCTTTGAAAGTGTCCGAGTGCGTCATCGCGTATAGCGTCATCGAACCGCCGTTCGACCATCCCCATATCGCGACCCGGTCTTTGTCGAGCTGGGGGTACTGCGCCTCCAGCTGGCTCAGCGCGGCCAGCTGGTCTCTCAGCTCGACTGCGCCGAACTGGTGCCGCAGCGCTGCGCTGAACGTCCGGTCGCGGTTCGGCGTGCCCCGGTTATCCACGCTGAAAATCGCAAACCCTTTCTGCAGCAGGACCTGGTGAAACAGGTCCAAGACGTCGCCCCAGTCGTTGCGTACCACCTGGCCGGCCGGCCCGCCGTAGATGTAGACGATCAATGGGATTTTCCCCGCGGGCGCGCCGGGAGGTAGCTGCAGCCGTCCGTACAGCGTGGTCGTGCCGTCGTCGGCCTTGAATTCGAGGCTCTTCGGTGCGACGAGGTCATATTCAGCCACGCTGCGCGCCTCCCACACTTTGCTGCACGGACCGTTTACCGCACACAGCGATAACCGGGGCGGGGTGAGGGTCGCGCAATAGCGGTCCATCCAGTGCTTGCCGTCTTCGGAGAATTGCGCGTGATGCACGCCGTCTTCCGACGTCAGGCGGCGGAAGTCCGATCCGTCGAGCTTCACCGCAAACACCTGCTCCTGGCGAGGATCGCCCGGGTTCGCCATGAAGTACAGCGCGTTCTCATCGACGGCCTCGACGCCCAGAACTTCATAGTCGCCTTTCTCCAGCTGGCGCTCGAGTTTTGCGTCGGCCGCGAGCGGGTCCTGTTTGCTGAAGCTGTACAGGTACAAATGCGTGTGGCCGTCGCGCCAGCTCGACCAGACAAAACGGTCGCCCGATTTCAGGATGTGAAAATCGTCGTTCACATTGACCCAGCCATCGGGAATGTTTTCGGTCAACACTTTGCGCGAGCGCCCGGACTTGGCTTCGATGAAATACAGGTCCATCGTGTCCTGCGCCCGGTTCATCACCTGCGCCCAGAGCATGCCGTCGCGCACCCAGCCAAAGCGCGGAATGTAGATGTCGGTATCGCTGGTGAGCGAAATCCATTTGGGCTTGCCACCTTTGGCCGCAATCACCCCGAGCCGCACCACCGGGTTGGGATCACCAGCTTTCGGATACTTCTCCTGCTCGACCTTGGGATGCGTCGGCAGCCAGTCGGTGATCGGATACGTGGGCACAGGCTTTTCATTCATCTGCAGAAAGACGATCTGGCTGCTGTCGGGCGACCAGAAGTGGTTGCTGCGCACGCTCAACTCCTCGGCGTACACCCAGTCGACTTCCCCGTTCAGAATGTCGGCGTCGGTATCGTTGGTCAGCTGCCTGCCGTCCTGCCCGGAGATCGGCTCGACGTACAAATTGTGCTTGCGAATGTATGCAACGTGATTGCCGTCAGGGGAGAACTTGGGGTCCTCGCTGGGCTCAGGAGAGGAGGTGAACTGCACCGCCGTTCCGCTCTCGAGGTCGTAGAGCCAAAGCTGTCCCTGGGCATCGAACAGCAGGTGCTTGGAATCGGGTGCCCACAAATAAGCGGCAACGTTGTAGCGGGTGACACGCTCCTTCTCGCGCTCGTCCTTGATCTTGTTCGCGTCCGGAGCCAGGCTGGCGAGCTTCGCCTCGCTGACCAGCAGTTTCTTCTCCCCGGTCGCCGCGTCCACGTACCAGAGCTCTCCGTGTTCGCCGGCATCGTCGCGCTGCACGTAGGAAACTCTCGCGCCATCGGGGCTCCACTTGATCGCCTCCGGCCCGCGCCCCGTGAGTCCACCGTCGGCGAAGATCGCGTCGAGGGTCAGCGGCCGCTTCGGGGTGCTAGAGGACTGGGCAAAAGCCGATGGGGTGATGAGGATTACCGGCAAAATCAGGACCGCGCAAATTCTTTTCAAGAGCGGACTCCGGGGACGAAAAATGGTGTGAAGCACAAAGCTGGCAAGTTTACACCGGCGGACGAGGCAGCCGGAGAGCGCGAAATCACAAAATTCCTGCAGGGAGCGAGAGCAAGATGCCCTCGCCACAGCCGGCGGGACGCCGGCGCTACAAAAGGCGTTTCCGGGCAGGCGTCGCGATTGAAGACTCGCGATGATGCATTGCGATACCCTGCCTACAAATGCCCCGCAGGATCAGCTTTGCTGCCTCAATCCTGCTCGTCTTTTGCTCTCTGCCGGTTTGTGGACAAGTGGCGGGCGTTCCCAAGGCCGAGAGCCGGAGGCTGCGGCTCGACCAGGAAGGCGCGGGCCTCTGGGTCCAGTCCGGTCTGCCCGACGAGCGCGTGACCCACGTCACCCTGGGCGGAAATCCGGCGCAGACGCTCGGCATCGCGTTCACGCTGGCCAGCGGGAGCAAGCGCGACCTTGCTGCCAGGCTCGAGCGCAAAGAGGGCGAGTCGCTGGTGTTTCAGATTGTCGGGTCCGACAACCAGAAAGCCAGCGGACGCCTGACGATCCACTACGGTCCGAAGAATTCGATCAAGACGCTCGCCGCGCATGGATCGCTTCACGGCCAGCGCTTCGGCATTCGATTTGAAGGCGGCGAGAAACCGCCGCGGTGAATTCTGGGAGAGCGCGCGCCGCCGGGGAATGCCGAGCGCGCCAATGCCGGCGTCTCAGTGTGATTCGCTATGAGCTAAGTGATTTAGAATCCGTCCGAGGCTCTCCCCGAGGGCAAAGCGCTGGTGCCAGCGTCCCCCAGAACGGCTGTTAATCGCGTTTAAAGGCGGCATGAGCGCGTCCCGAGGATCGTCCCATGCCCCCCCCCGGGCAAACGCCCTGCGCTGCGCCTACGGGCCTCTAAACGCGCAAATCATATCTTTAAGATATTCAATTTTGGAAAGACCGACGGGCCTGCCGGCGCATGGGCACCGGAGATACGGAGCACTCGAGGTTCCATGGTGGAGCGACAGCCGGGGCAAGGGCCTTTCCTGGGCAGGTCGCTGAAACGCTTCGGCGGCGGGGCGATCCGGCTCAGCGTGCTAAAATCAAGCTTCATTCATGCTTCCCGACCTCCAAAACCTGATGGAGTTGCAGGTTGCCGACAAGGAGATCGCGCGCCTGCGGGAGGAAGTGGCCGCGCTGCCCAAGCGCGTCGCCGTGATCGAAGAAAAGCTGGCCGCCACCAAAACCAAGCTGGAACAGGCCAAAGCCGCCACCAAGGCTGACGAAGCTTCCCGCAAAAAGTTCGAGAGCACCATCCAGGACCTGCAGGGAAAGATCTCCAAGTACCGCGACCAGTCGCTCGACGTGAAGACAAACGACCAGTACAAGGCGCTGCTGCACGAGATCCAGTTCGCCGAGCAGGAGATTCGGGCCAACGAAGACAAGATTCTCGACCTCATGGTCAACACGGAAGCCCGCGACAAAGACGTCAAGGCCGCCGAAGCCGAACTGAAAGCCGAGACCGCGGAAATCGAGAAAGAGAAAAACGAAGCGCGCGAACGCACCGCCGAAGACGAAAAGCAACTGGCGGAGTGGAACGGCAAGCGCGACAAGCTGCGCGCCGCTGTAAGTCCTGACGTCCTGCGGCACTATGAGCGGGTGCTGAAGTTCCGCGGCTCGGGGCTTTCCGAAGTGCGGGACCAGAAGTGCATGGCGTGCCGGGTGATGCTGCGCCCGCAAACCTACAACGAAGTGCGCACGGGAACGACCGTGATCGAGTGCGAGTCCTGCCAGCGCATTTTGTATTTCAATCCCGAAAACGAAGCCACCATCGAGCGCACGAATTTCACCACCAAGCGGCGGGCGCGGCCCAAAGTGGATTCGCAGCAGGCCTGGTTCTATCACCCCGGCTACGGGGAAACCGGCGAGGCGTTTTTGGTGTTCGTCAACGGCACAACCAGTTCCACGCGGCGGGTTTACGAGATGCACACCGGCCGCCAGGCGGGCGATATTCTGACCCGCGAAGGCAGCTTCCGGCTGGCGTTCCCGGAAGATCTTACCGGCGTGATTCGCCTGAACGGAACCTGGAACGAAGGAGAGATCGACAGCTGGGGCGCGGAGCTGCCGATGGTGGTGCTGGACGCGCTATTATCGGATTTGGCCGCGGCCCGGGCTGAGTCGGCCCATTCCGCGCACGCGCACTCTGCGCATCCGCCGTCGTCGGAGCATCCGGCGGCGAGTTAGATTCGTTTCTGTAAACACCGCTCACTACTTCACGTCGTTCTTCTGAAGCCCCGTTCTGCGTGGTGCATGTACTGTTCAGCGTCCGGGAAACTGCAAACCGCAGATTCCTCCTGCCTCCGCTGCGCTCGGCGCTCGGAATGACGAGAAAGGGATGGGCTTGGGTGCAATCGCGCTCATGCGAAAACCCCGGCGGCCCGATGCGCCCGGGCCGCCGGACGGCCGAAGGGCGGCCGTCCCCACGCGGGTGGGGGTGCGCCCCGGCGGCGTGGCGCGGCGTGGTTCGGAGGCGCTGCGGTTAAGATTGGGCATGGCTGAAATTCGCATGTGTGCACCGTGGAAGGAAATTCGGAAAAAGGATGGCGCACCGGCAGCGCCTGCGGGACCTTGCGTGGTCATTACACAACGGGGTGCGACGCGTTTGAAGGCGGGGCATGTCTGGGTGTATCGCTCCGACGTCGTTTCAGCGGAAGGGGTCGCGCCCGGGGCGGTGGTCGGCGTGGCGGACGAACGCGGGCGCGGGTTCGGGTCGGCGCTGTATTCGACCAGCTCGCAGATCGCGGTGCGGATGATTTCGTCGGGCTCAGTGGCTAGCTTTCCGGAACTACTGCGCGAACGCGTGGAGCAGGCGATCGCTTACCGCGAACCTCTTGTGCGGCGAACAGATGCGTACCGGGTGGTGTTCAGCGAAGGGGATCTTCTTCCCGGCTTGATCGTCGATCGCTACAACGACATTGTTTCCCTTCAAATCCTGACCCAGGCGATGGATGCGGAGCCGGTGCGGGCGGCGCTCGTGGCGAAGCTCTCGGAACGGTTACAGCCGGCGGCGATCGCGGAGCGGGTGGACGCGCATATTCGTGAGCTGGAGCAGTTGCCGGCGAAAGAGTCGGGGTTGCTGCAGGGGGAGAAGACCAGCACCATCTTCACCATGAACGGGGTGCGGTTTCATTTTGATCCGCGGGAGGGGCAGAAGACGGGAGCGTTCCTCGACCAGCGGGAAAACTACGCCGCGGCGGCCGAGTACGCGCGCGGCGAGGCGCTCGACGTGTTCTGCTATCAGGGGGCGTTTGCCCTGCACATGGCGGCGCGTGGCTGCAAGGTGACTGGGGTGGACAGCTCGCGCCCGGCTCTCGAAATCGCCGACAAGAATGCGCTGCTCGACCAGCATGACGTGGAGTGGATCGAGGCCAACGCGTTCGACCTGCTGAAAGACTATTCGGGAGCAGGGCGCCACTACGACACGATCGTGCTCGATCCGCCCGCATTCGCCAAGACAAAAAAGAATCTGGAAACGGCGCTGCGCGGGTACAAGGAGCTCAATCTGCGGGCGCTGAAGATGCTGCGTCCGGGCGGGACGCTGGTGTCCTGTTCCTGCTCGTATCACGTGAGCGAGGGGGGATTGCTGCAGGTGGTGGCGGAGGCGGCTCAAGATGCACATCGGATGCTGCGGCTGCTAGAGAAGCGGGGGCAGGCGAAGGACCATCCGGTGGTGCTATCGATCCCGGAGACGAGCTATCTGAAGTGCCTGATATTTCACGTAAACTGATGAAATATAATCATATTAATTAGTTGACAATAAGACACTCAATTTTTATGATTCTTCTGTGCTAACCACTCATCCAAATAGAGAGTGTAGGCAGCACCACTCAAATCAGCTCAGCCGTTAGGAGGAATTGGAGTCATGACTGTGATTACGCGTTGGGATCCCTTCCGTGAGTTTTCTACTTTGCAGGACCGGATGAACCGGTTGTTCCGCGAGTCCTATGGACCCGAGGGCCGCGAGGAAGCATTGGCAACCACCCGCTTTGCCCCGCCGGTCGATGTTTATGAGGACGAGCACAACGTCACCCTGAAGATCGAGGTTCCGGGGATTGACGAGAAGGACATCGACGTGCGCATCGAGAACAACGTGCTGACTGTGCACGGCGAGCGCAAGTTCGAGAAGGAAGAGAAAGAAGAGAACTTCCGGCGCGTGGAGCGGCAGTATGGCAGCTTCACCCGGACGTTTACGCTGCCCACGACCGTGGATGCCGAGAAGGTTTCGGCGCACTACGACAAGGGCATTTTGAAGATTGCCCTGCCCAAGAAGGCGGAAGCGAAGCCGAAGCAGATCAAGGTCAGCATCGGCAGCGAGAAGACGCTGGAAGGCAAGGGGCCGAGCAAGGCGGCGTAAGGCCGTGGTTGCGTAGCAGGGCGGGAGCGGCGGGGTGACCGTGCTCCCGCTTTTTATTTTAGCTATGAGGCTCTTAGCCTTTAGCATTTAGCAAGCTGCGTCCGCGGAGGACGTCACTGTCGGATCGCTCCGTCGTGAAAAAGTTGGCGAGGCCGGTGGTGCCGCGGGCAGACACGAGGTCCCTTCGGCTTCGTTCGGCTAGCGCCTTACTTCGCTCGGGATGACAGGGATGAGGAAGTTCGCGGGGACTCTGCAAGAAACGGCGATGGCTAAGTGCTAACAGCTTGTGCAAACAAGTACAGAAAGAGCAGGGAGATTTAGCAATGGCAATTCGTTGGGACAAATTTACAGTGAAGGCGCAGGAGGCGGTGCAGCGGGCGAATGAACTGGCTTCGGAGCATGGGAATCCGGAGCTGCTGCCGGTGCATCTGCTGGCCGCGCTGATTGAGGACAAGGAAGGCATCGTTCCGCCGGTGCTGGAGAAGATCGGCGTGGGTGGGCAGGCGGTGTTGAGCGAGGTTTACGGCCAGATCGAGCGGCTGCCCAAGGTTTCCGGGGAGGGCGCAACGCAGGCGGCGATGTCGGCGGCTCTCAACCAGCTGATCGAGCGCGCTTTCAAAGAAGCCGCCAATTTCAAGGACGAGTATGTCTCGACCGAGCATCTGCTGCTGGCGGCGACGCAGGCGAAGAAGGACGCGGCGCAGGAGATTCTGGCGCGGCATGGGGCGACGCACGAGGCGATCCTGAAGGCGCTGACTTCGGTACGGGGAAAGCAGAAAGTCACCGACCAGAATCCGGAGGCCAAGTATCAGGCGCTGGAACGCTACGCGCGCGATCTGACGGAGCAGGCACGGCGGGGGAAGCTGGATCCGGTGATCGGGCGGGACGAAGAGATCCGGCGGGTGGTGCAGGTACTTTCGCGGCGGACCAAGAATAATCCGGTGCTGATCGGGGAGCCAGGGGTGGGCAAAACGGCGATCGTCGAGGGGCTGGCGCAGCGCATCATCTCGGGCGATGTGCCGGAGGTGCTGAAAAACAAGCGCGTGGTGGCGCTCGACCTGGGCTCGATGCTGGCGGGGGCGAAGTATCGCGGCGAGTTCGAAGACCGGCTGAAGGCCGTGTTGAAGGAAATTGAGGATTCGCAGGGGCAGGTCATCCTGTTCATTGACGAGTTGCACACGCTGGTGGGTGCGGGCGCGGCCGAGGGGGCGATCGACGCTTCAAACATGCTGAAGCCGGCGCTGGCGCGCGGGGAGCTGCGGGCGATCGGGGCGACCACGCTGAATGAGTACCGCAAATACATCGAGAAAGACGCGGCGCTGGAGCGGCGGTTCCAGATCGTGTTCGTGGGCGAGCCGAACGTGGAGGACACGATTGCGATCCTGCGCGGGCTGAAAGAGAGGTACGAGGTGCATCATGGCGTGCGGATCAAGGACTCCGCCATCGTGGCAGCGGCCACGCTGTCGCATCGCTATATCTCGGATCGGTTCCTCCCGGACAAGGCTATTGATCTGATCGATGAGGCGGCGGCATCGCTGCGCATCCAGATCGATTCGCTGCCGACCGACATTGACCAGCTGGAACGGCGGGCGACGCAACTGGAGATCGAGAAGCAGGCGCTGAAGAAGGAAGACGACGCCAACTCGCGGGAACGCCTGGCGGTGCTCGACAAAGAGCTCGCCGAAATCCGGGAGAAATCGAATGCGCTGAAGGCGAACTGGAAAAAAGAAAAAGACCTGATTGCCCGCCAGCGTGCGCTGAAGGAGAGACTCGAGCAGCTGAAGATCGAAGAGCAGACGGAAGAGCGCAAGGGAAACCTGCAGCGGGTAGCGGAGATCCGGTACGGGCTCATCCGGCAGACCGAGGAGGAGCTGAAGAAGCTCACTGCGCAGATGGAAAAGAGCGGGGCGCGGCGCATGCTCAAGGAAGAAGTGGACGAGGAAGATGTGGCCCGCATCGTGTCGAAGTGGACGGGGATACCGGTTTCGAAGATGCTCGAAGGCGAGGTCAAGAAATTGGTCACGATGGAAGAGCGGCTGCGGCAGCGGGTGGTTGGGCAGGACGCGGCGCTGGAGCGAGTGGCGAACGCGATCCGGCGATCGCGAGCCGGGCTGAGCGATCCGAAGCGGCCGATCGGGTCGTTTATTTTCCTGGGGCCGACGGGTGTGGGCAAGACCGAGCTGGCGCGGGCGCTGGCGGAGTTCCTGTTTGACGACGAGCGCTCGATGGTTCGGATCGATATGTCGGAGTACATGGAGAAGCACGCGGTGTCGCGGCTGATCGGGGCGCCTCCGGGCTACGTCGGCTACGACGAGGGCGGGCAGCTGACGGAGGCGGTGCGGCGGCGTCCGTATGCGGTGGTGCTGTTTGACGAGATCGAAAAGGCGCACCCGGACGTGTTCAACGTGATGCTGCAGATCATGGATGACGGGCGGCTGACGGATGGCAAGGGACGGCACGTCGACTTCCGCAACACGGTCATCATCATGACGTCGAATATCGGGTCGTCGTATTTGGTGGCCGAGAATCTGAAGACGGAAGAGGAATTCGAGAAAGCGGCTGCGCAGGTGACGAACCTGTTGCACAGCCACTTCAAACCGGAGTTCCTGAACCGGGTGGACGACATCATCGTGTTCCATCCGCTGGGCAAGGAGCAGCTGGTGAAGATCGTGGAATTGCGCCTGGAAGATCTGCGGCGGCTACTCGCGGAGCGCAAGATTTCCCTGGAGCTGACCGAGGGCGCGAAAGAGCTGCTGTTTACGGAGGGGTATGATCCGAACTTCGGGGCGCGTCCGCTGAAGCGGGCGATCCAGAAGCTAGTGCAGGACCCGCTGGCGCTGAAGATTCTCGATGGCGAGGTGCTGCACGGGGATCACGTGGTGGTGGACGCGGACAAGAAGGTGGGGAAGATGACGTTCAAGGTGAGCAAGCGGGTGGGGGAGAAGGTGGGGGCGGGGAGAGGCGATATAGAAGTTAGACGATGATTGTTCGTTCGGCATATGCCTACGTTCGTCTTCTCTGGGCCCTCGAATTGCTGCTCCTCACAGCATCTTTGTTGCTGCACTTGAGCGTATGCATCGGCGCGACAGGGTAAATTGATCCCGAGGAACAGCAGATTCCTCCGCCTCCGTTAGTTCACGCCGACGCTTTGTCCCGGGGCTCTAAAATTCGGGGCGGCTGGGGGAGAAGGTCATGGCGTCGAAGCGCGTTTCTTGGCTGATGTTGCTGGTTGTCGTGGGTGGCGGTTGGGGATTGTCATCGCGTGGGTTGAGCGAGCGAGCGCCCGCGGCCTTGGCTTCGGCGGCGGACCTGCGGGGCATCGAGAAACTTCATCAGCAGGACATCGACGCCACCCTGGCCCATGATCCCAAGGCCCTCGCCGACCTTTTTACCGAGGATGCCGTTCTGCTCGAACCTGGCTCCTCGGCGCTGGTGGGAAAGCAGGCGATCCTCGCCGAGAACCAGAAGGATCAGGCCGAACATCCTGACGCCAAGGTTGTCAGCTACAAGCCTGACATCAAGGATTTGCAGGTGGTCGACGGTTGGGCATTCGAGTGGGACTATTTTGCCGCAAGCTACAAGGAATCCGAGAAAGCGGAGGTCAAGAGTTTTCACGCCAAGGCCCTCCGAGTCTTGAAGCGGCAGCTGGATGGGTCGTGGAAGTTCGCGCGGGTGATGTGGAATGTGGCCGAGTGAGGGGCGGGTGGCAGGGCTTCGAAAAGGTTGGAAATCTGCGCACACGTCTTCGCGGCGGCGCGCAGTGCTTCCTAAAGGTGGCTTATAGGACCGTGGCAGAAAAGTTTGGAGGGGCCGCGGGCACCGTCTGCAAAGACGGGGGCCCTCGACCAGTTTCGGCTGCCGCCTCACTGCGCTTGGGATGACAGGGTTGACCTTCATAAAACCCTGAAATCTGTGTTCCTTAGGCCAGGTCGAACAAGAGAACTTCGCTGTCGGCGGCTGCTTTGATAGTCAGGCTCTTCTCGTCGCTGATGGCAGCACCGTCGCCCTGGGTTAGTTTTTCACCGTTGAGTTCGACGGTGCCTTTGGCGACTTGCAGCCAGCCATGGCGATTTCTCCCGAAGGTGTGGCCAACTTCGTCGCCCGGCTTCAGCAGCGTGACGTAGAGGCGCGCGTCCTGGTTGATTTTCACCGAGCCATCTTTGGCGTCGGGCGAGGCGACGAGGCGGAACTTTCCCTGCTTCTCGTCGGTGGGAAAACTCTTTTGCTCGTAGCTGGGCTCGAGGCCTTTTTTCTCGGGCAGAATCCAGATCTGATAGAGGTGGACTTCGTCGGCCTTGGAGGGGTTGTACTCGCTGTGGCGGATGCCGCGTCCGGCGGTCATGCGCTGGCCATCGCCGGGGAGGATGACCGAGCCGGTGCCGAGGCTGTCCTTGTGCTCGAGCTTGCCCTCGAGGACATAGGTGATGATCTCCATGTCGTTGTGTGGATGGGTGGGGAAGCCCGAGGCCGGGGCGACGTAATCCTCGTTGATGACGCGCAGCGAGCGAAATCCCATCTGACGCGGGTCGTGGTAGTCGCCGAACGAGAAACTGTGGCGGCTGTCGAG
>DATMPS010000126.1:0-99984 GCA_035567435.1 Terriglobales bacterium | reverse complement strand
CTCTGTCTGTGACTTTCATCGGTCTAGGTGTCTCGGTGGCTTTCTGTGACTATCTCGGGCCGTCTATTTTCGCGGGGTGATGACGAACTCCACGCGCGCTACATTCTCTGCGACATAGCGGTTGATGACGGCGACATAACGCGCAGCCAAGGCCTGCAATTCTGTTTGCCATCCGCGATCGCCGACTTCGACGCGCAGCACCCCGCCGACAAAATCGAGGGCCCGCGTCCGCTCCGCTACTGTGCTGCCGCAGACCAGTGGCCACGCGAGCAACGGCCCTTCGCCGAGCGGAGCTTTGCCAACGGAACGGGCTACAATCTTCTCGAGTTCGGACCCCACGGGCTGCATGCCGTGCAGGTTCTGCATTGAGCGCTCCCGGATCTGAGCGTGAAGGAACTAATTCTAGCATTTCGATCGACACCGCCTCTGCCTGGTCCGTGAGGCGGACCAGTGCGTTCGTCAGCGAGGAAATTCACGGCCCACAAACTCCATGGCCTCGCGCTTCGACTGCAAACGGCTTTCGAGTTGTCCGTCTTCAACGGCGGCAAGAATTTCTTTGAACCGCGGACCAGGGGCGTAGCCCGCTTCGATCAAGTCGTCGCCTGTGAGCAACGGCGCCGGGCGCATCTTTTCCGGCGGAATGGAAGCGAGTTTTTCTTTGGCGAAGGTGTATGAGGTCAGATCCCCGTGGCTCGACTGGCAATCCATGCGGTGCAAGTCGAGGTGCTGTGCGAATCCGGGCATGCGCAGGAACTTTTTCAGAGTGGATTCCTTCATTTGCGTGACCTGGGCAAAGCGCATGTGATGGTTCACCAGCGCCAGGATCTGCTCCGTGTCTTCGTTCGAGAAGCGCAGGCGTCGGCAGATTTCTTCCGCCATCTTCACGCCTACTTCGACGTGCCCATCAAAACGAATGCGATCGGGCGCGATGCGAAAGGTCGGCGGCTTGCCAACATCGTGCAAAAGCGCACCCCAAGCCAGCGTCGCTGAACCCGGGTGCGGCAGGTTCTGCAGCAACAGCAGCGTGTGGACGAACACGTCGCCCTCAGGATGGAACTGCGGAGGTTGCTCAACCCCTTTCATGGCGGAGATCTCGGGCAGCACTTCGCGCAGGAGTTCCGACTCATCCAAGAGAAGGAAAGCCCGCCGAGCATGCCCCTCGGTGAGCATCTTGGTGAGTTCGTCGCGTACACGCTCGTGGCTCACCAGGTGAATCTGTGGAGCCAGTTTCTGGATGGCGGCGAAAGTTTGGGGATGGATGCTGTATTCGAAGCGGGCCGCGAAGCGCACAGCCCGCAGCATGCGCAGCTTATCTTCGCCGAACCGGAGTTCCGGGTCCCCGATGGACCGCACCAGGTGCGCTGCCAGGTCTTCGCGCCCGCCGACGAAATCCAGGGCCTCCCCGGAAATCGGATCCATGAGCAGACCGTTGATGGTGAAATCGCGGCGGGCAACGTCTTCGCGCGGGTCGTTGCTGTAGCGCACCTGGTCGGGATGACGGCCATCGCTGTAGCCCACATCGGAGCGGAAAGTGGCAACTTCCACGACGTTCGCTTTGGGCGAGGGCTCGGCGCCATGGCTGCCACTCGCGACGTCCTTTAGGGAGGGCACCAACACGACGCCAAACTGCGCGCCTACGGCGTACGTTTCGGGAAAAATGCGCATGACCTGGTCCGGGGTAGCGTCGGTGGTCACGTCGTAGTCGGCGGGTTCGCGGTCGAGCAGAAGGTCGCGCACGCAACCGCCGCAGAGGTAGGCCTGGAAGCCGTGATCGCGCAGCGTGCGGATGACGGTGACTGCGTGTTGTTTGACCGTGGTCATGAGGGTTCGACTCTAGCGTGGACCCCGGTGATTGTGAGTGGGATTGCCCTGGCACGCCAGCCCAGCGCATTTCCTTTGCGAATCGAGAGTCACATCGACATCGGCAGGGCCATTCCGGCCATCGTTACCTGCGGTCGACCACACATGATGCGGCAGGGATTCCAGTCCCAGGACCGAGTGCGGAGGCTCGATGTAGGCGCGGTAGATGTCCAAATCGTCGGTGCCCCGTACTTTTGCAGCGTGCAATTCGGATCCACCGACGAACACGTGAATCAATCGATCCATGTGCGGGAATCCGGATTCCGCAACCTGTCCAAGTAAATCAGCCATACGCGTCAAGAGATGACTCCATTTAGACTGGATTTTAGCGATTATGCCAGACGCCCACATCCTCGGCATCGAAAGCTCGTGCGACGAAACCGCGGCGGCCGTGGTGCGCTCTGGAGAAGAGATTCTCTCGAACGTCGTCTTTTCGCAGATCGCCACGCACCAACCGTACGGCGGGGTGGTTCCGGAACTCGCCTCGCGCGAGCACCTCAGGGCCATCGTGCCCGTGGTACGGAAAGCGCTTGTCGACTCAAGTCAGACCTACCAGTCGATCGACGCGCTCGCGGTCACCCAGGGTCCGGGACTCGCCGGAGCCCTGCTGGTGGGAATCAGCTACGCCAAGGCTTTGTCGTTCGCGCTGGAGAAACCATTGATTGCGGTCAATCACCTCGAAGGGCACATCCATGCGGTTCTGCTCGAGGAGCGCCAGAAAGGCAACCGCGAGGTTTCCTTTCCCGTGCTGGCGCTGGTGGTCTCCGGCGGGCACACGCATCTCTACCTTGCCGAGCAGAAGGGGGAAGGCTGGTCGTATGAGAACGTCGGGCATACCCGCGACGATGCGGCGGGTGAGGCCTTCGACAAAGTCGCGAAGCTGCTGGGCCTAGGATATCCGGGCGGCCCGATCATCGACCGCCTGTCTGCACACGGTGATCCGTCGGCGGTAAAGTTCGGGACCGCGCAGATCAAGCACCGCGACCGCAAGGATCGCGGCCAGCCGGAGGAGGATCGTCCGCGTTTTGACTTCTCGTATAGCGGGATCAAGACGGCTGTGTTGCGTTATGTTGAGACCCACGCCATGAGAGCCGCGATCGAGGACCGGCGAAAGAAGCTGGCCAGCCTGGAAAAACCGACGCTCGAAAACTACCTGGCCGTCTGCGATCGCGAGAGTTTGACCCTCGTGGCCTCGTTCCAGCGCGCCGTGGTTGCCGACCTGGTGGAGAAGACGCTGACGGCTGCCCGTGCATACGATGTCGCAACTCTGTTCGTAACCGGCGGCGTGGCTGCCAACAATGAACTACGACGTGCTTTTGAACGCGATGCTGCGCAGGAAGGCTTGCTTGTCTATTTTCCATCGCGCCCGTTGTCCACCGACAATGCGGCCATGATCGCAGCAGCCGCTTACCCCAAGTGGCTCGCTCGAGAGTTCGCGCCGATGGATTTTTCTGCGGAAGTCGGCCTGGCATTACGCCGGCTGTGAGGGACTACTTTCCAGAAGCTTGCGCTTTGGCGGCGATTCCACACGGCGTGCCGGCCACGGCCTTCTCCAGCTGTTCCTGGATATCAATATCTTTGAAGATCGTGAACTGGGCGCGGGTCTCGTTGGCGTCGAAACCGCTGGAGCGGCCGGTAACAATCATGATCGGAATCGCTGCCGTCTCCGGTTTGCTCTTGAGAACGCTGATCAGTTCGCCACCACTCATCTCAGGCATTTGCATGTCGGTGACGACGAGATCGGGCCGCACCCGGTCGAGCACCTGCAGCGCCTCAATCCCGTTGGAGGCAGACTCGACCGTAAAGCCGCGCTCCTCAAGAAAGCGGCAGATAGTGTGGCGGATCACCATCGAATCGTCGACCACTAAGGCCACAAACGGCATCCCAAGCGCCCCAATCGAGACAGAAATCTGCGTGCCCGACATTAGCAGAGGCTGAAAGCTCAAAACAACACGCAAGCCGCCGGGGGCGTTACCTCGGTCATTTTTGTTACGTCGGTCATTATCTAAAGTGCAGCCCGCTGCAACACTTCGCCATGGGGCACGAGGGAGGGGGCTTCGAGCGGGGTCAGACTTCTTCCGACTGGGCGCGTTCTTCGATCGCCATGTCCTTGAATTCACTGGACTCAAACACTTCGCCGCATTCCAGACACTCGACGTATTCGGTGTCCTCGTCGCGGCTGACGACCTGCACGCGCGGGTGCTTACACTGATTCATGTTCCTTCTCAGCTTGGGGGGCTCGGACGGCGGTTGGCTTCATGGCTCCGCAGGGTAATTCCGGTCCCGGACAAGGGGGACGTCGATTGCCGGAAATTTTCGGTATTTTAGACCGGCCCGGAAACAAGTCAAGTCCCCCGTGGTAACTCTTTTGTTAAAATCTTGCCATCTTTCAGACTGGGGGAGAGCGCTCGCTTCGCTAAATCCGACTAAAATCGTCGGATTCCTGTAAACAGTTCGACCTCTAATAGTTACAGGTCAGGGACGAATCCGAGCCGATCCCTGGGCGAGGTTGCGCAGTGAGCCGGGATAGGGTTAGAATGAAAGGCGACCCAAATAGTCGGAGTTTAATCCGATCAAATTGGTCGGATTGTCGTTTTCCAGCATGCTGAAGCTCACCAAGAAGGCGGATTACGGGTTGATGGCCATGAAGCATTTGGCCGAGCATGCGCACGAGGGATCTTGCAGCGCAAAAGACGTGGCGGAGTCGTACGGCATCCCGCCGGAGGCGCTGGCCAAGATTTTGCAGCGGCTGGCTAAGGCTGGACTGTTGCACTCGCAGCACGGCATCAATGGCGGATACACGCTGGCGCGTGATGCGCACGAGATCTCAGCGTACGAGGTGATTCGGGCGATCGACGGGCCGCTCTTTATCACGTCGTGCATTACCGTGCGCGGGGAGTGTGACCAGACGGAGCGTTGCACGATCCGTGAGCCGCTGCGCAAAGTGAACCAGAGCATCGAGGATGTTCTAAAGCGCATCAAGATTGCAGAGATGACGGAAGGGCATGACGGGACCGCTCGCGAAGCGAAGAAGACGCTCGCGGACCTGGTCACATTGGCCTGACCCAGACAGAGTTGCGACCCAGGTCTTGGAGAACTTTAAGGTAGGAGATGGCGATCATGATTACGGATTTGAAAGCGGCGACCCAGGAGCAGCGTACCCCGGCTCCCGACGGCATCAAGCTGCCCATTTACATGGACAACCATGCCACCACCCCCATGGACCCGCGCGTGCTTGAGGCGATGCTGCCTTACTTCATGGAGAAATTCGGAAATGCTGCGAGCCGCAACCATCCTTTCGGCTGGACTGCGGAAGAAGCGGTCGAGCAAGCGCGCGAGCAGGTTGCCAAGCTGGTGGGTGCGACGGCGAAAGAGATCATCTTTACGTCAGGCGCCACCGAAAGCGACAACCTGGCCATCAAGGGTGTTGCCGAAATGTACCGCGAGAAAGGCAACCACATCATCACGGCGGTCACGGAGCACAAGGCAGTGCTTGACACCTGCAAGCGGCTGGAGAAGTACGGCTATCGCGTGACCTATATGCCGGTCCAGAAAGACGGCCTCGTGGACCTGGAAGAACTGAAGCGTGCCATCGACGACAAAACGATCCTGGTCACGATCATGGCGGCGAATAACGAGATTGGAGTGCTGCAGCCGTGGGCGGAAATCGGCAAGATCTGCCACGCGCGTGGCGTGCTGTTCCACACCGACGGCGTGCAGGCGGTGGGCAAGGTCCCCATCGACGTGAACAAGGACAACATCGACCTTATGTCGATCACGGCTCATAAGATCTATGGCCCGAAGGGTGTTGGCGCCCTCTACGTGCGGCGCAAGAATCCACGCGTCCAGATTTCCGCCATCATCGACGGCGGTGGCCACGAGCGCGGCATGCGTTCCGGAACTTTGAATGTCCCCGGCATCGTGGGACTCGGCAAGGCTTGTGCCATTGCTAAGGAAGAAATGGCCAAAGAAGGAGCCCACCTGGCAGCGCTCCGCGACCGTCTTCGCGACCGCATCATGGGCCGTCTGGACGAGGTCTACATCAACGGCTCGATGGAGCATCGGTTGCCCGGCAACCTCAACATCAGCTTTGCATATGTCGAAGGCGAATCGTTGCTGATGGGAATCAATGACGTGGCCGTTTCGAGCGGTTCGGCCTGTACGTCAGCGACTCTGGAACCGTCGTATGTTCTGAAGGCTCTGGGGACGGGCGACGATCTGGCTCACAGTTCGATCCGCTTCGGGATCGGGCGCTTCAACACGGAGGCTGAAGCAGATTACGTAGCAGACCGCGTTTGCGAGACCGTCGAACGCCTGCGCGAGCTTTCGCCGCTCTATGAGATGGCGAAGGAAGGCGTCAATTTGAAGGACGTGAAGTGGGCGGGAGAGTAGGAAACACGAGGTTTCAAAGTATCAAGGTTTCGAAGGTTTCACGGAAACCCGGAATCAAGCGATACGTTGAAACCTTGAAAGGTTGCGACTTTGAAACCTGTTTTAGGAGAGTATGACTCATGGCATATAGCGATAAAGTTCTCGACCATTATTCCAATCCGCGTAACGTCGGTTCGCTCGACAAGAACAGCACCGAAGTAGGCACCGGCCTGGTTGGTGCGCCCGAGTGCGGCGACGTGATGAAGCTGCAGATCAAGGTGAACCCGGAGACTCAGATCATCGAGGACGCCAAGTTCAAAACCTTCGGCTGCGGTTCCGCGATTGCTTCGTCTTCGCTCGCCACTGAGTGGGTCAAGGGCAAGACCGTGGACGAGGCGCTCCAGATCAAGAACACCGAGATCGTGAAGGAACTGTCGCTTCCTCCGGTGAAAATTCACTGCTCGGTGCTGGCGGAGGACGCGATTCGCGCGGCCATCCACGACTGGAAGAAGAAAAACGGTGCTGCGGACGCCAAAGCAAGTGTGCCCGCCGGCGCCCAAGCCAGCCACTAGCAGTTGCGCCCGTCGCCACCTCGGGATTTGTTGTGTTCCAAATCACTGACCGGCAGTCGGGCATCGGGTTAGGGTCATGACAACCATGGCGGAAGAAACGACTAAGACCATTGCCCCTCCGGCCTCGGCTGCCCCGATCAAGGGCATCCAAGTGACGGATAAGGCGATTGCTAAAATTCGGACTGCGATCGTGAAAGAAGGCATCTCGCCCGAACAGGGCGGGCTGCGTCTGGGCGTGCAAGGCGGCGGTTGTTCGGGGCTAAGCTATAACATCCGCTTCGACACCCAGCCGCGCGAGCGCGACCGCATCTTTCAATTTGGGGATGTCCGTGTCTTTGTGGATCCGAAGTCGTTCATCTATCTGCACGGCATGATCCTCGATTACCAGGAGACGCTGATGCAGCAGGGCTTCGTCTTCGTGAATCCGAATTCGTCAAAGTCGTGTGGCTGCGGTACCTCGTTCTCGGCATGATCGGATGTGGGCGCGGGCACTGCTGCCCGTGAAGCGGTGGTAAACGGTGACGCGCGTTCTCACCCCGCGACAAGGAAACGAAGTTCCAGGTTCTTTCCACCACGGCGCCACCTTCTCCCAGCCCGGGCGAACGCAATACGGGCGGCGCGACGGTGGAGCGCTCGTGGTGACTGTGTCTATGGCAAACCCTGAGTCCAAATCGAGTTCGTCGCCGATCCTGCCGGGCGAGGTTACATCGACTTGCTGGTCGTGCGGTACCATGCGCGCCGAGCACTTCTGCAGCGCCTGCGGCAAGGTCCAGCCCCCGGTTCCGGTCGACTACTTTACCTTCTTCGCGCTGCCCCGGAAGCTGAAGGTCGATCTTGCCAGCCTGGAGCGGGAGTTCTACCAGCTCAGCCGGAAGCTGCATCCGGATATCTATTCCGGCGCGGACGCGCGCGAACAGGAGTGGAGCCTGGAGCAGAGTTCGCAGCTCAACGACGCGTATCGCACGCTCAAAGATCCGCTCAAGCGAACCGAGTACCTGCTGCGATTGGAGGGCGTCGAACTCGAGGAGCAATCGAAATCGGCTACCGAGCAGGCGCGAGCCACGGGCCAGATCAAGAAGCAGGTGGTCCCGCCCGATCTTCTGGAGGAAGTGTTCGACCTGAACATGCAGCTGGAACAGCTGCGCCTGCAGAAGAAAATGGGAGAGGACGACCCCGCCCTGATCGAGGAAGTCGGCCGCCAGAAATTGGAGCTGGAAGAGAAACACGAAGCGCTGCTCGAAGAATTGCGGCGCGATTGGAGCGAGTGGGACCAGGCGGTGGACAGAGGCTCCGAGGCTGATCGGCTCACAATCCGCGACCGGATGGTCGATGTGCTGAACCGGCGCAATTATTTGAGGAATCTGGTGAGGGATGTGAATCAAGTGCTGGAAAGCGGCAGTTAGCAGTTCGCCTAGCCAGCACGGAAAGATACAGGACTCGGGCTGCTGCCGAATCCTAAGTGCCTGCTCCGTAAGCTGGCTGCGGCACCACAACGATCCATGCCCAACGAACGCATCGTCGGAATCGATCTTGGCACCACCAACTCACTGGTGGCGTTCATGCAGGGGGAAACGCCTGTGGTAATCCCGGGCGAGGACGGCCTCAACCTGGTGCCATCGGTAGTGGCTCTCGACGAGCATGGGCAGATTATCGTCGGCAGTGCCGCCCGCAAGTATCTGATCGAGACTCCGGAGCGAGCCGTTTACTCCGTCAAGCGCCTGATGGGGCGCGGCATTGAAGATGTTCAGGATGAGCTGAAGCTGTTCCCGTTCCGGCTGGCCGACGACCTACAGCGCGGCGAAGTGCTGCGCATCAAGTTGGGGGACAAGACGTACACACCGCCGGAAATGTCTGCATTCATCCTGCGCCAGCTGAAGCGCAACGCTGAGCGCTTTTTCGGTGGGCCGGTGACGAAAGCTGTGATCACTGTTCCCGCCTATTTCAATGACGCGCAGCGGCAGGCCACGAAGGATGCTGGCCGCATCGCGGGGCTTGAAGTGCTCCGTCTTGTGAACGAACCGACGGCAGCCTCCCTGGCCTATGGACTCGACAAGAAAAAGAACGGAATTGTGGCGGTCTACGACCTGGGCGGGGGCACCTTCGACGTTTCGATTCTCAAGCTGCACGATGGCATCTTCGAGGTCATTGCCACCAACGGCGACACGCATCTTGGCGGCGACGACATCGACAACCTGCTGATCACGATCGCGCTTGATGACATCCGCGGGGATATGGGCGCCGACCTGCGGCGCAACGGCAAGGCGGTGCAGACGATCCGCAAGGCCGTGATGGAAGCGAAAATCGCGCTATCGGCGCAGGACTCCACGCGGCTCGACATCGAATTGCCAGTTGCTAAGCGCTATCAGCGTGAAGTTACCAGGGAGCAGTTCGAACAGCTGATTCAGCCGATCCTCGACCGTACGGTTGGACCTGCAAAGCAGGCCCTCAAAGACGGCGGATTGAAGCCGGAGCAGATTGACGAGGTCGTGCTGGTGGGGGGGTCTACGCGCATCCCGAAGCTGCGTGCGCTGGTGCAGGCCCTGTTCAAGCGCGCGCCCCACACCGATCTGAACCCGGATGAGGTTGTGGCTCTGGGTGCGGCGGTGCAGGCCAACATCCTCGGCGGGGGCTCTGGAGCAACCAAAGAAATGCTGCTGCTCGATGTCACGCCGCTCTCGCTCGGAATCGAAGTCGCGGGGGGTGTGACCGACAAAATCATCCTGCGTAATTCGACGATCCCGGCATCGGCCACTCAGTTCTACACCACTCAGGTGGAAGGCCAGACCAACGTCGCCATTCACGTTTTGCAGGGGGAACGCGAACTGGCCAAAGACTGTCGTTCGCTCGCGCGCTTCGACCTTAAGGGCATCCCGCCCATGGTTGCGGGCATCCCGCGCATCGAGGTGAAGTTCCTCATCGACGCCAACGGCATCCTGCACGTCTCGGCGCGCGAACAGCGCAGCGGGAAGGAAGCAGAAATCGAAGTGCAGCCCAGCTACGGCCTTACCGACGAGCAGGTCGAGAGCATGCTGCTCGAGTCGTTCGACTATGCGGAGGAAGACTTTCGCCAACGCCAGGTGATCGAGGCGCGCAATGAGGCGGAAACCATCCTCGCCGCGCTCGAGAAAGGGCGCCGCAGCCCAGCGTGGGGACAACTCAGCGGCGACGAACGGAAGCACATCGCGAAGCTGGAAAAATCTCTTCACCAGACCAAGAGCGGTGAGGATTATCAGGCGACCCGCAAGGCCATCGACGAACTGAATCACGGCACCATGCGGCTGGCGGAATTGATGATGGATGGCGCCGTCTCGACCGCCCTGAAGGGCAAGACCATGGATGAGGCCGACCTGGGCGAGGGCCCGACCGCACCGCATCCAGTGGCAAAGGCAGAGTTTGAATAACAGGTCTTAGGTCTTGGCCGTTAGGTATTAGGTTCTTGTCCCACTCGGATCGAGGCGAACAACCAAATGTTAAAGACGGGACCCAAGACCTAACGCCTGAGGCCTGAGGCCTGATTTGGGAGTTCTTATGGCAGACGAAAAAACGCAAAGCACCGGAGCCGCGACCATTGACGCGCCTGGGGAAAACACCGTGCAGGTGACGTTCCTGCCCGAAGGCAAGACCGTGCAGTTCGAACATGGCAAGCTTCCTTACCAGGACCACGGCAAGGAGCAGTCGCTGCTCGATGTCGCCCTGAACAACGGAATCCACCTCGACCACGCCTGCGGCGGAAATTGTGCGTGCACCACCTGCCACATCTGGGTGAAAGAGGGGGCCGAGAATCTTTCCGACATGGATGACGACGAAGCCGACCGCCTCGACATGGCGGCTGATCTGCAGCTTAACTCGCGTCTCGGCTGCCAGGCAGTGATCACCAAGCCGGGCAAGGTTGTGGTCGAGATTCCGGCGTGGAACCGCAACTACGTCTCGGAAGAACACTAGAACGCAGCTGTTAGTCGCTAGCTCTTAGACATTAGCTAGAACCGAATCGCGCGCGGTCGAGGTTCGAACCCAGAAGGCTAAGGGCCAAAAGGCTAACAACGAATGGCTGACTTTTAGGAGCTTGCATGCCGAAAGATCTGACTTGGGAGGATGCGGAGGATATCGGCATTCTCTTGTCTGAAAAGCACCCCGACAAAGACCCGCTCGCCGTGCGCTTTACAGACCTGCACACCTACGTGACGCAACTTCCAGAGTTTAAAGATGATCCCAAGAAATCCAATGAGGCCAAGCTCGAGGCGATTCAGATGGCCTGGCACGAGGAATTTCTCGACCAAACGCAAGGTTAGCTTTCCTAAGCGCGCCTCAGTGGGTCGGCCCCGTTTCTTTCATCTCCCCATAGAACTTCTGCAACACCGAAAACGCCTGCTTGTGCTGCCCGGTGTTTGAGATCAACCCTTTGCGATTGAAGTAGTCCTGGATTCCCGGCAACACCCGCCGGGGTGAGTGGAAGTCCATCAGCACCCACGGGGAGAGTCCAACAAAGCCGGGAATCCTCCGGATCATTGCCAACTGGTGCACATAAAGATTCGCCTGGTACTCCTCGGTCCAGCGCGTGCTCGCATCACCGTGCTTGCCGTAAAGGGCGTCTCCACCGAACTCGCTGACGATGAGCGGCTTCGCATATTTGCTCTCCCACTGCCAGCGGTCCGCATCCTCGGGACGACCGAAATACCAGCCGAGATACTCGTTCAGCCCGAGAACGTCGAGAGATTCGCCCAGCGGGTCGTCGAGAATGCGCTTCTCCGGACCGGCCTCGGTCACATGATTGAGGGCAGACGTGATCAGGCGGGTCGGGTCGAGTTGCCGGGCATCTTCCACGAGCTTCTGCAGGAAAACCGTCCGCTCCGGGTCGACGGGCGTTTCATTCGACATCGACCAGAAGATTACTGAGGCGCGGTTGTGGTCCCGCACAATCATGTCGCGGAGCTGTGCTTCGGCATTGGCCAGCGTAGCGGGGTTCTTCCATGCGATATCCCAATAGACCGGAATCTCCGACCACACCAGCAGCCCGAGCTTGTCGGCGAGGCGAATCTCGTTTTCGTTGTGCGGATAGTGGGTGAGCCGCACGAAGTTGCATTGCAGTTCCTTGGCCCATCCGAGCAGCGTCTGCGCATCCTGTGGGCTGAAGGCACGGCCCCCGCGAAGGGGCGCTTCTTCGTGCATGGAGATGCCGCGCAGGAAAATCGGCTTCCCGTTGAGCAGAATCTGCGTACCCTTCACCTCGATTGAGCGGAAACCGATTGCATCGTGCAGTGTGTCTGCGCCAGTCGAGACAACCACATCGTAGAGCTTGGGGTTCTGCGGCGACCACAACTCGACCTTTGCCGGAAAGTGGAAATCCACGTGCCCGTTTGCGTCCGGGGTGAAGGTCTTACGAACGCCCGCCTCTGGAATCTCCACCCTCACGGGCTGCTCGGGTGAGGCACCATCCAGTTGCACCCACCCTGCCACTTCCCTCGTCGTCCCCTTCGCGAGTTGGACGGAGTAATCGCGAACAAAAGTCTCCGACGTTTCCACCAACAGGACGTCGCGGGTGAGTCCGCCGTAGTTCCACCAGTCGGTGTTCAGGGCGGGCACGCCATCGGCGCGTCGGGTGTTGTTGACTTCGACGACGAGGAAGTTGTCGCCGTCCGCGAGTTGGCTGGTCATCTCAAAGTTGAAGGGAGTGAAGCCGCCCTCGTGCTCACCCAGTGGCTTCCCGTTCAGGTAAACGCGGGTGCAGTAGTTCGCCGCTCCAAAATAGACAAACACACGCGTATGCTCGCGAAGCCTATAGGTGAACCAGCGCTTGTACCAGACGGGCCCTTCGTAGAAAAAGAGCCGTTCCTTCTGCATGTTCCAGTCGTAGGGAACATGCAACGTTTCCGACTGCTCGAAGTTGAACTCGATGGGGCCGCTGCGGGCCTGCGGCGTGGCATTCTCGTAGTAGCGGGCGTGCAGACCGGTCTCGTAGGGATCGACGATCACGTGCCAAGGACCATCGAGGCTGGTGACGGTGCGGCCGGGGATATTTCCGATGAGAGGGGACGGCAGGGCTGCGGACCAGGCCAAGGCGCTGAAAGTGAAGACAAAACAAGTCAGGTGTTTCATAGTGTTTCAGAGCAGCAAGGATAGCGCGAATAGCTCGTAGAGGCCTCAGATTTACAAATCCGTGACAACTCTGGCCGCGCCTCGACCGTACACTGTGCACGACTTGAGTGGCGATCGCTGCCGTGGAACCCAGGAACGACGCGGCATTTGGCTGGTTCGCTGGACACGTCGGCGCCCTGCGTCAAGTTTGGTCTCTCTCTCACAAAACTGGAAAGGGCACGCTCTTGGGGGAGCGTGCCCTATTTTTGTGCTCTCGAGGAATTCGCTTCTAGCCCACTGACGCCGGGGCCGGCTCTTCCACGCTCGCCTCGCGCAAGAACCGGGCAGCTTCTTCTGGCGGCGTCGGATTAATATAAAAGCCCGTGCCCCACTCAAAGCCTGCCGTCTTGGTCAGCTTCGGCATGAACTCAATGTGCCAGTGATAGTGATCGTTGGTCGGATCCTGCACCGGCGAGCTGTGGATCACCAGGTTGTAGGGCGGATTATCGAGCACGCGGTCCGCTTTCATCAGCAGCGTCTTGAGCGCCTTCGCGAGATTCTCGAACATGTGTGAGGACGAGTTCTCGAAGGCTGATTCGTGCTGTTTCGGCAGAATCCAGGTCTCGAAAGGAAAGCGGGGCGCGTAGGGTGCAAGCGTGATGAAGTCGTCGTTTTCCGCCACCACGCGGGTGCCATTCTCGCTCTCCTGCCGGATCACGTCGCAAAACACGCAGCGTTCTTTGTAGATGTAGTACTGCTTCGCGCCTTCGATTTCCTCGAGCACGTAAATCGGGAGAATCGGGAGCGCGATTAGCTGGCAGTGGCCATGTTCGAGAGACGCGCCGGCTGGCTCGCCGTGGTTCTTGAAAATCAGAATGTATTTGAACCGCCGGTCTTTCTTCAGATCGAGGATGCGATCGCGGAAGGTCCACAGCATGTCTTCGATGCGCTTGGGCGGCATGGTGGCCAGGGTCGAGGCATGATCGGGCGTTTCGATAATCACTTCGTGCGCCCCGATGCCATTCATCTTGTCGAACATGCCTTCGGCCTGGCGATTGAGATTGCCTTCGATCCCCAGCGCCGGAAACTTGTTGGGCACCACGCGCACGCTCCAGCCCGGCGTGTCACGCTGCGGCGGAGGCCCGCCGTTCGGATTCGGGCGATAGGCCTGGATTTCCGGCGGCGTCTTGCTCTCGTTCCCCGGGCAAAAGGGACAGAAGCCGCCCTTGATTCGAACCCCCTCGCGCACAAAGTCGGTGGGACGCTTCGCGCGATCCGTGGAGATGATCACCCAGCGCCCGACGATCGGATCTTTTCTGAGTTCCGGCAATTACTAAATCCTTTCAATACGAAACAGCCGAATTTGGTATTTTACGCCACGACGAAGGCATTTTTGAACAATTCAATGCCAGGTGGAAAGACCGGATTTTCGTAGTAAACACGGACCACGTCGCAGCGGGACGGCACATCGGGCGGCAGGTGGCGAAGGGATTCGCGATCACGAACCAGAGTTCCCGCTGCTTGTCGTAGTCGACTGCGGCCTCGGCTGGCTCACGCGATGGGAAGTTCGCGTCTTCCCCCGATGAAGCAGAGCACGTCTTGATCCCAGCCAATCAGGTCGATCTCGCCGCGACGGCGGGGGAGCGATAGTTACGCGCCACCATCACGTAGCCCAACTTGCGCAGGTAGAAGTAGCTGTCTTCTTCACCGCCACGGCCGGTGCGCTGGTGGGCGGGTGGATCATCGCCAGCCGCGATATGCCCGGCCCAGGTCACTGAGCAGGCGCACCGTCGCTCGTGTGCATCGGGCCAGCATGGCGGACTGGTTCCGGGCTGCGGTCTATCGTATCCGGGCGGCGCTCGAATGGAAGTGACCGCGCTCACATCGGCGGGTTCAGGCCGACACAAGTTGGGTCAAAATGGGCGGGCGCCAAGATCGTCGGCGCGATGTCACCAAGTGTCCCCGCCGGCCTTCGGCGGCCAGAGGTGGAAGCAGCGCAATAACAGGGCGATCTGCCCTATGTGGTAGCTGTTATGCGCCAGTGTCTGCCACAGCACCGCCTGCACGGTGGACGCCTGGGATGCTTCAGCCGCGGTGATGGCTTCGACCGGCGCGTTTAGAGCTGACGGCTCCGCTGCGGAGAGCTCCTCGAGGTTTCGCAGAAGAGCCGCCAAACGGGCCCGTTCACGGGTCCAATCGTCCTCGCATGCGGGAGCGACGGTGGTAGGCCAGCTCTCGATCGCATGTTCCGGATACGCCGGACGCGCTCCCGAAATCCGGCGCAGTTCGTAGTCCATCCAGTAATTCAAATGACTGACGATCTGCCAGATCGAGTGCGGATAGCCCGTGACCAACCTGCCTGCGGCCTGCGCAGACACATCCGCGAGGCTGGCGACAGGATCTGCGTGCGCGCCTTTGCCGCGCAAGAGTTCCCGGTAAGTCGGATCTCTCCCGTCCATTTCTACTCCGCGACGGGATCGCCCACCCGGATCACGCCTTGGGTCAAGATTTGCGCCCGCAGGCCGCCGCGGTGGCGCAACCCTTTGATGACAGGGAGTCCGGTGAGCGCCTCCAAATGGCTGCAGGGCTCACACAGGCGAATGCCGCGAACCCTCACGTTGCCCACCGAGAACTCGCGGCCGACCAGGTGATTCAGAGGCACACCGCGGGTTACCACATTCCGGCGCGCTTCGCCGGCGGCGAGATCGAGTTTGTACTCGCGCTTGATGGCCTCGATCGCTTCCACTTCGATGAGTGTGAGTTCGAAGTCCGGCTCCGGCTTGTAGAACGTGCCCTGCTTCAAGAGGTAGCGATCGCCCTGCAGGCCGGCTCCGGGAATGGCTTCGACCTGATCGACAGCCTGCATCGGCGCCTTGGCCGCGCTGGCAATGTGGACGGAGTCCACGGTGCCGCTCCACATGGGAATTCTCCGTTGATGGCAGTGAGGGACGGGCGAAACGAGTTCCGAGAGGATGCGAACCAGCGCCCGTCCCAGATTTGATTTCCGCTACGCGCCCTGGCCCACGATCTCGATCGACTCTTCCAGCGCGTCCATGGCCAAGTCCGCCTCTTCGAGAGTAACGACGAGAGGCGGTGAGATGCGCACTGTGCTCGGGCCGCAGCCGAGGAAGAGCATGCCCCGCTCGAACGCCAGCTCGACGATGCGGTCGCGCTCGTCGTGACCGTACTCCTTGGTCTTCTGATCTTTCACGATCTCGACGCCGATCATCAGGCCGCGCCCGCGGACATCGCCGACCAGGCGGTGCTTCTTCGGCCAGTCCTTCATCCGCTTCAGCATGTGCTTCCCGACCTCGGTCGCATTGACGAGCAGCCCTTCGTTCTCGATCACATCGAGGGTGGCGAGCGCGGCCGCGATACATACCGGGTTGCCGCCGAAGGTGGAGGCATGGGAGCCCGGGACCCAGTCCATGATGTCCGCCCGGCTGATCGTGACTCCGAGGGGCATGCCGGAAGCGATGCCCTTCGCGCTGCACACGATGTCGGGGTGAACGCCGGTGTGCTCCACGGCCCACCACTTGCCGGTGCGCCCAACGCCGCTCTGGACTTCATCCACGACCAGCAGAATGCCGTAGCGGTCGCAAATCCGCCGCAGTTCCTGCATGAAGAGCGTGGGTGCGACTACGTAACCGCCCTCACCCTGAATGGGCTCGACAAAGATGGCGGCCACTTCCTCGGGCGCGAGCGTTGTCTTGAAGAGCTTTTCCTCGATGAAGCGAGCACAACCCACCGCGAACTCGTCCGCCTCCTGCGCCCCGCCTGAACAACCCCGATAAACGTCGGGATAGCCCACGTGGGTGACGCCTGGCACCAGCGGAGCGAACCTCCGCTTCTGTTGCGGCTTCGACGCGGTCAGCGAGAGCGCGCCCATAGTCCGTCCATGGAATGCTCCGAAGAATGCGATGATCTGCTGCCGCTTGGTGTGGTAGCGCGCCAGCTTCAGCGCGGCTTCCACTGCCTCGGCGCCCGAGTTCCCGTAGTAGACGCGGTGCGGACCAGGCATCGGCGCAATGTGCGAAAGGCGCTCGGCCAGGTCCACCAGGCTCTCGTAGTAGAAGTCGGTGCCCGACATGTGGATCAGTTCGCCCGCCTGCTTCTGAATGGCGGCGACGACTTCGGGATGGCAATGGCCGGTTGAGGTCACGGCGATGCCCGCGGAGAAATCGAAGAACTCGTTGCCGTCGACGTCGGTCACGACGACGCCGCGTCCGCTCCTTGCCACCAGCGGGTAGGAACGCGTGTAGGACGGCGAAATATATTTGTCATCGCCCGCCAGAATGCGCTTGGCGTTAGGTCCGGGCAGGGCGGTCTTGATCTTGGGGCCGCCGGTCAGGGTTTTGGTCGACATGGAATCCTCCGAAAGCAGTTGCGGGTCGTGGGTCGTTTCGTCGTTCCCTTCGGTGTGGCTCACTGAATCAGCTTTTCGCTGATTGAGCGGACTTCGTCCCGAAGAAACTTTCCACAGGGAGGATCGGAAACTAGTCGCTTCCGAAAAGGCTGGGCCGAACCTGCGAAGGCAGCACTGCCAGATGGCGCCGCGGGCAGCAGAGCTGGTGCAGCCAGCAGGCGGGCAGGTGCGAATTGGAATTCTGCAGGTTCATTTGCTTAGAAACACTTCCCTTCGGTGATTATACCCGCAAAAGACTAAGGTGAGAAACACCTTTAAGTCGCCCGGATTAGACGAAAATTGCAGCGCCCAGCCCTTCTGGTTACTCAGGTCACCCACCGTAGCCGGGGTTCGGGAGACGTCAGTGAGTCACAATGCAAAGCTTGGCACAGAACAGTTCTGCTTCTCTATAACCGCATCGAAAGGCTGATCCGAAGCATCTGCTATGGTTTAGTTGCACTGCCCATGACCTCCTCAGAAAAACACCGGTGGAGTGTGATCCTCGCCTTTGGCCTGGTGTACATCTTCTGGGGATCGACGTACTTAGGCATCGCGATCGGCGTGGAGCGCATTCCTCCCGCGTTGATGTGCGCGACCCGCTTTCTGATCGCCGGCATCGTGATGCTCGCTTACTGCGCGATCCGCGGGCGCAGAATCCTCTATAGCCCGCGCACGCTTTGGCACATGGCGGTGGTCGGTATTCTGCTCCTGATGGGCGGTAATCTGACCCTCTCCTACGCCGAGCGCGTCGTGCCTTCGGGTCTTTCGGCGTTGCTGATCGCGGTGACGCCGCTGTGGTTCCTCGTCCTCGACGCATGGCTGCTGGGCGACCACCGCATCTCAAATCGGGGACTGGCCGGGCTGGGGCTGGGCATCGTGGGCATGGTGGTCCTGTTGTGGCCCAAACTGACCGCGGCCGGCTCCATCGGGCGCCGCGAACTCTGGTTCTCGCTCAGCTTGCTGGGCGGCTCGTTCAGCTGGGCGCTGGGCTCGGTTCTCTCGAAGGTCTGGCAATCGAGCGCAGTGGACGCGTTCAGTTCCACCGCCTGGCAGGTGATCTTCGCCGGGGTAGGAAACATGCTCGTCGCCGTGCTCAACCGGGACTTCTCCCAGGTGGTCTGGACGGCGCGTGGAATCGGGGCCGTGCTTTACCTCGTCGTCGGCGGCTCTTGGGTCGGCTACACTTCATACATCTACCTGCTGCGCCATGTGCCCAGCTCCAAGGTATCGACCTACGCCTACGTGAATCCGGTGGTGGCGGTGTTTCTGGGATGGCTGGTGCTGCACGAGGCCATCGATCGCTACATCCTGATGGGAAGTGCGATTGTCGTCGCTTCGGTCATCCTGGTGACCAGCGCGAAGATCACAACCAAGACGGTTGCAGAAGAGATGCCGGCGGTTGAAACGGCTGGGGATTGAGTAAAAGTCAGCTCCTAGCTTGTGGCTCTTTGCCCCTAGCGCGCGTAAACGCCTTCACACCGACAGCCCAGTGGCCATCGAATACACTTGGTTTGAGATCCGGTGTGAGATCCGATCGGGAGTCAATCATGGCAAATTGCACACGCTGCGGGCGGGAGTTACCAGCCTTCTCGATCGGCGAGGCCAGGAACGTGTGCTCGGAGTGTCGGCAGATGGCTGGCGCGGTGAAACGAGTTCCGTATCGTCCGCCTTTCACGGTCGCGATTGTGGGACTGAATGTTCTCGTATTCGCCGTGATGGCGGCCACGGGCGCCTCGCTCATGGGAGCCTCGAATCAGCAGTTGCTGAACTGGGGCGCTGACTTTGGGCCGCTTTCGCTAGACGGCCAGCCCTGGCGCATCCTGACCTCCAATTACGTTCACATCGGAATTTGGCACATCTTCTTCAACATGTGGTGCCTGTGGGACCTGGGCCGCATGTCCGAGAGAATCTTCGGTGGGTGGACCTACCTGCTGATCTACACCTCCTGCGGCATTGCAGGTAGCCTCGCCAGCCTTTGGCTACATCCGATGGTGGTCGGGGCGGGCGCCTCCGGCGCCATCTTCGGCTTGGCGGGAGCACTGATCACGGCGCTCTACCTGGGCAAGCTTCCGTATCCGGGCCAGGCTCTGCGCGGCATGATGAGAAGCCTTCTCACGTTTGCCGGATACAACCTGTTGTTCGGTGCAGCGATCCCCGGCATCGACAACTCGGCCCACGTCGGCGGTCTGGTGATGGGGCTTGCTCTCGGCGCGATCCTGGGACCGCAACTGATGGAACAGCCGGAAAGACGCACAGCTCACGAACGGATCGTTTTCATCGCGGCGGCGCTGCTTCTAGTCGGAATGGGAACGTTCGTGAAGCGACAGAACGGCTACGTTGTGGTGTTTGGAGGCGCGCGGGATCACTATAAAGGTCAGCTCGATCACGCGATCAACAAACTGCAACACGCCGTCGAGCAAACACCCAACAGCAAGTCAGCCCTGAGCCTGCTCGCAAACGCATACTTGGAGAAGAAAGACTACCCCCACGCTGAAAGCACATTGAAACGGGTCTTGGAACTCGCCCCACGGATCCCCTGGCCAAATACAACTTGGGCCTCGTTTATAGCAACACGGGCCGGAACGAAGAGGCCCGGCAGGTCTTCTCTGACCTTACCCAGAGCAATCCGAACGACGACGATGCGTGGGTTATGCTCGGATCAGCATTGGATGGACTAGGCCGCCAAGATGAGGCCGTACAGGCCTGCCAGAAAGCCATCTCTCTCAACCCGAAGAACGCGGAAGCGTATCAGCAACTCGGTCTGACCCAGATGAAGTTGAAGCAGACCGATGCCGCGATCGTCTCTCTGGAGCAAGCCAGCCAGCTGGACTCCTCCCGTGCCGATATACGAAAGAATCTGGGCCAGGCATACACCCAGGCTGGCAAAACCAGAGAAGCGGCCGAGGCGTTTCGGAAGGCCGAAGCGCTGAGCAAAGCGGCGCGTTAGGCCATAGCGCTCTGGGGGTCGACCATGAACCACCTGCTCCGCCCCCTCGTCCTGCTCGGCATGGTTCACCCCATCCACCGCGCGCCCGCGGATAGCAAAGGTCACCTTCTGATTCTCGTCCGGCTCGAATGTCGCGCGCGTGGGCCCAGCGGCTTCTTCAGAATCAGCTTGCGGCGTCCCAGTTGTGCGACGATCGCGAACAGCTTTGTCCCGTCGTCCGAAACTCCGCAGTAAGCGATGTAGTCGCGGTACCAGCTCGCGGTCGAATAGAACGGATCGACTCCGGCAGATTGATCTGCGAAACTCGCCCGGTCACACGGTCCACCCGAAGCCATGCGCCTCGCTCCACTGCGGTCGCGGAGCCGGGCCGGTCTCGTCCAGGATGCCTGTCCTTCCCGGCAAGGGAACCACGAAAGAATCGATTTTCTGGAAGAAAATCAAAGCTCCCGAACCGCCGAAACTCCGCTACAATAGCAACCAGTCTGCTTGGACGGGACTGGGGATTGATACCCAGCACTCCCGGGGCAACTGTTTCCCAGTCGCCTCCCTCTATTAGCTTATGGGCGAGCTCCTGATCCATCGCCGTGTTCCGCGAATCTTGGTGGTGGATGACAATCCCGACATGGTCGAGTTGATGCGGGAACTGCTCCTCAGCCACGGCTACGATGTGGTCGCCGTCCGCGACGCGGCGCAGGCGGAATCCGAAGTTCACCGTCACCCTCCAGACCTGATCCTTTCCGACGTGGTCATGCCGGAGCGATCAGGCTACGAACTGTGCCGGCAAATGAAGGAAGATCCTGCCACCCGGCTCATTCCTTTTCTGCTGATCACCGGTCTCAGCGATCGCGAAGACAAAGTAAAAGGCATCGAGGCAGGCGCCGACGACTTCCTGAATAAGCCGATCTTCCCCGCTGAGTTGTTCGCGCGCGTGAAATCTCTGCTGAAGTTGAAGGAGTTCACCGATGAACTCGAGACCGCGGAATCTGTCCTGTGCACGTTGGGGCTAAGCGTGGAAGCGCGCGACCCCTACACAGAAGGCCACTGCGAAAGGTTGTCAAAGCGCGCTGCGGCTCTCGGGCGGCACCTGGGCCTGGACGAAGATTCGATCGTGGCGCTGCGTCGCGGAGGATACCTGCACGATTTGGGCAAGATCGCTGTGCCGGATGAAGTGCTGAAGAAGGGCTCAGACCTCACTGCCGACGAGTGGGAGATCATGAAGAAGCATCCGGTCACGGGAGAGAACATCTGCAAGCCGCTGAAGTCGCTGCGCCTGGTACTGCCGATTATTCGCTTCCACCACGAGCATTCCGACGGCACCGGCTATCCGGACGGCTTGCACAAAGACGAGATCCCACTGCTGGCGCGCATCCTGCAAGTGGTTGATGTGTACGATGCCTTGCGCACGGCGCGTCCGTATAAACCGGCGCTCACCCATGAGCAATCCGCCCTCACCATGCGCATCGAAGCACAAGGCGGCCTGTGGGACGAGGACTTAGTGGCCGAATTCTTCTCCATGTTGGCCAAGCGGCAGGTTGCGTAGTAGTCTTACGCCCATCTCTACCACTATTGCTCGTGCCTGACTGACCGGAAGCAACCGCAACCAGTGAGCGTGTTCCGGGTTGGTAAGAATCGAGATTCTTTGGCAACCACTTACAGCATCGTCGTTCCGGCCTATAACGAGGGCGCCCGTATCGGCGTCACGCTGGAGCGGATACTCGCACACATTCAGCGTCAAGGGTGGGACGCCGAGGTGCTGGTCGTCAATGACGGTTCCACCGACGACACGGCACAGATCGTCCTGGGCTATGCCGCCCACAGCTCCAGTCTGCGGCTACTCGAAAATCCCGGCAATCGCGGCAAAGGGTACAGCGTACGCAAGGGCGTGCTGCACGCCAGTGGGGAAGCCATCCTGTTCACCGACGCAGACTTGTCTTCCCCGATTGAGGAGGCGGAAAAGTTGTTTGCCGCGCTGACCGCGGGGGCCGACGTGGCCATGGGCTCACGCTGGTTGCGGGCCGAACTGCAAACGCACCGGCAGCCGCTCCATCGCCAGTTGTTCGGTCGCATTTTTAACCTGGCGCTACGTGTGATTCTCGGTCTCCGCTACCGCGATACGCAGTGCGGGTTCAAAGCATTCACGCGCCGCGCGGCGCAGTCCATCTTTCCACTGCAACACATCGAGCGCTGGGGTTTCGATCCCGAGATCCTGTACCTGGCGCGCAAGTTCGGTCACCGGGTGGAAGAAATACCGGTGCAATGGGCACATCGGGAGGGCACGCGTATCAACCCCCTGCGCGACGGCATCCGCATGTTCTTCGAAATGCTTCGAATCCGCTGGTACTCGATCACGGGAAGATACGAGCCGGGCTCGCCCTCGACGGTCGCAAGCCTATGACGCGTCCTTGAGGAGATGACGCAACGGCAGGGCCTTCACCCCGGTGCCCTTGCGGTAGGTCAAGGTAAGCGTCGTCGAGCAATTCTCGCAAAGCCAGAAAAACTCCACCCCCGTGGAATGCTTGTGCAGAGCCGGGTCGAAACCGAGCAGCGGCTCCTTGTCTTCGATCGCCTCCCGCTCAAAGCGAAAAAGTTTGCCCGAGTGCAGGTAGAGAAAGCGGGCCGAACAGGCAGGATTCGCGCACTTCGAAATCATCGCGGCCTCCTGGCGTTGGAGAGGTGGGTTTGTGGCGGACGAGTGAAGAGCGGATAAGGTCAGTTTACACCCGCTGAGACGACCGGGGCAGCCCTGCAAAAAAAACGTCGCCTCGCGAACAGCTCGCGGCGCTAAACTGGGTCCGCCTGCAGGACAAACCGATGCCGCCCACACTCGCAAATGGCAAGATCTGCTACCTTGAGATGCCCGCCACAGATATCGCTCGCTCGGCCGACTTCTACCGTCAGGTATTTGGCTGGAAGGTTCGGAAACGTGGCGATGGCAGCACGGCCTTCGACGACGCCACGGGTGAAGTCAGCGGCGCGTGGGTGCTGGGACGTCCGCCCGCCAGCAAGCCCGGTCTTCTCTTCTATGTGATGGTGGACAGCGTGGCTAAAGCTCTCGACAAGATCGTCGCCAACGGGGGCATAATCGTGCAGCCAATCGGCGCTGACGCGCCGGAGATCACGGCGCGATTCAGCGACCCGGGGGGAAACGTGATCGGGCTTTATCAACAACCTGCCTGACCGCGCACGCAACACCCGTATCGCCTGCGGCAAAGGACTCAGGCCGACTTCTCCTTTGCGCCCGTTGGCGTGCGAGCGGTGGACCACTCCCGCACTGCCTCCGCAACTTGCTGCCCCATCTCCGTCGTAGTCAACGATGCCTGGCCCGATCGGGCCAAGTCCCGCGTGCGATGACCAGCAGCCAGAACGGCTTGCACGGCCGATTCGATGCAAGCCGCCTCCCGCTCCAGGTGGAACGAGTGCTGCAACAACATCGCGCCCGAGAGAATCGAGCCCAGCGGATTGGCGATCCCTTTCCCCGCGATGTCCGGGGCCGAGCCGTGCACAGGTTCGTACAGCCCCACCGGACCGCCGATGCTTGCCGAGGGCAGCATGCCCAGCCCGCCGACCACACCTCCGGCCTGGTCGGAGAGAATGTCCCCAAACATGTTTTCGGTGAGGACGACGTCAAACTCCGCGGGCCGCAGCACCAGCAGCATGGCAGCCGAGTCCACATACTGGTGCGCGAGCTTCACGTCGGGATAGTCGGCCGCGACACGGGTTACGACTTCACGCCACAAGCGGGAGCACTCGAGCACGTTGGCCTTATCGACCGACAGCACCTGACGGCGCCGGCCGCGGGCTAGGTTGAAGGCCAGGCGCGCGATTCTCTCAATTTCTGCCTCGCCGTAACGCATGGTGTTCACCGCCTGCCGCGAACCGGGTTCCCCTTCGATCGACCGCGGCTGCCCGAAATACAGGCCACCCAGCAACTCGCGCACGATCAGAATGTCGGTGCCCTTCACCACCTCGGCCCGCAGAGGCGATCCTTCCAGCAGCGCGGTGAAACAAACCGCCGGGCGCAGGTTCGCGTACGCGCCCAGTTCCCGGCGTAGCCGCAGCAAGCCCGCTTCCGGCCGAAGATGACCCGGGTTCTTGTCGAAGGCGGGAGAGCCAACCGCTCCCAGCAACACCGCGCCCGAACTCAAACATGCCTCCAGCGTATCGGGCGGCAGAGGGTCGTTGCTCGCCGCCAGGGCCGCGCCTCCAATGTTCTTCCTGGTCAATTTGAGGTTGTGCCCGAATGTGGAGGACACAGTCTCTAACACTCGCACCGCCTCTTCGGTTACTTCCGGGCCGATGCCGTCACCAGCAACGATGGTCAAGTTCAGCAGCACAGGATCCCTCGCACACCAAGTCGAGAATTCTACAGAAAAATGTGGCATCTAGGACCGGTGCCTCGTAATATCCCAAACGCTGTTTTTCTTGGCCTTCACGTCGTAGGTGGGTCCGGAGGCGAATCCATTGAAGACGCGGAGTGAACTCTCATGAACCGACGCAAGTTTCTCCAAGCCGGGGCGACGGCTGCGATAGGCGCCCTCGCCGCTTCCCGGTTTGCTTTTGCTGCTGACGCGGAGCTTGTGCTCTCGCCCAGCGAACCGGGTGCCCTCATCAGCCCGCAGATCTACGGGCACTTCATCGAGCATCTCGGCGGCGTCATATATGACGGCGTGTGGGTGGGGCAGAACTCGTCCATTCCGAACGTGGACGGAATCCGCAAGCAGTTTGTGGACGAGATGAAGCGGATCGGCGCACCCAATCTCCGCTGGCCCGGCGGTTGCTTTGCCGACGGTTATCACTGGCGCGACGGGATCGGCAAGTCGTCGGCGCGGCCCCGCACTTACAACTTTTGGCAGCGCCGCATGCCCGCCGGATTCGACCTAACCGAGGCTAACCAGTTCGGTATTCACGAATTCATGCAGCTCTGCCGCCTCATTGGCGCCGAGCCCTACGTGGCCGCTAACGTCGGCTCCGGTACACCCGCAGAATTCCACGATTGGGTTTCGTATTGCAACGCGCCCGTCGGTACCGTCAGCCTCGCTGACGAGCGTGCCGCCAACGGCGACCAGCAGCCATTCGGCGTTCGCTACTGGGGAGTCGGCAACGAATCCTGGGGCTGCGGCGGCACGATGCGCCCCGAGGAATACGCGACCCAGTACCGCAAGTTTGTCACTCAATTCCCCGCGTACACGCAACCCTTCCTGGTGGCGACCGGCCCGCGCGGGCATTCCGCAGACGGCGACATCGGCTGGACTACCGGGTTTTTCGAGGCCATGCGCGGCGCCACTGCTCCCGACGGGTTCTCGATTCACTACTACACTGACCTGCGCCCAACGCCCATCAAGGCCGGAGACTTCAAGGCGAACGAGTGGTATGAGGTTCTCCTCCGGGGCGTTCGTCTGGACAAGGTGATCGAAGACCACTGGAAGGAGATGGAAAAATTCGACGCCGCCCATCGCACCAAGCTGGTGATCGACGAGTGGGGGGTGTGGTACGCGCCCGGCTCCGAGCTCACGCCGGCCTACATCCTGAGCGAGACCATTACTCTCCGCGATGCCGTGCACACCGGGATGACGTTCGACATCTTCAACCGGCACGCCGCCAAGATCGCAATGGCCAACGTGGCCCAGACGGTCAATTGCATCCATTCGCTTTTCCTGGCGCAAGGAAACAATTTCGTTCGCACTCCCGTCTACCACGTGTTCGATATGTATCGAGCCCACATGGGAGCGCGTCAGGTGCCGTTGAACAATCCGGTTGCGGAATTGAGCGTCCCGGTGCTGGCCGGCCAGGCGCGACTGCCGGCTTTGTCCGCATCGGCGTCGATCCGCGACCGCCAGCTGGCAGTGACGTTGACCAACCCATCGCTCGATGCGGCCCTGTCGGTGCGCCTGAAACTCAGCGGCGGAGCCCGAGCCGCCGAGGCCCGAGCAACCATTCTCACTCACCAGGACATGCGCGCCACCAACACCTTTGCCGAGCCTGACCTGGTTAAGCCGGCAACGCACCCGGTGAAAGTTGTGGCCGACGCCGTCGAGTTGACAGTGCCGAAGCAGGCCGTCGTACTGGTGGAGTGCGAGACTCGCTGAGGCCCCTTCCGGCGGCGGTTGGGAAGAATGCGCCCACTCAAACTGTTGTTTTGACGGATTCAATTTGCTGCAGGGGCAGATGCCGGGGGTTGGCCAGCCATCTCAACCGGGCACACGCGAGGATAAGGTTCCCAGCCCTTATGCCATAACTCTAGCCTTGGTGACCTCTGCGGGTGTACGATGCTGCCTGCATTTTTAGGCAAGCGGCCCAGCAAACGGCTTTATCGTAAGCGATCCTGTTCGGTGAGCCCGGGGTTCGACGCTTATCTCGGGGCCGTGCTGTACCCACGAGCACCTCCGCCCTCCGCGTTGCGTTCCCGGCAAGCACGAGGAGGTGCCGTGTCACTCGGTTGCAAAGGTGTCGCCCTACCCGTTCCCATCCACACTTCGCCTTCCCGCATCCCAGTGGCGCCGTCGCGATTCCGTTGTGCCCCGATAGCAAGTCGCGGCTCACGGCTACGGTACGGCGTAGAGGAGGGAAGCTTATGAAATTTTCCGACACGATTGACCTGCTGCTGAAAAGCAAGGAACGGAGGCATGTCCTGTCAGTCGCGCCCGATCAGTCCGTCTACGAAGCCGTCGAGAAGATGGCCGAAGAGAGCGTGGGAGCTTTGCTGGTCATCTCGCACGGCGATCTGGTGGGCATTCTGTCCGAGCGCGATTACGCACGCAAAGTGGTCCTCAAGGGACGTTCCTCGAAAGAAACTCTCGTCCGGCAGATCATGACCAGCCCGGTGGTATTCGTGACCCGCCAACACACCGTCGACGAGTGCATGGCCATCATGACCCAGCACCACTTCCGCCACCTTCCGGTGGTGAAGGACGGCGAGGTGGTGGGAGTGATTTCCATTGGCGACCTGGTCAAGTGGATGATCTCGGGTCAGGCACAGGTCATTGAGGAGTTGGAAGGCTACATCGCGGGTCGGTACCCACGTTAGGAGAAGCCATGAAGAAGACTTTCACGATTGGAATCGGAGGCGCCGCCGGTCAGGGAGTGGCCACACCGGGCGATATTTTCGCAAAGATCTTCAGCCGCCGTGGTCTGCACCTCAATGCCTACAACGCCTATCAGTCCATCATTCGCGGTGGCCACACCTTTCTCACGATTCGCACCGGTCCGGAAAAGGTCACCAATATGGGCGATCGCATCGACCTGCTGATCCCGCTCAACCAGGATGCGATGGATCGCCACCTGGGACTCCTCACCAACGGGGCGGCCTGCATTTACAACGCCGACACGATCAAGCCAGGCGCCGCCGCAGAGGGTGTGGCGCTGTGCCCTCTTCCGGTCTCTAAGTTGGCCGACATCAGTCGCAATAAAGTCGCCCAGAACACGCTTGCGGTGGGCGCCGGCCTCAGCATGATGGGAATCGGTTTCCAGTCGCTGGAGCAAGTCCTGAGCGAGCAATTCAAGAAGAAGGGCGACGCCGTCGTGTCCGAGAATGTTGGGATCGCCAGAGCGGGTTACGACTACGCGACCGCGAATTTCAAGTCCTTCGCCTGGCCCCTTCCCCTGACCGGCAAGCGCTACGCTGTGCTCAGCGGCAACACCGCGATGGCCATGGGCGGCGCCGCTGCAGGCGTGAAATTCTACTGCGCCTACCCGATGAGCCCCTCGACGGGAGTTCTGCACTGGATGGCGAGCCATGCGCGCAAGGCCGGCATCATGGTCCGCCAGGTGGAAGACGAGATCGGAGTCGTGAATATGGCGATCGGCGCCGCGCACGCCGGCGTTCGCTCGATGTGCGCGACCTCCGGCGGCGGTTTCGCCCTCATGAGCGAAGGCCTCGGCCTTTCGGCGATGATGGAAACTCCGGTGGTGGTCATCGACTGCCAGCGCGCCGGTCCGTCCACCGGCGTTCCCACCAAAACCGAGCAGGGCGATCTCTGGCAAATGTTGGGGGCCGCGTTCGGCGACTATCCCCGCGCCATCGCTGCTCCCCTCGATATTGGAGATTGTTTCAAGATCATCCCCGAGATGTTCAATATCGCGGATCGGTTTCAGTGTCCCGGCATCGTGCTTTGCGATCTGCTGCTGTCGGAGGGCCGACTCAGTGTGGACCCGGAGGATCTGGACTTCGCCCCGGTTGTTGATCGCGGGGAGTTGATCACCACGGCTCCGGCTGACTCCGGATCAAACGGTGAAGGTGCCTACAAGAGGTATAAATTCACCGCAAGCGGCATCTCGCCGCGCGCCGTTCCGGGCGTCCCCGGTCACACTCACACCGCAGCCAGCGACGAACATGATGAAGACGGCGTGCTGATCAGTGATGAATTCACGAACCCAACCAAGCGCCGCGCGATGATGGAAAAACGCATGCGAAAGGTAGCCGGCATCGAGGCCGCCGTGCCTCCGCCTGCGCTGTCGGGCCCGCGCGAAGCCGACGTCACCCTGATCGGCTGGGGATCCACCAACGGAGTGATCGCGGAAGCCTGCGAGATCCTCAACGATCAGGGCATCTCTGCCAATCAACTTCAGATCCGCTGGCTGGTACCACTGCACGGCGAAGCGATTCTCAACACCCTGAAAAACGCACGACACACCATCATCGTCGAGAACAACTATAGCGGCCAGTTCGCTCGCTACCTGCGCAGCGAAACCAGCTTTGTGCCGAACGGGCACATCCGGAAATATGACGGCGAACCCTTCATGCCGCACCACATCGTGGCAGCGGTGAAGGAACAACTGGGCGGCAGCGTGAGCCTGTCTGTCCCCGCACACGAAATCCTGGTCTAAGGAGAAAGAAAGATGGCGACGGTTCTAGCAGATACCAAGCACCTGGCGATGGCCGACTTCAAAGGCAAGGTCGATCCCGACTGGTGTCCGGGATGCGGCGATTTTGGCGTGTTGGCCGCAGTCCAGAAGGCGCTGGTCGACCTGCAAATCCCCAACCACAATGTGGTCACGATCAGCGGCATCGGGTGCTCGTCCAACTTTCCCGGCTTCATCAACACCTATGGCATGCACACCTTGCATGGCCGGGCGCTGGCGGTAGCCACCGGAGTCAAACTCGCGAATCACGAGCTGACTGTCCTGGTCACGGGAGGCGATGGCGATGGCTTCGGCATTGGCGGCAATCACTTCATGCATACCATGCGGCGCAACGTCGACGTGCTTTACATCGTGATGGACAACCAGATTTATGGCCTCACCACCGGTCAGACGTCGCCCACCAGCCGTGTCGGCATGAAGACCAAGAGCATGCCCTTCGGCAACATCGAATCCCCGGTCAACCCGATTTCGCTGGCCTTGACGGCCGGCGCCACTTTCGTCGCCCGTGGCTTCAGTGCCGACCAGAAACACCTCACCGAACTGATCAAGCAGGGCATTCAGCATCAGGGATTTTCCTTCCTTGACGTCTTCAGCCCCTGCGTCACCTACAACCACGACAACACTTTTCAATGGTTCCGCCCGCGCGTGAAAAAGCTCGAGGACGACCCCGCGTACAACTCCACTGACTGGATGGCCGCGATGGAGAAGTCTCTACTCTGGGGTGACGAGATCCCCATCGGCAAATTCTTCGAGCGCACCGACCTGCCGGCGCTGCACGCGGCAGAGCCTGTGCTCGACGCAGGCCCACTGGTGCATAGCGACCCACACATCCCGCCGGACGTGGCGCGCTCGTTTGTCGAGGAGTTGATGTAGGACGGGAAGGCAACCCGGCGCGATGTTCAGCGAGGAGAACTCTCCACCCGAGGGAATGCCACGCTCTCGAACCGTCGAGCTCCGTCAGCGTCTGATCAGAAAGCGCCGGGCCGAGGCGGCGACGCAATCGCTAGGTTGAGACCCTGAGGGCGCTCCGGCTCTCCCGGGGCGCTACACGCCCCAGAGATAGTCTTCCTGCTCGCCGTGGTGCTCGTGAGCAGAGTGCAGAGTTATCTCCAGCGGATGCCGCTCCACCGGAGCAGGGATGGGGTAGCTCTTTCCTCCCGCAGTCGCAATCGCGCCTGGGACCGTCCCCACGTGGGCGGGCGGGATGCGCGGGGTTTCGTGACGTACTTCCCGGATCAACTGCAGCAGGTGATGGTCCTCGACGTTCTTGATCTGGTCTGCTAGAACCACGAACTTCCGGTAGACCTCATCCAACTCCCGCCGCTCGAACTGGCAGCCCAGCTGTTCGCAGCGCAGGCTGAGTGCGTGCCGCCCGGAATGCTTCCCCAACACCAGTCTTGAATCGGGGACGCCCACCGACTGCGGTGTCATGATCTCGTAAGTGAGCGGGTTCTTCAGCACACCATCCTGGTGGATGCCAGCCTCGTGCGCGAATGCGTTCCGCCCGATGATCGCCTTGTTCGGCTGCACCGGGACGCCGGTCACTTCGCTCAGCGCCTGGCTCGTCGGATAGAGTTGTTCACTCGCTACGGCCGTCTGGTAGGGGTAGCGATCCGGCCGTACCCGCATCGCCATCACAATCTCTTCCAAAGAGGCGTTCCCGGCCCGTTCCCCGATGCCGTTGATGGTGCACTCGGCCTGCCGCGCGCCCGCCGCGAGCGCCGCCATCGTGTTCGCGACCGCCAGGCCCAGGTCGTTGTGGCAGTGTACGGAAATGACTACGTTCTCAATTCCGCGTACTCGTTCGCACAGCATCTGGATGATCTCGGCAAACTCCGCCGGCATGGTGTATCCGACCGTGTCCGGGATGTTGACCGTCGTGGCGCCCGCATCCACCACCGCTTGTACTACCTGCACCAGGAATTCGTGATCGGTCCGGGTCGCGTCTTCGGGAGAGAATTCCACGTCGTTGCACAAGGACTTGGCCAGGCGTACGTTCTCGCGCGCCTGCTCCAGGCACTGCTCGCGCGAGATGCGCAGCTTGTACTTCAGATGAATTTCGGAAGTCGCAAGGAATACGTGGATGCGCGGGTGCGCAGCTGCCTTGAGCGCGTCCCAGGCCCGCCGGATGTCGAGTTCGCAGGCGCGGGCCAGCCCGCAGATGATGGGGCGCCGGAGGGCAGCGGCGATGGCTTGCACGGCCTGAAAGTCTCCATCAGAGGCGATGGGAAACCCGGCTTCGATCACGTCCACACCCAGCCGATCGAGCTGATGCGCCATGCGCAACTTCTCTGGGACGTTCATGCTGCAACCCGGCGATTGCTCACCGTCACGCAACGTGGTGTCGAAGACCGTGATTCCTGCTCGTTCCATAACCCAAGCGCCTCCGATCGGGTACCTGCCTATGGTAGGTGGACATGGAGATAAAGCAAAGCTTATAATCTTGCAATTAATATTAGCTGGACTGCTGTCCATAAGCTGCACTAATAGCGCTGCAAGTTTTGCTTAAGGCGCGTGAAGTAACGGTTAGAGGTAAATAAGCCATTTGCTTTGCGACGCGCCGCTGGCCTCGCGTATCCGCAGACGAAACCGTCGCGCAGCGACGGCAGTTATTAGCCCGGACGGAAGTGCGGGGTAAGCCCGATCAAGAAAACCGAGTGCCGCAGGGACCGCACACGCCATGGAACTTTCCCAACTCGAAGTCTTTCTGATGGTTGCTCGCGAGGGCCGTTTCTCGCGTGCGGCCGAGAAGCTCTACCGGACCCAATCCGCCGTCAGCCAGACCATCCGCAAGCTCGAGGAAGAACTGGGCGAGCCCTTGTTCGATCGCTCCTCCCGTGAAGGCGTCCTGACCGACGCCGGCCGCACCCTGCAGGAATACGCCGAAAAACTGCTGAATCTGCGCGCCGACGCCCAGGAGGCGCTGGTCGAACTGCGCGAACTTCAAAAGGGTAAGCTCGTCATCGCGGCCAACGAATTCACAGCACTTTACCTGCTGCCCGTGCTAGCCGAGTTCCGCCGCCTGCATCCCATGATCAGGATCACGGTGCAGCGCTCTCTGGGCAGCCACATTCCCGACGACCTCCTACGGCACACCGTCGAGATGGGCGTCCTTTCCTATGACCCGCAGGAACCCCGCTTGCGCTCGATCGTGGTTTATCTCGACGAATTGATCTTCGTGGTGCCACCCACCCATCCGCTCGCGGCCGAGAAGCAGGTCAGCATCCGGCAACTGGGTGCCGAGGTGTTCGTCGCCCACATCGTCTCTTCACCCTACCGTGAGAAGGTGATCGAGGCCTTCCATCGGCACAAGACGCCCCTCCACATGGACATCGAGCTGCCCACGTTGCAGGCGATTACGCGCTTCGTCTCGATGGGAAATGGGGTTGCTCTGGTCCCGGGAATCAGCGTGGAAAACGAACTGGCACGCGGAGAACTGGTGAGCATCCAGGTCCGCGAGCTGCGTCTGCATCGAAAATTGCGGTTGGTTTATAGGAAAGAAGCGCCCCTCACCCACGCCGGGCGCGCCTTCCTGCAGGTTGCCGAGGCCGTAGCCACCGATCGCCAGGGCCGCTACAGGTTCCTGCGCGAACACTAGACCGGGCGCGCCATTTCATCCTCCGCCTCAAGCGCTTCGGCCAGGCTGGAATGGATTTCAAAGACGGAGGACAGATTGGTCAGGTCGAGCAACGCACGCACCCGCGGATTCGGTCCCGCCAGCTTCACCGTGTTCCCGAACCCTTCCGCCGACACATGCACGAACACCAGTTCCCCGAGGCCGGCGCTGTCGATGCGCTCCACTCCTTCGAGATCGAGCACAACCTGTTTCGCGGCCCGCAGGGCTTCGACGACCACGCGCGAGAGCGCTGTGGCTTCGTCGCGGTACACAATGCGCCCTTCACAATGAACGACGATCACATCCCCCAACCGGCGGGTTTCCAGACTTAGCTTCAATTTCGAATCCTCGTTCCCCGAGAATGGTGCGCCGGCCCGGGATTCCGTTTCACTTATCGACATGCAATCACCCTAAGAACGACTACGGATTGGATGTTTGTGCTCCGTCGCGGGCATGTGAAAATCGCATAAATTTACGTTTTCCGTTACCCTGTGACGTACCCCGCATCGCCAGGCAAAGTTTTTGGAAGCCGTTGCATCCAAAGCTCCTTTACGCTTCCATCACCCGATCCCTGGATGCCACGTGCCAAGGAGGAGATTTTTCGTGCTGAAACGCGCACTCGTCCTAGTGATTTTGCTCGCGCTCGGCGGCACTGCCGCCGCGCAGAATCCCAGGTTCACGATCTTCGGAGGTTACTCCTACGGCAATACCAACTACGCGTCCGGACCACGCTCGAACCTCAATGGCTATGAGGTCTCTGTCGAAGGCTTTCGGATCAAGCCCTGGCTCACTCTCATCGCTGACGGCAGCTCCCAGGCGGGGTGGAACGAGTTTCCAATCTCATGTGTGACGGTTCCGGTCTGCACGCCTGCCATCCCGAACGTGCGCGCCAAGGAGTACAACTTTCTGGGCGGGCCCCAGGTTTCCACCTTCCGGGGAAATTGTCGCCCGTTTTTTCGCCTGCTCGGAGGCGCCACGCGGGTGTCGGTCGCCACTTCCGGATTCTTTGATTCGAGCACCGCCTGGGCCGTCGGTGGTGGCGGCGGGGTTGACTACCGATGGCGCGGCCCGTTCAGCTGGCGCGTGCAAGGCGACTATCTGCGGACCAACGTCTTCGGCCTGCACCAGAACATGCTGCGCGCTGCGACAGGAATCGTGGTTCGATTCTAAAGGCGGGTGTTAGGTGTGAGGTCTCTGGTCTCAGGTATCGGCCGACTAGGCCTCGGGCATCAGTGGTTCACTTCATGGGTATTCGGTTTCGGCAACGAGTTCTGCGTCGTCGCCAAATTCGAATTCCCAGTCATGCTCGTGTAACTCTTTGCTGGCATCCGCGGCATCTGTGGGCTCCACGTATTCGTGGATGCGGACACCTTCCTCTCCGACCGTAATGTAAGTCAATTTCGAATCAATCCATCCGCCCGAGTTGTAGTAATGCACGCCATCCTGCTCGCGATGCATGGCGTCGTGCGTATGCCCACAGAAGATGCGGTCGGCGCCGTGCAACCGCGCGTACGACAGCGCGCCCGCCGCCACTTTCGCCGACATGCGCAGCCAGCGTGTGTTCAGTCGGTCGATCAGTCGGGAGAGGGGATTCCCCTTGAGATCCAGCTTCTGCACCAGCAGGTAGAACCAGGTGCCCAGGTGGCTCAAGGGCACACTGTTCACGGCAAAACCGTCGAACTGGTGCCCGTGGATGGCGATGTGGCGCAGCCCGGCGTAGTTCCACGAGAAGTCCTGGTAGACCTTGACGCCCACCAGGTGCGACATGACGTTGGTGAGCCCGAGATCGTGGTTCCCCTCCACCCACACCACTTCGATCTTGCGCTTGGGATTGGACAGCTTGCGGATCGCGCCCAGAAATTTCCAGTGCTCTTTCTTGAGACGTCCGAAATTCAGGTCCGCAAAGATGTCGCCGAGCAGAATAAGGCGGCGGAAGGAGTTCTCTTTCAACATGCTCGCGGCCGCGCGTGCGCGGCTGACCTCCGCGCCCAGGTGTACGTCCGACAGGATCAGCGTGTCATAGACTGCCGCATCCATGCCTCGGTTATACCGAAGTGATGTTACAGGGATATGAAACGTGCACTAAAATTAGTGCACAGTAACGTGGTGGTAATCATGCTGCGCATGATAGCTGACGAAGACCGTTAGCACTCATCGACCCCAAACTTTGGCGAACAAACGGCGCAAGCTTGCGAGAACGTCTGGTACGGAAAGCATTTTGACCGCCTCCAGGCTCAGTGGGCGACTAGCAGCATCCGATCACATAAATCCCCTGATCTGGTGGGTGGCAAGGTAGAAATCCGAACGCAATGGGCGTCCGTCACGGCGGGCGTCACGTTCTCGAACATGGGCGAGGTGACTGTGCTTCGCCTCGACTTGACGGCCAAGCTAGATTCCGTGATCGACGACCCGTAAACTGTCAGCTTCGGAGGACGTTGGACTTTTGTTCGACTCGTAGTTTCGCCAGCTTGCCTCCGCTGCGGGATAGCTGACCTAGTATCCCCGTTTCATCAACAATGGTTGTTTGGGGATAGGCCGGACCTCGGTGGTTGATTTGCCCCTGGGCAGCCATTGCGGATCTTCTGGGAGCTGTTAAACAACCGCAGGGCTAGAGTCATCGTCGTGCAATTTCCTTTATTGCAGCACGGGACGCGCTAGAATGCTAGAGTCTTTCTCGCCACTTTTGTCCCGGCCAGGACACGTGTTTCTTCCGCCGACTTTTCGTTAGAAATTAGGAGTTTCGCATGCCTCCCGAAACGCAACCGTCTGAATCCCCGTACTCCGTGAAGATCGAGACCGCGACTGGCAAGTCCAGTACTGTGCCCATTGTCATTTTGACACCGAAGCAGTTGGAAGACTTCCTTCAGATTGAGTTCAAGAAGTTGGCTCAAGAAGCAGGCGTGAAGGGCGCTCGTATTCACGTGGAACGCGCCGTAGCCGCTGACTATGAGCAGGTCATCCGTGAGGTTGCGGCGTGCCTGCGCTCGACCAAGGCAAGCGTGGCTTGATTGGGCTGCAAGCTATGGCGTGTCGGCCGCTGGGGTTCTGAAGGCGTCTTAGTGCGTAGGCGGGACGTACTCTTTCGGGGCGACGGCTCCTTCGCCGAAAAAGAACTGCTCCATCTGCTTCACGATCACTTCCTGGTCTTCACGGCGGGCGGGATTCAGGCGGTATTCGTTCAGGATCATCTTGCAGAAGTCGCTCCACTGCCGCCAGGCTTCCTGCGACACGTTCTCGTAGATCTTCTTGCCCAATTCGGTGTCAAACGGGGGCTCATCCAATCCCGGCAGTTCCTTCTTCAGCTTCACGCAAAAGACCTGGTGGGCCATGTCACTTCCTCGATAACAAGATCGATCTAAAATTATCTCACAATAGACGCGGGCCATCGGGGTGCGACCGGGGGCCGAGTTGTCTGGGCTCGGCGAATTTCCGAATCCGCTGGCCATCCCAGGAATCTGATCTGCAGGATGAGCACTGACCTCATAAAAGATTTTCGGACGGTTCCGATCTTCGCCGACCTCGCCGACGACGAACTGCGCTGGCTGGTCGACCACGCGAAGGAGTACGTTCTCGAACCGGGAGAGCTGGTGGTGCAGGAAGGCGATCCGGCGGACACCATGCTGATTTACCTCGAGGGGGAAGCCGAGGCGCGACGCGAAAGTCTCGGCCCCGATGCCCCGGTGTTCAGCTTTCGTGCCCCTGGAGTCGGTGGGATGCTGCCGTTCTCCCGCATGACCCACTACACGGTGACCAGCCGTACCATCACCCACTCGCGCATCGCGCGCCTCTCCAAAGATCATTTTGCCGATCTGCTGAACCGCATCCCCACGCTGGGGCCCCGGCTGGTAGGACTCATCTCCGACCGTGTCCGCGAGTCCACCAAGCAGGACCTGGCACGCGAGAAACTGGCGTCGCTCGGCAAGCTGTCGGCGGGCTTGGCGCATGAACTCAACAACCCCGCGGCCGCCGCCAGCCGGGCCGCCAACCTGTTGCGTGGAGTCATTGAGAAACGCGCCCAGGCTAATGCTGAACTCGACGACGGCAACATCACTCCGGAGGCGCGCGCGCTGCTGCGTACCATCGAGTCGAAAGCGCTCGAGAAGCTAGCGCAAGCCAAGCCGAAGAATCCCCTCGAACTGAGTGACCGCACCCAGGAACTGCAGTCGTGGATGGAGGCACGCGGCGTCAACGACGCCTGGGAGGTCACACCCGTGCTCGCCGAGGCCGATGCCACCATCGAAAACCTGGAACGGCTGGCCGAAAAATACTCCGGACCGCTGCTGAGCCCGGCCATCCGGCGAATTGCAACCCGGCTCGAACTCTCCCGGCTGGTCACCGACATCGAACACAGTACCTGCCGCATCTCGGAACTGGTAAAGGCCATCAAGGAGTACTCCTTCATGGACGAGGCGCCGCGGCAGGAGGTGGACATTGCCAAAGGCATCGAGAGCACACTGATCATGTTGGGCCACAAGCTCAAGCACGGCATCACGGTGATTCGGGAATATGATCCCAACCTGCCGCGCATTTCTTCGTATGGCAGCGAGCTCAACCAGGTATGGACCAACCTGATCGACAACGCCGCTGACGCGATGCAGGGAAGAGGAGAACTGCGGATCCGCACTGCACGGGAAGGCGACGAAGTCCTGGTCGAATTCGTGGACAACGGCCCCGGCATTCCCCCCGAGATCCAGACCAAAATCTTCGACCCATTCTTCACCACCAAACCGATGGGCGAAGGAACCGGGCTCGGACTGGACACCGTCTACCGCATCGTCCGCAAACACCGCGGCAACGTGAGCTTCGTGTCGGAACCGGGGAAGACCTGCTTCCGGGTAAGGCTGCCGGTGAAGAACACGCGCGGTTAGACCACACGGAACCGGATAGGGCATTCAGAGGCGCGCGCTCTTTCCCATTTTGATTCTCTTCAAGCTAAATTTTCGTAAACCCGTAAAAGAGGGTTTTCGGGTGCGGATTTAGGTTGCCACTGGCTCCTAGAATGCCCGTTAATCGCGTTTGGTAAAGCCTTCCATCGACAGTTGAGGCTCGGAACGACCGGGAGGCCTCGCGACAGCCTGCCGCGCGTCCTGGGCCCTCCAATGGCGCTTGCCATATCCCAAAGCTAACGAGCGATCGGAACCAGCGAAGTCGCTCCCTGGCCCAGCCGCATACCCTCCGACGCGAAAACCCGCCGGTCTTCCGGCCAATCACCTTGGTAACCTGTATTTTGCGCTGGCCGCCGGAGGACAATGCCTACCTCGCAGTAAGGTAATGAGTCGGCCCACTCGTCTCGAGGTACTGCGCCCATGATTGGCTTTTCCACTACTGAAGTTGTGATTGCCCTGGCGGCGCTGGTGATCGTCACGCTCGTACTCGCCAAGCTTTTTACCGGGAAACCCAAGCGTGCCGAGAAATGGGAGAAGGCCGAGATCGTGAAGCAACTTCTGGCCTTGTCGGAACAGGAAAGTGGCAGTCGAATCCCCGCCCCCGCCGTGCGCCCGGCGGCGCGTTCGAGCCAAGCCCGGCTCAAGACGACGGCCAAGACCACGCTACCCGCGAGAGCGAAAGCAAGATAGAAAGGGACAGGACGCTCCGAACCGTGGTTGAGAGGCTCGGGAAAGTCCTTGTCCTGAGCGCATCACGCGCTGGTCATTCCGGGATCCGCTGGAGTTTGGAGCCCGGGGGCACCCATCACGACCGCACCTGTCACTGCCGGTGCGCCAGCTTCTCGCGTGAGCCCGGCAGGCGGACACGCGGATTGAGCTTCCAGGGATTTCGATCCTGGGGCGCGCAGGAATTCGCCCACCGCAAGTCCCAACTGTTCTCCCAGCTGTTGAAAGCGGTCGAGCCATTCGCTACTGAAGTGAATATGTTGTTCTCGAAAGATCGCCTGTGACAACTCGTAATAAGAGGTCTGGGCCTGCCAGAGGTCCAAGTGGAAGGGTGGAACTTCCGCAAATGAAGCCACCGCTCCCAGTTCCTCAAGCTTATCCAAGGCGAATGGATCTGCCGTCCAACGATCCAGGACGATCTCCAGGCGCCGGCGGAGGTCCGACTCCAGCCCGGAACCGGCAAGGCTGGTCGCATTCTGCCGGGCAGTGTCGAGAAGCCTGCGAATGCGATCCATGTCCAGCTTTTCGTCGGCCAGGCAGCGTTGAATCGCGTTGCCGAGCACGAACTCCGCCGATACCCGCAGGATCGCCGGCATCGGCATCTGCAGCTCGGAGAGAAAGCTGACGAGCGAGGCGTGCTGCTGGTGTACCGCGGCATATATCTCGTCAATGTCAGCCAGAGTGGAATTGACGATTTGCTTCACGATTCGTTGCCGCTCATCACGGAACAGCGACTTGAGGGAATACGTATCGCCTCGAAATTGCTGGTCGATCAGGAACGAACATCTGGCTGGGTTTCCAGCAGAGAACACCGCGCAGGCCTGCTCGGCAAATAGCCGAAAGCCATCACCGTCATGGCATGGATGAATTCCCGCAACCAGCTTGTGACCTCCTAAATGCAGCGCCGCGAAGTTGAACTGCAGCTCAGCGCGCGTGGTACGGGAGGTAATCCGGCAACGTCCAACGGCAAGTTTCGCTCCGCCCTGCTCGAACGGATACACTTCCTGCAGTTGCGCGTGGTAGCGGTACATCGAAGTCGAATCCCGGTAGCCATCGAACAGCGAGCTGATGGCGTAGTGCGCGGCCACGCCGCAAAGGTCCAGCATCGCAGGCCGGACGAACTTCTCGTAGATACTGCGGCCGTTGCCAAACTCGGGAATGTTGCTCCAGACTTTCTCAAGCCGGGTCAAGAACTGTTCTTCGCGCTCGCCACCGAATAACTGCTCGCTCAACTGCACGGCCCGGCCGGCGTATTGCAGGACTTGGACAGTTTCAGGGCCGGTCGGCTCGTCGAAGAACCACCCGCAGCTGGTGAACATCAGCAAGAGATGGCGCTGCATTTCGAGCAGCCGCAGGGCCCGTGTCGTCTCCTCCGGCGATAAATCTCGCAGCGCATGGGTAGCCAGGAAACTGTCTACCGTGCCCGGCGAACGATCAATGACCGCAACCCCGTACTCGTCCCGGGCAGCCCACGCGTCCTTCAACAGGTCCTTCGCACCAACTTCGTACATCGCGTCGAGTTCGTCGCGCAACCAATTCAGCGCTTCTCGCAGCGGCCGGCGCCAAGTCTGCTTCCAGTGGTGATTGGCGCCGGAGTTGCACCCGCAGTCGCTCTCCCACCGCGCAATGCCGTGCATACAACTCCAGGATGTGCGCTCCAGGATTTCCACTTCCTGGTAAGGGGGATGCTGCGCAAAGTACTCGCCGTAGTTGGTGATTCGTGCCAGTTTGTTCTTTTCGATGTAGTCGAGAGCATAGGCGAGCGCCATATCGCCGTGCGCATGGTGGTGTCCGTAGGTCTCGCCGTCAGTTGCGATGTGGATCAATTGCGCCGAATCGCCTTCGGGATCGAAGCGGCCAGTCAGCCGCCGTGCCAGATTCTCGCCGTTGAACAGTAACTTCTCGAAGGCAACCGCGCGCGAAACTACTCCGTCATAAAAGAAAAGCCCCACGCTGCCCCCGGACCGCAGGTGGCAAGTGTAGGCGCGCCGGGAGTCAATCCCCTGGCCGTGAAGATTGATCCACTCCTTCCCCTTCTCGGTTCGCATTTTGCCGGCCTGGTGGGGAGCCAGAATCGTGAACTTGATGCCGAGCGAACTCAGGATTTCCAGTGTTTCCACGTCCACCGCGGTTTCTGGAAGCCACATGCCCACCGGGTCTCGTCCAAACCGATGCTGGAAGTCCCGGATGCCCCACACGATCTGTGTCCGCTTATCGCGCGCATTCGCCAGGGGGAGGATGAGGTGGTTGTACGCCTGCGCTATGGCGGAGCCGTGTCCGGAGAAAATCTTTTGGCTTTCGCGATCGGCCTTGAGAACCTGTTCGTAGGCCTGCGGTGCGCGTTCTTCCATCCACGACAGCAGGGTTGGTCCGAAATTGAAGCTGATTCGGGCATAGTTGTTCACGATCTTGGTAATGCGCTTGCGGCCGTCGAGCATGCGCGACGCGCCGTTCGGCAGATAGCACTCCGCCGTGATCCTTTCATTCCAGTCGTGATACGGACTGGCCGAGTCCTGCGATTCGACCGCTTCGAGCCATGCATTCTCCCGTGGTGGCTGGTAGAAATGACAATGAATGCAGACAAAACACCCCATCCGGCAGTCTCCAGAATGACGCTATGAAGCCCAAGCACGATTTGGCTGGGAAACGCGAACTTGGGGGTTGTGGGCATTGTAGCCGCTTGTTCGGTGAATATCTCGGGATCGTTTTCGAACGCGGCCAACCGGGAGGTGAATCGAGCGGGAAAATTTAGGCTGACAGCGAGCAGGGAGCGCCCTTGGCAGCCCCCTTGAAAACAAGTTCAATAAACGCAGCCCCACCCTGCATTGCAGCCCAGGAAGAAAATGATGAAGGCTGACTTGGCGGGCACGGGAATGCTGCGACCGAGTTCTCGACGATGGATCAACCCTCTCCGGTTGAGTAACGGAAAACGGCATTCTTGCCACTGCCATTCCGATGGTGGCGTGGCGGCGTCGCTGGAGGTTCTGCGCCATTAGCCGTGTAAAATCCCAATCGAGAATCAGGAGGCTGTCGTGCACAGAGTCATCGTGCTGTTCATTGGGATTGTGCTGGCACCGGGAGTGATTGCGCAGAATCCGGAAGGCGTAAGCGGCGAATGGCTCATTACGCGCGACGTATATGGCAATCCGCTATACCAGCGAATGACACTCACTCTTCAAAACGGCAAGGTAACTGGTGTCTTCGCCGGCGACAAGTTGGAAGGCACATTGACCGGAAACGTGCTCCACTTTGTTGCTCGCGACAAAGACAATAACACGTCGGAATTCACGGGCGTGTTCAATGGCACCAACATCACCGGCAAGGTCGTAGGAACCGATGCGAGCAATCCAGATGAAAGAGCTGAGAATGAAATGACCGCCATGCGTGTGCCGACGCGCTCCACAGGCGCGCCAAGGCGACATGAGTTTACGCCCACTATTTTTTACCGGCAATTCTCAGCTTCGAACAAGCCGGTTCTGCAGATCGCGCCCGGCGACACCGTCCGCACCACGACGGTGGATGCGGGGGGTACGGACGAGCACGGCGTAAAACGTGTGCTCGGCGGGAATCCGGAGACGGGGCCGTTCTACATAGAAACGGCATGGCCGGGCGACACCCTGATTGTGCATTTCAGCCGGATTCAACTCAATCGCGATTATGCCGTCAGCGATGATGCCATTGTGGACCGCGCACTTGACAGTGACATGTCAGTAAAAATGAAGGATAGCGGCAAATCGGTGCGCTGGCGTCTTGATCGACAGCACGGAATTGCAACCAGTGATAGGCCAGGTGACCACCTGAAGAGCTTCGTTGTGCCGCTGCGTCCGATGCTGGGATGTGTGGCAACTGCGCCCGGCTTCGCTTCAGCGCCACCCCCTACTGGAGATTCGGGCCGATGGGGCGGCAACATGGACTTCAATGAGGTCGTGGAGGGGGTTACCGTTTATTTGCCGGTGAACCAGCCAGGCGCGCTGCTTTATGTTGGCGACGGTCACGCCGCACAGGGCGACGGGGAGCTTAACGGTGACGCTTTGGAGACCTCCATGGACGTGGAGTTCACAGTGGACGTGATTCACGACAAGCGCATCCGCACCCCACGAGTGGAGACGGATTCTCAGATCATAACAGTCGGGCTCGGTGGTTCGCTGGAGGATGCGCTGCGGACTGCAACCAGCGGCATTTCGGAATGGCTAGAGCAAGACTACGGACTAACGCCATCGGAGATTGCACAGGTATTGGGCACCTCGGTGCAACTGAACATCAGCGAAGTAGCGGATCGAAATGCTGGAGTCGCGGCCAAGCTGAACAAAGCACGGCTCCAGCCGCTGAGCAGAAAGTGATGAGTGCAATTTCCGCGGTTTTACACGAGTAGCTGTCGATAAAGGCGCGATTCCACTCATCTTTGTTGCGTGGGGATTTGAGTGCAAACGCAGATTTCGTCAACTGGGCAGCAGGAGCGAGATGGCCCCACCCTCGCAAGGGTGGGAACCGGCGCTAATCATCCGAGCGTGGAACTAGATACAGATTCCTGCAATCGCGTTCGGCGAATACGTACGAGCCGACGCTTCGGCCATCCCGAGCGGTATAGCTGTCGGTATGCGCCGCGGGTCGGTGTGAAGGTAGCTCGGACCTCCTTTGACATCGTCACCCACCGCGACATTGAACCCGATGCTGTCGCCGGGTTGCGAGGGCCGGAAGCCAGACCCTCGGAACGGACTGCTAAACCAACTGGTGTCGATGGAACTGAGCGGGATGCGAAATTCCACCACGCAACCGTGAGGACGTAGTCCCGCTTTCGATTCCCACACGATGCTGGGGTGTTACCAGCGCCCTATCATCTCCTTCCAGATGGACGGCGTCACCTTCGGATCCGCCTGCGTCCCACTCGTTGCGTTCGCCAGAGGGCAGCTGCATTTGATCGAGAGCCATGTTCGCCCCGAGCCCGGATAAGTTTTGCAGTCTTGATGCTTCTCAGCGCGACACCATGTTCAGGTGATCTGGGGCTCGCCTGACTCAGGGCAGAACTTATTGAGCACAATTCTTCATTGCACTCCACCGACGAAACCTCAAGGCGGGCTCCATTAACCGTTTGGTTGGTTAACCCGGAGTTTAGCGTCCGCCACAGCGTGGTCACGCTCATTGTGCAAATGCCGAATTGCTCTCACAATCCAACAGCTTGCCACGGACAAGAAGGAAAAAGGAGGGAATGGCATCTTGCTTGCACTGAACACCGACGACGAAAGTCAGAGAAACGGTTGTGGGGTGTGGAGAGGGGAACGCACAGTCAGTCAGATTCTGATGTGCGACCTCCATCATTCTCGAGCCGGAGGAGGATCTATGAAACGGCAAGCCTTCAGTCTCGTCAGCCTGCTGAGCCTGCTCCTGATGGCGGGGTCAGCAATCGCACAGACCATCCATGTGCGTGCGAACGTTCCTTTCAACTTCTCAGTAGGAAACAAGACACTTCCAGCCGGAGCGTACGACATAAGAACCATTAGCTCCGATACCAAGATGCTGCTCCTGCAAGCGCGAGACGGCAAGTCGGGCATGATAGTAGGCAGCAATGCCGCCCAAGCGCTCGCGGGTGCGGGAAAAACCAAACTCGTTTTCAATCGGTACGGCAGCCAGTACTTCTTGGCAGAGATCTGGGCGGGGGGCGCAACCTTGGGTCACCAACTGCCGAAGACCAGCCGAGAGAAGGAGCTGGCGAAGGAAGTGGCTAGTGATCTGACAAGGCGGGTCGAGGTTGTAGCCAGTCTGTATTAGCCACAAAGACAAAATGACCGACGTGAAGGGGCACACGATTGTGTGCCCTTTTTTGGCGTGCTGCTGGATTCTGGACGCACCGCAGAAACCGGGGTCGTTGGCAAAAAATGGCAGTTGACAAATTCTTCCTCTCTTCACCAGGTCATCGTAGCTGATTGGGGCAGGCCGAATCGCCTGTCCCGGCGGGCAATCCGACAGCGCAATCCCGTTCACGTCTTATTCAGAAACGTGACAATATTGGTCGGCAATGGCGTGTTCATTCCGAGTCCTGGCTGTCGCTTCGTTGCTTCCCTTATTGGTTCGCGGCGGACTCGCCGCTGACAAGCCGTGGACAGAAACTCGAAGCCCTCACTTCCGTGTACTCACGAACGGGAGTACACAAGACACGCCCTTAAAGTGGCTCACGAGTTTGAGGAACTCGATGGGTTTTCGCTACCCGCTTCTCAGGCGCCCGTCTTGAGTCGGGGGCCCCTTTCTTGGTCCTGGCGGCTCGAGACTACGGTGCGGGCATGTCTCTGGACCCGCAATTGCGGCGAGGCGGGGGAGAAAACGTCGCAGGTCTCTTCTGTCACGGCCAGGAAAAACAGTACGCGATGGTATGCCTCGACACTTTCGGGGGGAAATGGGGCAAAGAAGGTTGTTTACCACGAGTACGCTCACACGATCCTGCACATGAACTCACGCTGGTTGCCGGTCTGGCTCGATGAAGGCACCGCTGAGTTCTACGCTTATACACGTTTCGATCGAGACAGGATTTTATCTCGGGCGAGTTCGGCATTCAGGACGACGTTGGCTTCCGGTGTCCGTTGCTCCGGATCGAGTGCCAGGCGCAACAGCTCCTCGTCCGTCCTGCTCTGGTATTGTCCTGCGAGGTTCTGAATCTCCACGGACTTGTTAGCCTTCTCCTTTGCCTCGCATAAGCAGCACGTTTCCGCAGTGGCTGTCGAATCATCGCGACTACACCAACTGACCCGGTCGGCCAGTTCTCACTGAGTGTAAACACTGTTAACGCCAGCGACGTCCAAGCCGTGCCTGCTTCATGACTGCTGGTGATAGGATTGCTGCAATGGAATGGGCATTTGTGGCTTTCTTTGCAGTGATGATTGGCCTCTACATCTGGTCGCATGTAACGGCTGGCCATGCAATCAGCAAGAAACTCCAGCCGTTCATTGATGATTTATTCGGCGTAGGTCAGAAACCAGAACAGAAGAAAAGGGATCAGGAGTACGACTCGTGACGCAATTGATGTAATCGCCTAGCTCCGTCGAGTATGGGCTTAACGGCTAACGGGACACCGCTCGCCTAGACTACCCCACCTGAAGTTCTCACATCGGTCAACGAATCTTATCTTGTTGAGCATCGCTGCATTGACCGTCAGTCTACCCATATTTTGGGTAGAAGGCGGGTGGTGAACTTGCGCACGAACAAGATGAAGCTCAGGTTGTGGGTTGTAGGGCCTTTTCTGGCTTACCTTCTTGTATTCTTACTGTGGTTTCCTCTTTGGCAGCACTCACCACACTCTTTTTCGGCCGGCGATGACGCGGGCGGATTCGATACGCCAGATGGCTTCGATGGTGCGGTGTGTGGCGTGATGCGGATCGGCAGCAGACACTGCTACCGATCACACCAGTTTCGATACGTCAGTGCAAGTGGGATTATTTTTTGGCTACCTTATCTGCCAGTTGAGCGCGGAATTTTTTTTCCTGCTGAATATCTTCTTCGGAGAAGGCGGGTGCGAAGTCTTCGGGCTCGAAGACCTGGCGGATCTCTATGTCGCAGTCACCTGCGGCGTCGGGGTTGGGACAGCGCTTGACCCACTCGATGGCCTCTTCGAGAGACTTGACCTGCCAGAACCAGAAGCCGGCGACGAGTTCCTTGGTTTCGGCGAAGGGCCCGTCGGTGACGGTGCGGTTCTTGCCGGAGAAGTGGACGCGGGCGCCTCTGGAGGAGGGGTGAAGGCCGTCGTAGGCTAACAGGACTCCGGCTTTCACGAGCTCGTCGTTGAATTTGTTCATGTCGGCCATGAGCTGGCGATCGGGGAGTGCGCCTTCTTTTTCGGAGTCTTTCGTGGCTTTGACGATGACCATGAATCGCATTTTGTTTGTCCTTTCGGGTTGAGGTGGTCTGACGTTTAAGTTCAGAGCTAAATTGCTGCTCTACCGATACGTCGAAGGAGGAGGTGCTGGATCGACACGGGCGACGATTTGTTTTGGATTTTATTTTTTGGGGGGCGAAGGCATAAACGTCTGGCTTGCTATCGCCATTCCCCTGAATCTGCCTAGAACAAGGGCATCGCAGATTTCCTGATGTGGTCGCCAAAGAAAATGCTTGGTACACCTTGATCGCAATATCGGTAACTGGTTCCAATCCCCGCGGCGTGACGAACGCCGCGGGTTGCAGACCATGACTTGGTGCGCGTGGGGCTGCAGCAGGTCGTACAGCCAGGCCGCCCAAGTGGATACGTTTTCCGCGGGCAAGGTCATCGCTAAGATGTATTTAGCGCAAGAACGCATGCGAATCGAACCTCAGAACATGACCCCTCGGAACGCCCCTCCCATCGCATACATCATGTATCTCAATACGCAGACCCAGTTCATGTTGCTCTTGCGCGAGCGAGTCTACGCCAAGATTCCGCCTCAGGAGAATTGGTGGATGTACACTGCCTTTCGGGGGGATGTCGAGAATGTGTGCAGAACGTGGGGTAAGGCGTCGCACAGCCAAAGTGACACATGTCGGAAGGTAGGAGACGATACTATAAACGGCCGAACCGCGCTAAAGTACGAGGGACATTGTTCCCAAGGACAGCCGTGTTTTATCTGGATCGATCGCAGATTGCGTTTCATGTTGAAATGGGAGAACGGCTCTCAAGGCGAGGAATTACGGAATATTCAAGAAGGTAGCCAACCAATCAACATGTTTGAAGTCCCTCCGGGATTCAAGAGCGTACAATCTACGACTGGCACAATTCACTCAGGCCCACGACACTGACCCGTGTACGGCTCTCAGTTAGCGCAACATCTCGATTGCCCTCATTGACCCAAAGGGAGAAATCGTCATTGTTTTTTTGTTGCTCTATTGAATGCAGCCCTACACGCGTCGGTTGGGGCCGCAATCAGACAAAGTACGGTATAAAAGCTTAGAGGGCCCATAGCTCAATCGGTTAGAGCAGCAGACTCATAATCTGTTGGTTCCTGGTTCGAGTCCAGGTGGGCCCACCAATTAGTTCAGCCGATGCGCCGGAGTCTGAACACATTTCTCTACGATCATGCATGGACAAGCTCACGTCGTTTGAGGGTGGGAAGCGCTTTGATTGATTTTCCGGCCTTCTCCTGGGCGACGCGCAGGTCGTAAAGGCTCTGTAGATTCAGCCAAAACTGAGCACTCGTGCCAAAGAAATGACCGAGGCGGAGGGCCGTGTCGCCCGTGACCGAGCGTGTTCCGTTTAAGATTTGCGTGACGCGATTGGCTGGCACGCCGATCTTTCGTGCCAGTTCGATTGTGAGCGTTATCGGGGTGTTTCAACGACTGTCCAGTAGACTGTCGAAATGGCCTACGATCCCGCGGCACCTAAAATCGTGACCCCGCTTCCGGGTGAAATCGCAGAGGCGAAGCGAACACCGGGCGGTTGGGTCTATCGCATCGCAGGTAAGTTCGGACCCAAGGATCCGATTACGCTCAAAACCCTCGGTGAGCGTAAAACACCTGGCGGCAGATGCTTTGGCATTTGTTGATATGGAACTGCGACACGCAGAGCCAGGACGCGATGGCGGTAGCGCGAGTCCATGTTCGTTCATGGCAAGCCGCCTATCGCAAATTGATGCCTGATGATTATCTCGATCAACTACGTCCCGAGGATCGGGCGAACAAATATGATTTCGGCAACCTCGATCCCCTCAGGCCTCAAACAATTATTGCGACTGAAGGCGGGGAGATTAGGGGTTTTGCCACGACCGCTCCAGCGCAGGACTCGAATATGTCAGGTTACGGAGAACTCTGTGCACTGTACGTTGATCCCGACCACTGGGGCCGAGGCATTGGCGTTGCACTTGTGTCGGGAGCGCGTGCTCGGCTTTTCGATCTCGGATTTCGAAATGCGATTCTCTGGGTACTCGAGGGCAACGTTCGGGCAGAGCGCTTTTATCGCAGGGATCAGTGGACCCCAGATGGAGCACGGCGAACGGACGAAGTGTGGGGTATTAAGGTAAACGATCTGCGCTATCGGCGTAACCTTGAGGCACGAGAGCGCGGATTTTGAGTGTTAGGGATGCCTTGAGGCGATCCTATTATTGGAGCCGGTAGGAATTGTTGCTGTTCGCTCCTGGACAATCACGTTCGTAGGCGGACAGGGTAATCCGCGCTGTTTCCCAACCTGGAAACTAATTCTCCTTTTATAGTCAATGAGTTACCGCTTGAGTAGATTTGGTCAGAGCCTTGCTCCACACATTCACACAGCAAGCTGTCGCAAATTGCGTCCCAGCGCGTTGTATGGCGAACCTCGCTCCGATGGTGTCGCTTCGGTATGAGTGAGAAAAGATAATGAGGGGAGTGCTTCACGATCTTCGATATGAATCCTTGGCATTGCGGCATCATTCAGTATGACAGGCTACCTGGCAAGCATTTTATACGACGTTCATCCAGGAGATCCGGTCACGCTCATTGCCGTGGCGGCGATCCTGCTTTTCGTTGCGTTCGTGGCGTGTTTCATTCCCGCGCGCCGGGCGACCAACGTCGATCCCATGGTGGCTCTGAGGTGCGAATGATGCGAGTGGGGTGAACCAAATGGACTCACTAATCCACGACATTCGTCACGGAATGCGGCAATTGCCACGCAATCCCGGCTTCACAGCCACCGTGATTCTCACGCTGGCCCTCTCGATCGGCACGAACACAACGATTTTTTCGATTGTAAATGCGCTTCTGTTGAAGAGCCTGCCCTATTCGCATCCTGAACGGATGGGCACGATTTATACGCGGATGAGAGGTTCGGTAGTTTCCGACGAACGGCATCACATCGACGGCGAGCAGTGGGAGTTGTTGCGAGATAACGTCCCTGCTCTCCTTTCGGCGATTTCGGCCATAAGGCCTTCTGGCGTAAGTTCGGGCGTGAACCTTGAAGCTGGCTCTCACGTACAGTATGTGCTCGCGGGACGCATTTCTTCCCACTATCTCGACGTGCTGGCAATTCGCCCGATCATCGGGCGAAATTTCTCTGAGACTGAAGACCTGCCGGGAGGTCTAAAGACTGCGATTCTGAGCTATGACGTGTGGCGCAACACGTTCGCTTCGAATCGGGGCATTCTGGGCCGGACAATTTTGTTAAAAGGCGAGCCCTACACTGTAATCGGTGTTCTGCCGGAAGGCGCGACGATTCCGCTAAGCGCGGATGTATACACGGCGATCCAGGCTAGTCGCGCCGGTGAAGGATCGGGGACAAATTTCGAGTGCATCACGCGCCTACGCGATGGCGCGACTTGGCAAGAAGCCGACGCGCAAATCAATCGCACATGGGGCACGCGTGCTCATCGTTATGAACTTTCGGACGATCCCAGTGGCCAGATCAGCTACTATTCAGTGCCGCTGCAGAAGGGCGAGACTGATCCGCTGCGTCCGCAAGTTCTGACGCTGATGCTGGCGGCAGCATTCATTCTTCTGATTGCGTGCGCGAACCTTGCTGGCCTGACCCTTGTACGTGTCCTTCGGCGCACGCCGGAAATTGCTACGCGACTTGCGCTCGGCGCTTCACACTGGCAGATACAAAAACAACTCTGGATCGAAAATTTCATACTGGCGGTTGCAGGGGGAGTAACTGGAATTGCTGTTGGTTTTCTCGCTCTAGGCGGATTCCTTTTTTTGTTGCCCGACCATTTTTTGCCGGTCGCCGGCGTTTCTCTCGACAATCGCGTGCTGGCGTTCACCATTGCCGTCTCACTGCTCACCAGCGTCCTGTTTGGAATGCTTCCCGCGCTCACGACAAGGAGATTCGATCTGCGGTCCGCAATGGGCTATCGGCAAGCCACGGGTGGGAACCGTTTCTGTTTGCAGCAGGCGCTGATCGCGAGCGAAGTTGCGCTGACGATTGTTTTGCTGGCCGCGGCGGGTTTGCTGGTTCGAACTCTTATTCATCTCCAAACTCTGCCGCCGGGATTCAATCCGGATGGCATGATGACCGCGCGAGCATCGCTCGATGATGTGCGGTATCACGACGCAGCCGCATTTAGAAAGCTACTGGATGAAAGCACTGTCGCCATGCGGCGGATTCCGGGAGTGCTGGTGGCCGCAGTCGGGCTAAGCCTGCCCTACGAGCGCGCGCTGAACCAAGGAAACACGATTAGTGATGGCCAAGAAGCGGGACAGCCGGCGATGTCAGCAATGACATACGTTACACCTGACTACTTCACTGCTTTCCAAATTCCGCTACTGTCCGGACGCACATTTAGTGAGGAAGATGGGCCGGATCGTCAGCGTGTCGCGATTGTGAATCAGACATTCGCACGAAGATTCTTCGCCGGGGGCAATGCCATCGGCCGACATCTCAATAAGGACACTCTCATCGTTGGCGTCGTTGCTGATGTTGCCATGGTGCCCGCCATCAATCCGGTTACGCCGGTCTCTAGCGAACAAATGATGTATGTGCCTGCCGCACAGATGGGAGCGCGACAGCTCTCGCTGATCCACATCTGGTTCCAGCCGAGTTGGATTGTTCGTACTTCTCGCCCTATTGCAGGACTGAGTGCACAGATGCAGCGGGCACTGGCAAGCGTCGATCCCAATTTGCCGTTTTCAGGCTTCTATCGCATGAAGGACCTACTTGCGAAGACATTGGCAACGCAGCGAGTTGAAGTGGCACTGCTGAGCACGATGGCGCTGCTCGCGCTGACCTTGAGTGGCGTGGGAATTTTTGCGGTGGTTGCAAACATGGTCACACAGAAGACGCGAGAGATCGGCATCCGCATGGCGCTGGGTTCGACGATTCGCGAAGCCATCGTTCACGTAGGAGTGCCGGGCGTGCGAGCTTCGGCGATTGGGCTTGTTGGTGGGTTGGGCCTGTGCGCAGGAGCGCTGCGGGTGATGCGCAGTGTGCTTTACGGGGTGGGCGTGTATGACGTTCCAGCCATTGCCTCGGCGGTGCTGGTGTTGGTCTTGGTCGCGCTGATTGCGGCGACCATCCCGACTATGCGAATCACCCGAATCGATCCGGCGAGGACGCTGCGAGAGGAGTAAGGGGAGCTTGCTCAACCCCGAGCAGATTAGAACGCTCGTCCAGGAGATCAAGGCGCTGAAGTAAGACACTCGTCGAAACGCTGCGGTGCCAAGCGCACCGCAAGTGCACCTACAACGGGCCAAACGAGCTTTTCAGTCCTTAGCTTCGGTGAGCTGCTCGCTCTGCAGTGCGGTTCACACGCATTATGAGTCCCCTGGTCTCACCGCTGAGCTACGGGCCCCGGCCACGGTCCGAATGCAAAACCAGGCCGGAACTCCCACCGTCGGCTCGCACAATTTTCATCAGGCACGTAAGCTATTGCTGCATAAACACATAGCTTCAATGGCAACCCATTCTGCCGCCTTAGCAACTAAATACTTAGTTGACGTTCGCCCCCGGCTTACGTCAAATTAGTCGCGAGCCGTTTTTCAGGAGGATGTTCGTTGCCGCGCACTCAATCCGCCACCCTCACCGAAGCTGAACTGCGCATCATGCAGGTGCTTTGGGAAAAAGGATCGGCCACCGTCCAGCAGGTTCTAGAAGCCCTCCCCCGCAAGAAACCGCTGGCCTACAACTCGGTGTTGACGATCGTCCGGATTCTGGAGAAGAAAGGCTGCGTGCGGCACGTGAAAGACGGCCGCGCTCATATCTACAGCGCGCTGCTCGACCAGAAGGAAGCGACCCGGTCCGAGATCCGGCACCTGACCAGCCGCTTCTTTCAGAACTCGCGAGAGCTTCTGGTGCTAAACCTTCTGGAAGACGAAGGCATCGACGCGGACGAACTTGCACGCTTGCGGCAGATGCTGGATGAGAATCGCTGAGCCATGATGACTGCACTCAATCTCCACGCAATCGCGCAGATGTCGGCGGAACGAATGCTGAACTGCCTAGCGGAGGGGATCGCTATCGCGCTGTTTGCCTGGGTGCTGCTCCGCGTAGCGGGGCGGCGGAATTCCGGGACGCGGTTCGCGGTGTGGTTTTGCGCGTTGCTGGCGATCGCTGTCTCTCCGCTGGTCGAGATCTCGCGCGGCGGGATGGCCGACCTGGCCCCCCCCGCAAGCGCGGCCATTACGCTGCCGCGTTCCTGGGCGCTATATCTGTTCGGTGCGTGGGCGTGGATCGCGGCGGTGGGACTGGTCCGCGTGGCGGCTGGGCTGTGGCACCTGCGGACGGTTCACCGCGAATGCGCAGCGCTCGATCCACAGACTCTCGACCCGATGCTCCGGCACACCCTGGGGCAGTTCTCGGCCGGCCGCAAGAAAGTGGAGATCGCGACGTCAGACGAGCTGCGCGTCCCAACCGCCATCGGCTTTCTGAAACCAGCGGTCGTTCTCCCGAGTTGGGCGATGCGGGACCTGTCAGCGGCGGAACTCAACGCCGTGCTCCTGCACGAACTGGCGCACCTGCGCCGCTGGGATGACTGGACCAACCTCGCGCAGAAAGTTCTCCGCGCACTGTTCTTCTTCCATCCGGCGGTGTGGTGGGTGGAAAACCGGTTGGTGCTGGAACGCGAGATGGCTTGCGACGACATGGTGCTGGCCGAGACTGCCAATCCGCGGGCCTACGCTGAGTGCCTGGTATCTTTGGCGGAAAAGAATTTGCTGCGCCGCGGCTTAGCGCTGGCGCAAGCCGCGGTGGGCCGGATGCGGCACACCTCGTTGCGCATCCTGCGAATTCTGGACGCGCGGCGCCCCAGCGCAGTGCGGGTATGGAAGCCGGCTCCCTGGGTGGTGGGAGCTTTCTCGGTCGCGTGCCTGGTCTCGTCGGCGCGCGCTCCGAAGTTGGTGGAGTTCGGGGAACCGAATGCGCTTTCGGCTCAGCCGTCAGCTTCGATTGAATCGACGCACAGCGAGATTCCACTGACTTCGCCGGCGCGCATGGTTCCTGCTTCGTTCCTGGATCGCAACTCTGGCGCGATCGCTAACCGCTGTGCCACTAAGCCTAGAGCGCGGACGTCGGTCCCACGAGCAACCCAACTTCTTCACCGTCAGCAGGCACCCTCGGCACCGAAGCTGGTGAGAACCAGGGCGCCGGTTTCCCCCGAGTTTGTGGGGCCTCAGCAGGCCGTCTTCGTGTTCATGCAAGGTGAACGATACGGCGACTCAGGCCCGGTGGTCTGGCACATCGCGATCTGGCGCTTCACCGTGCTGCCGCACGGCGCACCGGTTCCGGCAGAAATTTCCTCAAAGTCCATCTAAGGAAAAGGATCTGAAGTTTGAGCATTTTTGTGGGGTAACTAACTAACGAATTAGTTGATGAAATATCAATCATCGCAAAGGAGAAGCAGAAACATGAAAGCATGGTTCGCTACGTTCACGAAGTCCATAGGCCGCCGGGTCATTGCGCCCTTACTGGCAATCGGGATGGTCGGCTCGCTGGTAGCCTATGAATCCTATAAACCGGTCGTCGCGAAAGCCGCGGCGACAGAGCCCAGCACCGCTCCACTCGATGACAACAGCATCGGCGCGCTGCTGGCCCTCGATCACGCCATGGAGACGCTGGCTGCGCGGGTCACCCCCGCCATCGTCAACGTCGCCGTTGCTTCCAAGCCAAAAGCCGAAGAGGGACAGGGCGAAGTTCCCGACGAGATGCGGCGGTTCTTTGGGCCGGGTTTCAATCTCGGCCCGCAACAGCCGCAGATCGAGCACGGCATCGGGAGCGGCGTCATCATTTCGCCGGATGGCTACATCGTCACCAATAATCACGTGGTCGATGGCGCGGTGGATCTCCGCGTGACGATGAGCGACCGCCGGGTAATGCCCGCGAAGCTGATCGGCAGCGATCCGCTCACCGACCTCGCGGTGATCAAGATCGAAGGCAAGAATCTTCCCAACGTTCCCTGGGGAGACGCAACCGCGCTGCATCCTGGGCAGACGGTGCTGGCCTTCGGCAATCCCTTTGGATTCCGTTTCACGGTGACGCGCGGCATCGTCAGCGCACTCAACCGTCCGAACCCCTTTCCCAACGATGCACGCAAGCCGGGCGAGTTCATCCAGACCGACGCCGCCATCAACCCGGGCAACTCCGGTGGCCCGCTGGTCAACGCGCACGGGGAAGTAGTGGGCATCAACACGTTCCTGGTCTCGGGATCGGGCAGCTTCTCCGGCATGGGATTTGCCATTCCGTCGCAGATCGTGCGCCCGACCGTTGCAGCGCTGATTCGCGATGGCAAGGTCAACCACGGCTACATGGGGATCGGCATCACCGATGTCACGCCTGAGAACGCGAAGTTTTTCGAGTCGAAAGACAATCGGGGAGCGATCGTGACCCAAGTGGAAGCCAATTCTCCGGGCGCCAAGGCCGAACTGAGGGTGGGCGACCTGATCGTGGGGCTGAACGGACGCGAGATCAGTGACGCAGGTCAGTTGCAGGTGGCTGTCGGACAAACCCAGCCCGGCACCACGGTGAAGTTGCAGGTGATGCGCGACGGCAAGAGCATCGATGTCCCGGTCACCCTGGAGAAGATGGGGGCGCGCGACAAGAGCGAAGACGAAACCGCCAGCAACCAAACCGGCAAGCCACGCTGGGGCCTGGCACTCGGGGAATTCACCTCCGATGTGCGCCAGCAATTAGGTGCGTCCGGCGACGTGAAGGGTGCAGTGGTTGAGCGGGTGCTACCCGGCAGCCCAGCGGATAACGCTGGCTTGCGGCCCGGAGACGTCATCGTCAGCGTCAATCGGCACGAAACCCAGTCCGTCTCCGACGTGCAGAAGGCGCTCGCCGGCGTGCCCAAGGGGCAGGACGCGCTTTTGCTCGTCTGGTCCGGCGGTGGGAATACTTTCCGGGTATTGCATTCCTCGGATGGCGCGTAGTGAGAAGAGATCGGGCTGGCGTTGTGCTTCGTCGGCGAAGACCCGACGAAGCACAGCGCGGCGCGAAGATGCGGATTAGGGCAGGGAGGCATCGTCCGCTGCTGCGCCGGGAGTAATTTTCAGCAGCGCGATCAGGTCTTTTTCGAGTCTGGCCCGAATCTCATCAGAAATATCGTTGAAGCGGAAGGGCTGCAGGCACCCCTTGGTAGCCCACATCGGGAACAACATTTCCACTTTGCTGCGCACCGTCGTTGTCCCGACGTGAAACAAGATCTCCACCACCACGCCTTCGTCGATGGGGGCATCGAGCTGCAGCAGGCCGCCGTTGGCTGAGAGTTGGCTCATCCGGGCGCGAATTTGGCGTCGATTCTGTAGCTGCAGAAGCGCCAGAACGGAACCCCCGAGTTTGACCCGGGCACCGCGCTTGTCCCGCTGGATCTGGGGCGCTGGAGACATAGAAACCCTCTTCCACTATTGCATTCCGCCCCAACCCTGAGGAGGTTACGAAAGAACTCGTCCCAGGAACCATTGGGTGATGGTTTCGGAGGGGCTCGATTACCAGAATTTGCGCACGGGAGGGAAAGGTCGATGCGATCGAATCGAGGCTTTTTAGCCCTGAAACTCCGGATCCGGGCTGGTGTCGGTCCAGCCCTCGTCCCGGCTTCGCTCCAGCAGCCACTGCTGCAGTTCGCGTTCGAGCGCGGGGTGCATCTCCTCGAAGCTCAGGCCGGCTAGACCGCCGGGGCTGGTCCAGGCCAGCTTGGCCCTGGCTTCGATTACGGTGTTGGTCTCGGGTAGCGGGAAGGAAATCTCCAGGCTTTCGCCATGAGCAATGGGGACCGGAGTCTGAATGGCCACGCCGCCTGAACTCAGGTTCACGCTGGTCGCCTCGATCTGTTTACCACCCAAAGTCAGAGTGACCCGAATCTCCATCGTGACCCGGAAGTAGCGTTGCTGCGGAACCCGCAACGACCCCAATGAGGAGCCAGTGGCCGCGGTCTCTTTGCGGTATTTCTCCAGTTTGCGGCGGAGGGTTCGCGAGGAGATGCCGAGTTGCTTTGCGGCCCTGACCTGGCTGTCTCCGTTCTGCGCCAGGGCCTGCAGAATCATCTGCTTCTCGACTTCCTCAAGATTCCCGCTGAACCCAGCCGGCGTGGCAGCCACATCTGTGGCCCCGCAAATTGCCGCCGGAAGATCACTGGACCGAATCTCGTTGGTTCCCGGCTTGAGGTTGACGGCTACCCGCAGAATGACATTCTTGAGTTCGCGCACGTTGCCCGGCCAGGCATAGCCTTGCAGGGTCTTCAGCGCGTCGTCAGTGAAGCGGGCGGACGGCAGCTGCGATCGCAGGAAATGCTCGGCGATCGGCGCGACGTCCTCCTTCCGCTCCCGCAGAGGCGGCACGCGTAATTGAAACTGCGTGAGCCGGTGGAACAAATCGTTGCGGAACCGGCCGTTGCGGACTTCCTCTTCCAGGTCGCGATTGGTGGCAGCGATCACCCGCACGTTGACCGCGACTTTGCGGCTTCCGCCCAGCCTGAAGTACGGAACGCCATCCAGAACCCGCAGCAGCTTGGCCTGGACCTTGGCGTCGAGTTCTCCCACTTCGTCCAGAAAGAGCGTGCCCTGATCGGCGAGCTCGAACAGACCGGGCTTAGTGGTGTCTGCTCCGCTGAAAGCGCCCTTCTCGTATCCGAACAACTCGCTCTCCACCAGGTGCTCAGGGAACGCCGCGCAGTTTACGTCTACGAAGGCTTTGCCCGAGCGCAGCGACTGCTGGTGAATCGCCTGCGCGATCATTTCCTTGCCCACGCCGGTTTCGCCTGCGATCAGAACCGCAGCGTGCTGGCGGGCAACGCGCTCCACCATGCCCATCAGCTTGTGCATGACATCGCTGCACACCACCGAGGTAGTTCCATCGACCAGTCGCATAGCAACTGCAGGTTTCATGGACATATAACCGCACGGGAAAGGCCAGAAGCCGGCCCTGCCGCAAAGATTCCGGCGGCATGCAAGGCTCCCGCGTACACAACTCCCCGCGCTTGTCTTTAACAGGTTTGGAGGCGATCCGGTAGGTTACTGAAGTTTAGAGGAGTGGGAGTGGTTCGCTTTCGGAACGGGGTGCGGCCTCGACAGACACGCCCTGACGGATACTTTCCGGCCCGACAGGTGTTGACGAAGTGGCTATGCAACGGGTTGGTTGGGTTTCTCAGTGGGATCGGCCATAGGCTGATACCGCAATTGTGAATCGAGTCGCTTAACTTCCCCAGACCGCCGAGGCTGCGGCCAGCAGGCTCAGTGCCAGAACCGATGCCGCAACCAGGAATGCTACCAATGCTGCCTTCTTCATCTCTCGTCTCTCCTCAAGAATAACTGTCAGTTTGCCGTGCTTATTTTCCGACCCAAATGCCGCACATCCTCAAGCTGCTGCTGCGAGCCTATTGCGGGTCGCCGCCGTCCTCGATGCTCTCGGCAGTGCTACTGGCGTCGACGCTCGAGCCCCAGATCACACTGTTGCCCCAGATCACGCTGTTCCCGCTCAGCAGGCTGTTTCCCCACACCACCGAATTGCCCCAAATCACCGAGGTGCCATTCAGCAGCACGCCGTTGCCCCAGATCACGCTGTTGCCCCAGATCACCGACGACCCCCAAATGGAAGAGGGATCGGACTGAAGCAGGACGTTGCCAAACTGATCGCGCGTCGCGATGGGCGACAGCGCCGTCCCCTGCGCCAGGTCGGTGCTTGCAAGAGCTGACGGGATGTTGAGATAGCCCGACCCTACCGTAAAAATGTCGTATTGAAACTGGTACGTGATGCCCGACACCGGCTCATACATTTGGTCGTACGCCGGAAACATCATTTTGTCCGCCGTCTTCATCAGACGTGCCTTGACCTGGTCAGGCGTCAGAGCCGGGTTCTGCTGCAACAGCAGCGCAGCCGCGCCACTCACCACCGGGGTTGCCATACTGGTACCGCTCAGGACGAAGTATTGTTTCTTGCCACCGCCTCGGTAGGAAGCCGGGTTCACTTCTCCAGCGGGGTGTTTTGAGTCCAGCGTGCTGCTTGGCGACAGAAGCGAGGCAATGTTGTTTCCGGGAGCTACGAGATCCGGCTTCACAACGTGGTCGATCAGGCTTGGACCTTTAGAACTGAAACTGGCGATCCGGTCATCGTTCTTGGTGGCCGTCTGCATGGTGCGCGTGGCGCCGACGGTCAGGACGTAGGGGTCGTTGCCCGGGGCCCCGATCATTCCGTATCCGTTGGTGTGCAAGGTGTTGTTCCGGCCATTATTTCCTGCGGCCACGGCCACGACCAGACCCGCCTGCCAGGCAGCCTCCACCGCCTGGCACAGCGGATCCTGCCTGTAGCTCTCAAACACATTGCGACCGAGGGACAAATTGATTACTCGTATGTTGTAGGTGTCCTTCAACGCGATAACACGCTGAATCGCCGCGATCACCTGCCCGTCGGTGCCGCTGCCATTCGCGTCGAGCACACGAAGGTTCACCAGGTTCACGCCGGGTGCCACTCCGAAGATTGCGGTGGCCGGGTTAGCGTTTCCGTCATCGCCATCACCGCCAGAAGACTGGCCATTGCCGGCGATGATACCCGCCACGTGTGTCCCGTGACCGTACTGATCGTTCGCATCGAGGCCAGGTACGAAACTCTCGTTGTACACGACGCGCGACAAACCTGTGGTCGGATCATGCAAGTCGGGGTGATCGCTGATGCCGCTGTCAATCAAGGCCACGCTGATCCCGGTGCCGTCCCAGCCGTAGCGTTGGGCCACGTCTCCACCCACCGTTGCTTCGTATTGGTCTGCCCCCGTCATCTGCACCGCGCGATTCGGCGAAACATAGATGACATCCGGATCATTGCCGAGGGCCTGAATCGCGCCAACCGGAAGGTTAAAGACTGCGCCGTGAACCAACTCAAGGTTCTGTCGGTGCACTCCGCCGAGACCAGCCATCCGCGCAAAGTGCGCCTTAGTTGGCTTCTGCCGGAATTGCACGATGACTTCAACCCGCTGATTAGGAGATTTGGTTTGCCCAGCAAAGCTCGTGAGTTCCGGCGCGATCCTCCGGAAACGGCCTTGATCGACGCCCAGGCGAGCCAGTCTCGAACTCACCTGACCCTGCGCAATCCCCAGACTCCCCACCACGAAGGCCAGTACGGCCAGGCCACCGGCCCAACTGAGGGCTTCGCGATTCCCGGGGAGACTTGCTCTGACGGGTTTAGCTGTCGATCTCACTCTCATTCTCCGAATGAAGCGACCGCTTGAAGTTCTCGCGGACGGCTGTAACCCTTGCAGTCGGCCTTCCAGCGGCAAAGCCCGGTCAACCTCAACTGAGTCAATGGGTTAACGGGGAACGACGCACTGGCCGAAGCGGACAAACTGCCCCGTTCACAGTTCCACCTATAACCAACGCGATTCGACATAAGCCGCGACCCATCCCGGACTTAGCCCGGAGAGCCCACCCAGGCGGACATTTTGTCTCCTCGCTGGCGGCTGCCATGCGAGCCTAGGACGCTTTCGCGGGTGACCCCCGCTGCGGTTACGAAAGTTTCGCAGAATTCCCGTAATTGATTGGATTTACAGGTGTTAGCTGGTATCACTCAACCAGGCCTCTCGTGTCTTTTGACTTCCCCCGAAGACAAAAACAAGAGGGCAGGATGTGAACGAAGTATGGCGAAAACACAGTCATGGAAAGCCATGACTTTGAGCGCGCGCCTGTACATCAGTTTGGTCGTCGCCCTCGGGTCCGGCGTGCTCGCGATTGGTGCTCTGCATCCGACCAGCCACCAGCCGGTCAAGTTCCTTTGCTACCTGGTGGTGGCGGTCGGGGCGTCGCGGTTGAAAGTCAATCTGCCCGGCATCACGGGCACGATGTCCGTCAATTTCCTTTTCATCCTGCTGGGGATTCTGGAGCTCAGCTTTGCTGAGACTCTCGCGCTCGGATGCGCAGCGATTCTCACCCAGTGCTTCTACCGCGACCGCCCGCGATTCGTGCAGGTGATCTTCAACACCTGTGCGACCTCGTTTGCGATCTCTCTGGCCTATTGCATCTACCACGTCACCCTGTTCCGTATTCAGAACAACCCCGCGATCTTGCTGGTCGCAACGGCCTCAACCTATTTCGTAGCCAACACCATTCCGGTTGCCGCCGTGATCTCGCTGACTGAGCACAAGTCTCTGCGGCGTATCTGGTCCGACTGCTATTTCTGGTCATTTCCGTACTACCTGGTTGGCGCCGGCGTGGCAGGCCTGGTGAGTTGGTTGAACCGCGTGGTTGACTGGCAGACTTCCCTGCTGATTCTGCCGGCGGTGTATCTCATCTACCGCTCCTACCGCCTGTACCTCGCCAAGCTTGAAGACGAAAAGGGCCACGTAGAGGAGATGGCCAATCTCCACCTGCGCACCATCGAAGCCCTCGCGCTAGCCATCGAAGCCAAAGATCACACTACCCATGATCACCTCCAGCGCGTGCGGGTGTACGCGGTCGAAGTCGCCAAGGAACTAGGGTTGACGCCGGAGGAGATGGAAGCCTTGCAGGCGGCTGCTCTCTTGCACGACATCGGCAAACTCGCGGTCCCCGAGCACATCATTTCCAAGCCCGGCCGCCTGACCCCGGAAGAATTCGAGAAGATGAAGATTCACCCGGTGGTCGGCGCCGAGATTCTGGAGCGCGTCCGCTTTCCTTACCCGGTCGTTCCCATCGTGCGCGCGCACCACGAGAAATACGACGGCTCCGGATATCCCTTTGGACTGAAGGGTGACGAGATTCCCATCGGCGCGCGCATCTTGAGCGCCGTCGACTTTCTGGACGCGCTCGCCTCCGACCGCCAGTACCGGCGCGCCATGCGGCTCGACGATGTGATGAAGCAACTGGAGACCGAATCCGGGAAGTCGTTTGATCCACAGGTTGTGAGCGTGCTCCGGCAGCGCTACCGCGATCTCGAAAAGCTGGTCGAAAAGCGCCTGAAAGCGGCGCCCTGGTCGAAGCTGTCGACTGAGGTGAAAGTGGAGCGCGGCCTGGCGCCGGCCACTGGGTTCGTGGAAACGGGAATCAAGGACAACCAGGAAACCAAGTTCCTGGCTTCGATTGCGGCGGCGCGCCAGGAAGCTCAGACTCTGTTCGAGCTCTCCCAGGATTTGGGCGCTTCTCTCAGCCTTGACGAAACCCTCTCGGTATTTTCCGTCAAACTCAAGCGGCTCGTCCCCTACGACTCCATCGCCATCTATATCCGGATTGAGGACGTTCTCGTCCCCAAGCACGTGAGCGGCGACAACTTCCGCTTATTCGAGTCGCTGCGTATTCCCCTGGGCCAAGGACTTTCGGGCTGGGTGGCGCAGAACCGGAAGCCGATCATTAACGGCAACCCATCGGTGGAACCGGGATACCTGAACGATCCCACGAAGTTCAGCACGTTGCGCTCCGCACTGGCGCTGCCGCTGGAAGGCCTGCACGGAGTTGTGGGTGTGCTGGCTCTCTACCAAGCCCAGGCCGATGCGTTCACCACCGACCACCTCCGCATTCTGCAGGCGGTGACTTCCAAGATGGCCCTGGCCATCGAGAACGCCCTCAAGTACCAGCAAGCGGAGAGTTCGGCCACGACCGACTACCTGACCGACCTGCCCAACGCGCGCTCGCTCTTTCTGCAGCTCGACCGCGAACTGGCGCGCTGCAAACGGGAAACGTCTTCGCTCACGGTGATGGTCTGCGACATGGACGGCTTCAAGCAGATCAACGACCGCTTTGGCCACCTCGAAGGCAACCGGGTCCTGCGCCTGTTCGGCCAGGCCCTGAAAGAGACCTGCCGCGAGTACGACTACGTGGCCCGCATGGGGGGCGACGAGTTTGTCGTGATCGCTCCCGGCCTGGCCGCGGACGACGCCAAGAAGAAAGCCGACCAGTTTCGCGAGCTCGCCCGCCAGGTGGGGCAGGAGATCTGTCGCGAAGACATCCTGTCCCTCAGTGTCGGGCGCGCTGTGTATCCCGACGATGGCGCAGGCGCAGAAGACCTTCTGGCGGAAGCCGACCGCCGCATGTACCTCGAAAAGCAGAAGCAGCCCCATCGCAAGAATCGCCGGATCTACCCACGCATGAAAGGGCGAGTCACGATCGAATTTCGCTCGGAGGGAAACGATGTCCCGGTGCTCGCCAATCTCACAAACATCAGCCTGGGCGGTTGTTACATCGAGACCAGCGTCATGCTGGCGCCGGAGAGCAAGCTGACGATGAACTTCTCGATCGACGATGGCCATATGCAGGCGGAAGGCAGCGTGGTGCGTTCCGACCCCGGCACGGGCCTGGCCATCAAGTTCAAAGAGGGCAATCGCGACGATCGGGCCCACCTGCAGCAGCTTCTCGATTTCGTCGACCGCACCACCAAGATGTACGACGCGCAGTACATCTCCAAACTCGCCAAGGAATAGCCCCGGCACGCGGAGAACTCGATCCATGCTGAACCGACATCCGATGCTAACGAGCTTGGTCAGGCACGCGGGCCGCATCGCGATCACCGTCGTCGTCGGCGGCCTGCTGGGAGCAACGCTCGTCCGGGTCGCGCCGGGATTCGGAATCGACGAAGCGGAACTCGATTCCAGGCTTTCCGCACAGAGCATTCAGGCTCTTCGCCAGGCGCAGCCCGGCCAGAGTCTCGGTGCCTTCTACTTCCAGTACTTCGTCCGGCTGCTGCGCGGTGACTTGGGAACCTCACGCTCCCTGCAGAGACCGGTAGCGGAGTTGCTGGCAGAGCGCGCACCGGAAACCGCGAAGTCAGTCGCTCTGGGGCTGGTGTTCGGTTGGACCCTGGGACTCTCGCTCGCAATCGCCGTCGTGATGTCGTGCTCCTGGACTCTGGACCTGATGGCCACCCTGACGGGCGGCCTCCTTCTTTGTCTGCCGGCCGCGGTGCTTGCGCTGATCTTCCAGCTGGCGCGCATGCCCGGCCGCCTGGTTCTCGCGCTGATCGTCTTTCCGAACGTCTTCCGCTACTCACGAAACCTGCTCGCCCGCAGCGCCTCCCTGCCACACGTGCTAACTGCCCGCGCCAAGGGGCTCGGGGACTTCCACCTGATGTTCTGGCACATCCTGACGCCAGCGGCGCCGCAGTTGCTGGCGCTCGCCGGCGTATCGGTCAGCATCGCGTTTACGGCGGCAATTCCGGTGGAAGCGCTCTGCGATCTACCTGGGTTGGGGCAGCTCGCCTGGAAGGCTGCGCTCAGCCGCGATCTGAGCCTGCTGGTGACGCTCACCATGATCGTTGCGGTGGTGACGCTGGTTGCGAACTCGCTTTCGGATCTACTAGGCAAAGCATTGAGCATCAACCTCCATGAGGCATCCGCATGAAGTGGGCGCGCCACCTCGGCATCGCGTTTCTGGCGACGGTTGCCTTCGCCTGTCTGCTCGCCGATTTTGTGGCTCCGTCCTACGCCCACCAGTTCCGCGATGAACCGGGCGCCGCGCCGTCACGACAACATCTGCTGGGGACCGATGACCTCGGCCGCGACCGCTTCGCGCGGGTGCTCTATGGCACGCGGGTTTCGTTGCTGCTGGCCCCTGCCGCCGCCCTGCTCTCGAGTCTGCTCGCAGTTCTGATCGGGGGCGCCGCCGGCTTTGCGGGAGGCTGGGTAGAACGCATCGTGATGGCGACGACCGACCTCTTCCTGTCGCTTCCCTGGCTCTTTTTGCTGATCACGGTGCGAGCGCTGCTGCCTTTGAATGTTTTGCCCATCACCTCGGTCGCGATCACGTTCGCACTCCTTGGGTGCCTGGGATGGGCGACCGCGGCCCGCGTCATTTGCGCCGATGCCCGGTCGCTCGCCCATTCCGATTTCATCCTGGCGGCGCGCGCCTCCGGCAGCAGCGGCTTTCGCCTGCTGTGGCGCCAAGTCGTGCCCAACTTGCGCCCCATCGTCTTCGCGCAATTCTGGATTTCGATTCCCGTTTTCATCCTCGCCGAGGCCAATCTCGGAGTTCTCGGCCTGGGAGTCGCTGAGCCGCTTCCTTCGTGGGGGAGCCTGCTGCGCGAGTTGCAAAGCTACTCGGCTATCACAGGCCAGCCCTGGCAGTTCGTTCCCTTGATTCTTTTCGTCGTCGTCGTGAGCTGTTTTCATCTCGTCTTGCTTGAACAGGAGTCACCGGTATGAGCCGACAAATTGTGTTCCGCAGCTTCCTGGTCCTGATGATCGCTTCCACGCTCGCGGTAGCGCAGAACAACGCGCAACTGCGCTTCTGCCTGCATTCGGACCCAAAGACGTTCAATCCCCTGTTGGCGGAAGAAGACTCTTCCGAGACCGTCCGCTATCTGACCGGGGGCGTGCTGATGCGCCTGAACCGCATGACCCAGGACCTCGAGCCGGAGCTGGCGACTTCCTGGAACATCACCGAGGGCGGCAAGACCATCACCTTCAAGTTGCGCAGCGGACTCTCTTTCTCCGACAGCACGCCGTTTTCAGCCGATGACGTTGCCTTCACCATCCAGCAGATGATGGACCCGTCTCTGCACTCGCCCACCGGCGACGCTTTCCGTTCGGGGGATGGAAAGACGGTGACGAAGGTGCTCGCGCCCGATCGCGTCAGCGTCACGTTCCCGGCGGCGATCGCCGGCCTGGACAAGCTCTTCGACCAGGTCGCGATCATGTCGGCCAAGTCTCCCCGGAAAGAGATGGCTGTTCTCGGTCCCTACCAGGTTCTGGAATACAAAGCCGGCAACTACCTGCTGCTCGAAAGGAATCCCCACTACTGGCGGCAGGACGCGGCCGGCAAGCAGCTGCCTTACATACAGAGCGTGCGTCTCGACATCCAGTCCAATCGCGACACCGAGATGCTGCGCCTGGTGCGCGGCGAGATTGACTTCATCAACTCGCTCGACGCCGAGTATTTCGACAAGCTCATGCAGCAGAATCCGGCTCTGGTGCACGACTCCGGCGTATCGCTCGACTCGGAGCAGATGTGGTTCAACCAAGTACCGAACTCACCGCTACCCGACTACAAGAAAGCCTGGTTTCGGTCCACCAACTTTCGGCGCGCGATCTCTGAAGCAATCAACCGCGAGGATCTCGCTCGGGTCGCGTTTCGCGGCCACGCCCGTCCCGCCATCGGACCGATGTCGCCCGCCAACAAGTTCTGGTTCAATGCCAAACTCCAAGCCCATCCTTTTGATCAAAAGTCAGCGCTGGCGCGACTGGCCGAGGATGGATTTCGTTTCCAAGACGGAGTGTTAAGAGACCGCGACGGGCACGCCGTGGAGTTCTCGATCATCACCAACGCCGGCAACAAATACCGGGAGCGCATGGCTACGATGATGCAGCAGGATCTCTCGGGAATCGGGATCAAGCTGAATGTCGTCACGCTCGACTTTCCCTCGCTCATCGAGCGCATCACCCGCAGCTTCGACTATGAAGCCTGTTTGCTCGGCTTGATCGGTAATGACCTCGACCCGAATTCTTCGCAAATGAATGTCTGGCTGAGCTCGGGGGAGAACCACCAATGGAATCCCCACCAGAAGAGTCCGGCAACGGGGTGGGAAGCAGAGATCGACAAGCTGATGCATCAACAGGCGACGAGTCTCGACCCCAAGAAGCGCAAGGCTGCATTCGACCGGGTGCAGGAAATCGCCTGGGAGCAGGAACCGTTCATCTACCTCGTGAACCGCAACGCGCTCTCTGCCGTGTCGCCCAACGCACGCAACGTGCACCCCGTGGTATTGCGGCCGCAGGTTTACTGGAATATCGACGAAATCTCCATCAGCAACGAGGTCGCCCGGAACCGCTGATGGAACCGCGGCCTCTTCTGTCGATTCGCGTCTCGGTCCACTATCCCGGCAAGCCGGATGTGCTCCGCGACCTGACGCTCGACCTGAAGCGGGGAGAGATTCTCGGCCTCGTCGGGCAAAGCGGGTGCGGCAAGAGCACGCTCGCGCTCACAATTCTGCAATTGCTCTACCTGAAGCACGGCCGCGCGGAAGGCTCGATTCACTTCAACAGCCGCGACCTCGGCCAGTTAAAGGAACGAGAGATGCGAGCGCTACGGGGCAGGGAGATCGGCCTCGTGTTGCAAAGCCCGATGTCGTCGCTGAATCCTGCGCTGCGAATTGGAAAGCAACTGGAAGAAGCGTGGCGTGTGCACAAGCAGGGATCCAAAGACGAGTGCCGTTGCGCACTGAGGGAAGCCCTGGAGAACGTCAGCCTGCCAGCCGACGACGCGTTCCTGAAACGCTACCCTTCGCAACTCAGCGTCGGGCAGGCGCAGCGCGTGCTGATCGCCATGGCAGCGATCCATCGCCCGCCGCTGCTCATCGCCGACGAGCCCACCAGCGCGCTCGACATCATCACCCAGTCGGAAATTCTTCAGCTATTCGCCGACCTGAGCCGCAAGTTCGGGATGAGCATCCTCTATATCTCCCACGACCTGCTCTCGGTCGCCACCATCAGCCACCGCGTGGCCGTCATGGAAAAAGGACAGATCGTCGAGTGCCGGGAAACGGCGCAACTCTTCCAGCATCCCGAGCACACTTACACGCAACAGCTCATCCGTGCCCTGCCGGTCGCACCGCAGTTCGCAGTTGGAGCGGCGGCGCAGGACTAGAGCTATTCAGCAGGCCGCGCCAACATCAGCAGTGAAATCCGGTATTCAAAGCGGTTGTTATCCTGTTCACGAAACCCATCCCCCACACCTTTTGTCACTCTCCACGCTCGGCCGGTTCTCTTGAGCACCAACGTGTTACCGTTCCCGCAGAGTGAGCCACTGACAGAACTGTAGGTCACAATTCCGCGATTGTGTTTCTTGTTGAAGACAATTTCCGACAGGGTGAACAAACCAGTCTGAAACGCGTGCTTGACCCACTCATCGATCTGCTATCGGTTGCCACTTCCTGATCGTCCACGAACTTTTTGACAAGTTCTTGCGGGTCGTTCCCTTTGATCGCCTCCTGTTGTTTGTTTGGAACCACCAACGCGATTCCTGAGTCAAGCGCCACTGACGGGTCCAACCCGTGGAAAGTCAGCGACGCAGCGTTGGTAGTTTCCAACCTGATATAACTAAAACGAAGTGCGAGGTGAGCTTCGCAGAGTGGATACCGGCTGGAACAGCCCAATCCAGACGTGTCTCCGGGGTCATGAGCGTGATCTTTACGTCTTAGAGGGTAAAGCGTTCGTCCCGGCGCCGCTCAAAGGAGGTTTGAGGTTGGTCGGGAATGACCGAGGGCAACTGCTCTATCGTCGCCCCGGATGCGCCTCGCCCTTCTCCGAGAACAGCGAGTAGGGCCAGTTCTTCTTCTTGCTGGGATCCTCAACTGCGGCAACTGGAGCCAGCACCGGCGCCGCCTCGCTCCCCCAGTCGGCCGGTGTGTTCTTGATGCCCCACACATTCCCGGTCGTCTCCAGCGCGAGGCCGAGCAGGAAGGACTTGCCGTCGGTTCCGAGCGGGAGGCAATTTGCAACCCGCGCCGTCGCCTGCGCGCCGCCCGGAAGCCCGTCGAGCAACACGCGCGTTCCCGGATCGAGCGCCCGTGACAGCTTCACCCCGCACCCCTGCGGGTTCACCACCAGGGTGTGGCTTTCTTCCGCGAACAACGGTGCCGGTGCCAGGGTGGCCAGCCGAAGCGGAATCTCCACGCGCACGCGCGTCATCCGCCGCGGCGATTCGGATTGTGCGGAAGCGGGTGTCATCGTAGCCAAGCCCTGAGGGGAGGCCGCAACAACGCTGCGCCTCCAACTCCTAAGTGTGCCAAATTCTCGGGGGCTGGGCGCCGATATCGGGGCCGAGGAGGTCACGAAAGTAACCCACTCCTTAACGAGAACAGGAAATCGCTATGCCCTGGATATGGGGCAGGAGATGCGGCTTGGATGCAGGCTCAAAGCGCGAGTGGGAATGCAGATTACCTGAAAGTCCCCAAGAATCAATAGAAAGACAGCGTTCCCGCCAACCTCGCGCGGCGCAAGGTCCAGGAAAAAACCAGCAGGCTCAAAGGCACCAGCACCAGTGCAAAACCTGCCAGAATCACTAGTTCATGTCCCACTCCGCTCAGTGATGCTCCCTCCAACAGGGCCAGTCGCATACCCTCCAGCGAGTGCGTGATCGGAATTAAATCTGCCAGATCGCGCAGAGGTTTAGGCAGGGTTTGCACCGGGAAGAGTGTCCCTGTCATGAACCACACCGACCCCAGGACCCAGACCACAGCCGACCCCTTCTGCACGGCCAGTTGTAAAGCTGCTGCAAGCAATCCAATGGCCGCAGCAACCACCACCGACAAGGCAAATACCGCTAGCGAAGTCACCACGTTGGGGCGCAACGGGGCTCCGAAGACCAGGCCGGCAATCAGGTAGAACGCCAGCGTAACCGTGTTCGCCGCAAAGGCCGACATCGCACTCAAGAACACCAGCACTGGCGGGGAGGTGGAGGTCGTCATCAGCACTTCCAGCGTGCCCGTCTGCTGCGCTTCCTGCACGGTCTCGAGGAAGGCATGCACCCCCATTAGCAGGAAGGTGTAGAAACCCGTACCCACCAGCAGAAAGGAAAAATATTCCTCGCCTTCGGGCCGAAATCCCGGCCCCACGGCCCGCGACAAGTAGTAGAAGGCGGCGAGTTCGGTGAGGGCTCCCGCCGCACCCAGCAAGAACCCGGTCCGGTAGCGCGTCGCGGTCAGTACGTCGCGTCGAACGATCACCACTGTCTTGTCGAGCAGGGCCCCCAGGTTCATCACTCTCCTCCCGACGCGATCGGTTCGACTTCTTCGAGCTCTCCGGTGGTCTGGAAGTAGAACGAGCGCAATTCGTCCACCCGCAAAGTCGACGACAACTTGCGTTGCGCGGCGAGCGCCCCCTTGAACAGGATCGCCACCTGATTCCCTACCGCGACTGCTTCATTGAAGTTGTGCGTAGCCAGGATCGCGGTTGCGCCTCGGGCCGGCAGTTCGCGCACCAGGTTCCAGAACTGGGCCGCCGAACCAGGATCCAGGCTCCGCGTAGGCTCGTCCAACAAGACCACTGACGGTTTCTTGATAAGGGCCCGCGCGATGCCCAGCCGCTGATACATTCCGCTCGAAAACTTCATGACCAGCGTGTCTGCTGAATCGCGCAAACCGGTCTGCGCCAGAAGTTGGTCTACCCGCTCGGCGCGGGCCTTGCGCGGGATGTCGTCCAGAGCAGCGAAGAAGTCCAGATTCTCGCGCGCCGACAGCCGCGGGAAGAACGACCGTTCCGTAGCCACCGCAAAACCCACGCGATCGCGGACCGCATGCGCGTTGCTGGCCGTATCGGCGCCCTGGACCAACACACGTCCCGCGTCCGGCAGCAGCATGGTCGAAATCAGCTTGAGAGTCGTCGTCTTGCCACTGCCGTTCGGGCCGAGCAGCACCAGCACGCTGCCGCTCGGGACCTCGAACGAGACCCTGTCAAGCGCGAGCGTTTCTCCACTCCGTTCACGGCCCAGCCAGTTGAACAGCGCTGGCCGGTGACGGAAGACCTTGCTGACGGATTCGAGGACGACTGCAAGCATTCTGGAACGGTCCCGCCCAACTCCTCGGGAGAGTGCTTGTATTATAGTGTCCGCACCTGGCGCGTTGCGGCCGCCGGCGCGCTTATCGTTTTCATGTCTTCCTTAGCCTCGTCGCCGACGATAGCCTCCGACCACCGGCTCAGCCCCGCGAGGTTCCCGACACAGCCGGGTCTCGAACTCTTGCTCGCCTGCAGCGCTCTCGAAACCCAGCAAACATCGTTCAGGGACCTGCAACGACAGCTCGGTGTGGTACGCGATTGGCAGCAAGTGCTTGGCTTGGCCGAGCATCACGGGGTCATCCCGCTCGTGTATCGGACACTCCGCCGGGTTCCTGACGCGATTCCCGCGGAAACGCTCGAAGACCTTCGGAAACGCTACGAGCACAACGCGCGCCGGAATCTCAAATTCACCGCCGAATTGATCCGCATCCTGGATTGCCTCGACGCTTGTGGCATCCCCGCAATTCCATATAAAGGGCCCGGGCTGGCGGAGACCGCTTACGGTGATCTCACTTTGCGGGAGTTCTCCGACCTCGACATCCTGGTTCGCCCTGCGGATGTGCCCCGCGCGAAGGTGGCGCTGAGAGATCTGGGTTACTCCCCCAATTCACCTTTCACGCCCGCCCAGGAGCGCGCGTACTTGAAGTCCGGCTATGAATTCGTTTTCGACGGCCCCGCCGGCCGCAACCTGCTCGAGATCCAGTTTGCGATCCTTCCCAGGTTCTACGCCGTCGATTTCGATCTGGACGCTTTCTTCGAGCGTGCTATCCCCGCGAGCGTGGGCGGCAGAGCCGTGAAGAGCCTCAGCCCCGAAGACCTGCTGCTGGTGCTGTGCGCGCATGCCGCCAAGCATGCTTGGATCCGCCTGCGCTGGCTGTGCGATATCGCGGAAGTTGCTCAGTCGCTGCCGTTGCAATGGGACGTCGTGAATCGGCGAGCGAGGGAGTTGGGCGTCGATCGCATGCTTGGCACCAGCTTGCTGCTCGCGAGCCGTTGGCTCAACGCGCGCGTACCGGATTCGCTCCTCAAGCGGTGGCGCAACGATCACGAAATTGCCGACTTGTGCAACGAGATCGCCCGCCAGATTCCCAGCGCCGAGCAGCATAGCTCCGAATCTCTTGATTATTTCCGATTGATGCTGCGATTGCGCGAGCGTGCGACGGACAAGCTGCGCTTTGCCCTCCGACTTCTATTCACACCGAGTGTAGGGGAGTGGTCCGTGGTGCGCCTGCCGGAGGCGTTGTTTTGGTTGTATCGAGTGATTCGGTTCTTCCGTCTATTCCTGAGGCTGTTTACGCCTCCCGCCGCTCAGTGATCTCTGCCTGGACTTCAGACCTCAATTCAAGACCAATCCGAAAGTTCCTACCGGCTCGCCAATCCTCCCGCGGTTTCGGCTCCGTCGCAAGTGTAGACATGGCCGGTCATGTAAGCGGCATCGTCGGACGCGAGATAGGCAAACAGTGCTGCAATCTCCTCCGGCCGGGCATGACGGCGAAGCGGGATCTTGCGGTTGACCTCGTCGAGCATCGCCTCGGTATACTCGGCGCGCTGCATCGGCGTTAGGACATATCCTGGCGCAACTGCACACACGCGAATTTTGGGCGCGAGTTCGAGCGCCATGGATTTCGTCAACTCGATCACTCCGGCCTTGGTAGCGTTGTAGTCGGCGTAGAACGGATAGCCCACTAGGCCGTTGGTCGACGCCGTCTGCAGGATCACCCCGTCGCCGCGCTCCCACATGTGGCGGGCAGCGGTCTGCGCCGCATAGAAGACACCCGTCAGATTGACGCCGAGGACTCTGTCCCATTCATCCGGAGTGATCTCGAGAAAGTTATGGCGCATCGAGATGCCAGCGTTATTGATGAGGACATCCACGGCGCCCATAAGCTGCACGGCCTGCGCGAACGCCGCCTGAACCTGTTGCAGGTTGGAGACGTCTGCGGCCACCGTCCCGGCAAGCTTGGGAAGTTGGCGCTGGATTTCGGCGCGGCCCTTTTCGTCGAGATCCAGCACGACAACCCGCGCGCCTTCCTCGAGGAAGCGGGCAGCCGTTGCAGCACCGATGCCGCTGGCGCCTCCGGTGACCAGAACGCGTTTGCCTTCGAGACCGCGCATAGTTCCTCCGGCAAGTGAGGATACAGGCTTTTATCAGTTAGGAAGAAGTGCACAAGGAAAGAACGACGTGCCCGAGAAACCCTGTATGAGGCGTTTGGAAAGCCCTTCACCGCAAAGAAAAGCAGCCAAAGACACAAAGTATTTCTTCGCGACCTTTGCGCTCACTCTGCGCCCTCTGCACTCCGTCGGAAGTCACGCATAACCCATTTGGAATCAATCGGCCCTAGAAATCGGCTTTCATCCCTATGGGTGGGCCGCAGGGCCCATGGGAACTCAAAAGCTCTTCGTCGTGGACGGGCGGTATGCTGTCGCCACCGTCACAGGCCGGACGCCGGGCGATTAGAACCCCGGCTTCCCCCGGAACAGCATGACCAGCTCGATGATCAGGATGACCACCACCATTAACTCGAGCACGAACGCCCGGCTCTGATTGAATTGATCGACCATGAAGCGGTAGAGCTCTTCGGCGGTGTGCAGCTTTTCCTGGACCAGGTCTTTGTAGTCTGGCACTCCGACTTTCGAGGCGGCCAGCTTGTACAGACGGGCGGAGAACATGTCGCTCAGAAACTTGATGGCGTTGTCGGCGTGCTCCGTCAGCTCGCCGACGTCGAGCAGTACGGTGTGCAACTTAGTCGCGGCGCGAGCGGTTCGCCAGCGCGACCACAACCCCGTGCCTCCGGTTTCGAGGAAGTCATAAACACCTTCGAGTTCACGGGTCAGTAATTCGTCGTAATGGCGGAATTCGAGCAGCTGCGAGTTCGCGTATTCGAGCAGGTGGATGGCGGTCTCGGCGCCGGCGTTGCTGTCATAGAGAAACGCTGCGTTCCAGCCGATCACGGTCAGGTCGTTAGGGTAGTACGAGATCTTCCCTTGCAGCACTTCCTGCCTTTCGCCTTCGGACAGCCGCCCGGTCTCGCCCCGGACAATCTGCGCAATCTGGTCGGCGTGGAGGCTCAGCAGTTCGTTTGCGGTCGGCTTCGAGGCCATCTCGCGTAGGTGGAAGATGAAATAGTCCTCGTGCAACCAGTTTTCGTAGGGCTTGATCAGTGCCGGACGGGCGCGATCCAGCTTCCTCTTGACGATTTTCTGGGCCAGGCTGGTGAAGTCGGTGTCCCAGACCCAGCGGCTGGAGAGTCGGACCAGCGTGTCCCAGTCTCCGGAGAAGGGCAGCTCGAATACCACGCTCAGGACGCCGTAGTCGTAATACCGGATTTGGGCATCGAGACGCTCGCCGCTGTCGAGCACCAAGGGCTCGATCGGCTCGACCACCGGGGGCCGCTGATACTGCACGTAGCCCGGAGCGGGGTGCTTGAAGCTGGCTTCGGCGGTGCGGGCCCCGAAAATCTTGCGGAGTTCGTCGAGGCGGATCTCCTCCGACACGTCGAACTGGATCAGGACCAGCACTGCCCCTTGCAGGGCGATTTCGGTTCCGCCGACGAGTGCAGCCTGGGGCTGCATCGAGTCCGTAACAACTCCCGAGATGGTTGTTTCACGTTCCATGGCTTTCACTGGCTCCCCGAAGTAGGACGGGGAGAAACCGGACGCCTAAGCTGGCGGCGTCCCAGAAGGCTGGTGCATCTATTGTCCCAGAAAGGCAAGCGGGAGGCGAGAGGGGATGGTTCACCGCCGGCTATAAGGCCGCAAGCCATTTAGAATCAGCGTTTTTTGGCTAGTTGCCAGAGCAGGGCGGCGCCCGCCCCCAGGCCTGCAAGAGCCAGTCCGCTGCGCCGCATCGAGTGCCGGGTTGCGACCTCCCGCTGGCGAACGATGAGCTTCTCGGGGTAGGAGCCTTCCGGTCCAGCAGGGCCCTCCCGCAACGCCATCTGGAGGACTTCGGCCAAATGGAGGGCTTGCCGGTCGGTTCCCTGGGCGATCTGTTCCCTGCAGCTGAAGCCGTTGGCGATCACGAGCCAGTCGGGCGGAGCTCTGCGGACCGCGGGCAGGAGTTCGAGCTCGCCGATCGCCATCGAAACGTCGTACTTGTCGTCCTCGAATCCGAAGGAGCCGGCCATCCCGCAGCAGCCGGCCGACGGAACCTGGCAGTCCAGGCCCATCCGGCTCAATACCGCTTCTTCCGCGTTCGTCTTCAAGACAGACTTGTGGTGACAGTGGCCGTGAACGACGGCCTTTCGCTCCAGCCGCGGCAGGGGGATCCGGTCCTTATAGCTTTCGAGGAATTCGCTAAGCAGGAAGGTCTGGCGTGAGAGCCGCTGGGCGCGCTCGTCGTTCGGAAATAGGTTGCATAGCTCATCCCGGAAGACGGCTACGCAGCTCGGTTCCAGGCCGACGATCGGAACCCCGGCTTCGATTTCCGGGGCCAGAGCGTCGAGGATGCGGAGCAGCAGGGCCTCGGCGCGGTCGAGCATGCCGAAATCGTAGAGCGGTCGCCCGCAACACAAGTTGCTCTCAGGGAGCTCAACCCGGAATCCGGCGGTTTCGAGGACGTCCACGGCAGCCTTCGCCGTGTTCGGCAGGAAGTAGTTGTTGAACGTATCGGGCCATAGCACGACCAGCGGGCCGTCGGGATGGCGGGTAGGGTGGCGGCGGAACCAGCTCTTGAAGGTTTGGGGGGCGAAAGCCGGAATGGAACGCTGGCTCGGGATTCCGGCGACCAGTTTCAGGAGGTCGCGCAGGAAGGGAAGCTGGGTTGTTATGTTGACCAGGCCAGCCGCGTTCGAAGCCAGGCGCGCCCAGAGATCGATGTTCCCGAAGGCATAGTGGTTCAGAGGACGCACGCGGCCTTCGTGGTAGTGAGAAAGGAACTCAGCTTTGTAGGTGGCGAGGTCGACGGAAACGGGGCAATCGCTCTTGCAGCCCTTGCAGGCGAGGCAAAGGTCGAGGGATTCTTTCACCTCCTTGCTCCGCCAGCCGTCGCGGATCACCTCACCCTTGGCCATTTCCCAAAGCAGGTGGGCGCGGCCCCGGGTGGAGTGCTCTTCCTCGCGAGTAGCGCGGAAGCTGGGGCACATCACGCCGCCCTCGTAGTGGCGGCACTTTCCGACGCCGACGCAGCGCAGCGTCGCGTGCGCCAGGCTGCCGTGGTCCTGGGGAAACTTGAAGTGTGTATGCGGCTCCCAGGGATGGTAGTCAGCCCCCAGCCGCAGGTTCTCGTCCATGCGGTAAGGCTCAACCACTTTGCCGGGGTTCATCTTCCAATCCGGATCCCATGCAGCCTTGAATTCATTGAAGGCCCGGATAAGCTCAGGGCCGAACATCTTGGGATAGAGTTCGGCACGAGCCTGACCGTCGCCATGCTCACCCGAGAGCGACCCCCCGTAGCCAATGACAAGATCAGCCGCCTCGTTCATGAACCGGCGGAATTGGGCGATGCCTTCCTCGCTCTGGTAATCGAAGTTGATGCGGGTGTGCACACAGGCATGGCCGAAGTGGCCGTACAACGTTCCCTGGTAGCCAAAGCCCTCCATCAACCGCCGGAGTTCGCGCAGGTAGTTGCCGAGGTTCTGCGGAGAGACTGCCGAATCTTCCCAACCTTCCCAACTGAGCGGTTCGTTTGGCACGTGGGAGATCACCCCCAGCGCAGACTCGCGGACGGTCCAGATGTGCTTGGCTTCGACCTTGGTGCAGAGACGCATGTTGGGGGCGGTTGCTGGACGGCGGAGAGCGTCCATCAGCCGCTGCGCCTGCGCTTGCGCGTCCTCTTGCGTTTGCGCTCCGAACTCGACGAGCAACCAGCCGCCTCCTGGGGGCAGCAGTGCGAGCCCCTCGGCGTTGATGCCCCGGCGGCGCGTGTACTCCGCCAGCAAGCCGTCCACCCCCTCGAGGCCAATCGGCTTGTGGGCCATGATTTCGGGAACGTGGTCCGCCGCTTCGTAGATGTCTGGGTAGGCAATCACCAGCAGCACCCGCTCCGGAGGACTCTCGACCAGCCGACACGTCGCCTCCAGGACCGTCACGCACGTTCCTTCTGTGCCGACGAGTGCGCGGGCTACGTGGAATCCGTTTTCCACGAGCAGGTAGTTCAGGTTATAGCCTGAGACTCTCCGCGGGATGTCAGGATAGCGCTGGCGGACGAGATCGCCATAGGTATCGGCGATGGCCTTGAGCGTGGAGTAGATTTCGCCGCGCCGGCCGCCTTCCCGGATGAACTGCTCGAGTTCGTCCTTGCTGGTGGCGCCGACCTTCATTCGTAAGCCGTCGTAAGTAAGGATCTCGAGGGCCTCGATGTTGTGGTCGGTTTTACCGGCCATGACCGAGTGCACCCCGCAGGAGTTGTTGCCGATCATGCCGCCCAGGGTGCAACGATCGTGGGTGGCGGGGTCAGGTCCGAAGGTGAGCCGGTGCTTTTCGGCCGCGTTGCGCAGGTGATCTAGAATCACACCCGGTTGCACGCGCGCCAGCTTGCGGACGGGATCGATCTCCAGAATCTCCGCCATGTACTTGGTGAAATCGAGGACCACCGCGGTGTTGCAACACTGTCCGGCCAGCGATGTGCCTTGGCCGCGAGGCAGAACCGGGGCGCTGTATTCGCGGCAGGTCGCGATAGTGGCGATGACGTCGTCATTGTTGCGCGGAATTACAACGCCGATCGGCACCTGGCGATAGCTGGAGCCGTCGGTGGCGTAGAGAGCGCGGCTGGAAGTGTCGAAGCGAACCTCGCCCTGGATGCGGTCGCGCAGGGCGGCTTCGAGCTCCCGTGCGTCTGGTCGGACGGTCTTCGCGGCTTGCGCGCGCTGCGCGAAGGCATTCGCCTTTTCGGGGGATAGAATTGGAAGTGGATCAGACGGCAGCATTTCGTTCCCTAAACTCCATGTTCAAGGAAAACAGTCGCGGCGGCAAGGGCGGCCGTTAATTTCCTGTGGCGAGTTGACTTCACTCGGAACAGGCAAAGGGCGCGGCTGTTACACCGCGCCCTTGCTTTACCGTTGGTAGTGGTTACGCCGCTCACCATCATAGTGCCCGGTCCGCATGCAGCATTTCTTGAAATCTGCGTCCGGAGCCACATGGACAAGGATCATTCCGTCCGAGTTTCTCGAGGAGTTCCTTATGGCCACCGATCACGCGGAAAGCCGCGTTTTACGCTGGTCTCCGATGGGAAGCCTTTGCGACGTTTGCTGCTAGGCTCAAAGAAAAAGTTGGTGCTCATGGCAGAGTCTCCTGGTGGATGGATTGCCCGTCACATCCCGAAAGACAAGCTGCCCCTGTTAGATTAGCTCAAGTTGGAAGGCGAAGGAAAGCCACCTGGAAACCGGGCGTGTGTCGGTACCGGATGTGGCTCGCCTAAGTCCACAACCGCGTCCCATAATCCGCCATGCTCAACACCAGCAGGATCAGGAAGAAAAAGATGGCGGTCGCGATGACCATCTTGGTCAGCTTCTCGTGGGTGTACTTGACGTGCATGAAGAACAGCACCACCAGCGTGGCCTTGATGCTGGCGATGGCAAGCGCGACCACAACATTAAAGGGTCCCAGATCGACGTAGGCCGCTCCGACCGTGAGCGCCGTGCCCACCAGCAGCGCCAGCCAGATCGCAACCGAAGAGCCGATCGAGGAGATGTGTTCCGATGACGAGTTGTGGTCCGACATGGCTTCTTTCACCTGTGGCGGTCGATCAGATACAGCAACGGGAACAGATAAATCCAGACAATATCGACGAAGTGCCAGTACAAGCCCGCATTTTCGATGGGTGTGTAGTAGTCGGGCGAGTACTTCCCGCGCCAGGCAAAGTAGGTCAGGAAGCTGAACAGGCCGACGCCAATGATCATATGCAGGGCATGCATGCCGGTCATCGCGAAGTAGAGCGAAAAGTACATCTCGGCGTGGCTCGGGTTCGCGTAGCGCCGGTCAGTCGATGGCAGGCCAGCCTGCCCGGGCAGGAGTTCGTGATAGTGAAAACTGGGTCCGGGCACGTGATGCTTTTCAAACTTTTCCGCATACTCGTCCGCCTTGATCCCCAGGAAGACGAGGCCTAATACAATCGTTGCGAGCAACCAGAACACGAGCACCGTGCGCTTGCCCAGTTGCGCAGCGCGCACGGCGAGCACAACTGTAAGGCTCGAGCAGATGAGCACCCCGGTGTTAATCGCGCCCAGCTTGATGCTCAACTGCTGGCTGGCAGAACCGAAGTCGCCGAAGTACTTGTAGCGATACACCAGGTAAGCGCAGAACATGCCACCGAAAAACATGACTTCGGTGACCAGGAACAGCCACATCCCCAGGTTGGCCGCGTCTTTCTGCTGCTCCGCCGTTGCGAAGTGATGTAGGAGGGCGGGGTTGTCGTGGGCCTCGATGTTCGCCGTGGCCACTGAGCTATTGTGCAACGGGGACCTCCCCCTTGATCTCGTCGTAGTTGTAAGCTTCCCAGGTGACTACTGGCTGCTCATCGAAGTTAAAGGTCGAGGGCGGCGACGGAATCATCCACTCCAGACCGGCCGCGTTCCACGGATTGTCGGGCGCGGGCTTGCCGTAGCGCATCGACCACAGGAAGTAAATCATCGGCATCAAATAGCCCACCGCCAAGACCGACGCCCCGGCAGTGGAAAGGACATTGAGAATCTGATACTCCGGTGCCTTCGAGTAATCCCAGTAGCGGCGCGGCATGCCCATGTAGCCCAGGATGAATTGCGGGAAGAAGGTCAGGTTGAAGCCGATGAAGACAATCATGGCCGACAGCTTCCCCCAGAATTCGGGATACAGCTTGCCGGAAATCTTCGGCCACCAGAAATGCATTCCGCCCATGTAGGCCATGATCGTGCCGCCCACCATGATGTAGTGGAAGTGGGCGACTACGAAGTAGGTGTCGGTCACGTGAACGTCGACCCCCAGGCAGGCCAGGAACAAGCCCGTCAGCCCGCCGATCGTGAACAGCCCGATGAAGCCGAAGGCGTAAATCATCGGCGTCTGGTAGGTGATCGACCCCTTATACATGGTGGCGGTCCAGTTAAAGACCTTGATCGCCGAAGGCACCGCCACGAAGTAGCTGAGCAACGAAAAGATGAGCGCGGCATACAGCGAAATTCCGGCCACGAACATGTGGTGTGCCCACACCAGGAAGCCGACCACCGCGATACCCAACACCGCCATCGCCATAGCCTGGTATCCGAACACGCGCTTGCGGCTGAAGCAGCACACGATTTCGCTCACGATCCCCATGCCGGGCAGAATCATGATGTAAACCGCGGGGTGGGAGTAGAACCAGAACAGATGCTGGAACAGCAACGGGTCGCCGCCCAGCGCGGGATTGAATATGCCCAAGTGAAACAACCGCTCCAGCGCGACCAGCACGATCGCAATGGCCACCACAGGCGTCCCCAGCACCTGGATGATACTGGTGGCATAGTGCGCCCACACGAACAGCGGCAAACGATTCCAGGTCATGCCTGGAGCCCGCATCCGGTGGATGGTCACAATGAAATTCAGCCCCGTGAAAATCGACGAGAAACCGGACACAAACACGGCCAACGCCGCGGTGATGACATTTGTCTTCAGGAACTCCGTGCTCAGCGGAGTGTAGAACGTCCACCCGGTATCAACCCCGCCCGCCAGGATCGTATACGCCATCAGGCAGCCGCCGATCACGTAGAGATACCAGCTGAGCAGGTTGATGCGCGGGAAGGCCAGGTCCTTCGCGCCGATCATGATGGGGATCAGGAAATTCCCCAGCACCGCCGGTATCACCGGAATCAGGAAGAAGAACACCATCACCTGGCCGTGCATGGTGAAGAGCTTGTTGTAGGTATCCGCCTGCACCAGATCACCCGCCGGCGTCAGCAACTCCAACCTAACGAGCAGTGCGAAAAAGCCTCCCACAAAAAAGAAAAACGTGACACCGATCAGGTAGAGCAGCGCGATGCGCTTGTGGTCGACCGTCAAGAGCCACGACTTGATGCCGTACTCCCGATTCAGGTACGTTTCGCGTTCGCCGGTTTCAATTACAGCGGTAGCCATGCTCGTCACCTGTTACCCGAAAACAATTATGGAGTCGCAGCCGCCATGTTTTTGCCGGCCGTCTGGCTCGATTGCGGCTGGCCTAACGACTTTACATAGGCCACCAGCGCATTCAATTGATCGTCACTGATCTGTCCTTGAAAGGTTGGCATGACAGGCTTGAAGCCCTTGACGATCTTGGCCCCCGGATCGACAATCGATTCCCGGATGTAGTTCTCGTCGGCGGTCAGCGTCCGCCCGTCCTCCAGCATCACCGGTTTACCGTATACGCCCACCAGGTTCGGTCCGCGGCCCTGGGTGTCGGAGCGGTGACAGGTCACGCAGCCGAGTTCGGTAAACAGCTTTTCTCCAGTTACTGCCAGGGGCTGGTTGCCTCCGCCGCCCATCCAGGCCTCGTAATCCTTCGGCTCCATCACGACCACCCAGCCGATCATGCCCGAGTGCAGCGTACCGCAATATTCCGCGCAGAAAAGGTGATACGTGCCCGGCTTCGTGGCATGGAACCAGGCCACGGTGTAACGGCCGGGGAGCACGTCCTGCTTGATGCGGAACGCCGGAACGAAAAAGCTGTGGATCACGTCCTGCGAGGTCATGATCACCTTCACATCGCGGCCGACCGGCACGTGCAGTTGGTTGATCTCGCGCTGCCCTTCCATGTGCTCGGCCTTCCACATCCATTGCTTGGCGACGACATAGACCTCGGCGGCGTTCTGCGGTGGCGTCCGCTCCTGGAAGTAGATGATCGCGCCCCACCCGAAGAACACCATGAACACGCAGAAGGGGATGATCGACCAGGTGATTTCGAGCGCGTGTGAGCCGGCGATCTGCTCGGCCGGACGTCCAGCGCGCCGGCGATAGCGCACCGCGAAATAAATGACCATGGTGAAGATCGACATGGTCATCAAGGCCGACACCACGAGCAGGAAGATGAAAACGGCGTCCACGTTGTTCGCGGTCGTCGAGGCCCTCACCGGCCAAAATGGGATATTCTCAAGCATAATTACCGGGCCCGCTCCGCTCTTTGAAGTTCCTGCACCGGACTGCTGCGCACTAGCCAAGAAATCAAAATGGCAAGAAACAACATGGTCGCGATGCCCGCCAGCCGCACGATCCGCATCACGATGGCGCTGTACTTCCCTTTCTCCGGATCGTAGTGGTAGCAGTACAGCAGCAACTGGTCGACCACGTTGCCGATCTTTCCCAGTCCGGCCTCGACTAGGCCGAGGCGCAGGTCTTTCGGCGGGTACTCAATCCCGTAGTAGTACTGGGCAATCTTGCCTTCCGGAGTCAGAATCATGATCGCGCTGGCGTGCGCGAACTGTTTCGTTGCCTGGTCGTACTCATATTGAAACCCCGCTGCCTTGGTCAGGGCGTCGATCGCATCCTGCTTGCCAACCAGGAAGTGCCATCCTTGCTCCGCGCCCGCGCGCTTGTAGCGCTTGAGGAACTCGGCCTTCTTCGCGGCCGCCATTTCCGGAGTCTCCTTGGGGTCGAAGCTCACCGTCAGGACGTCGAATTCCTTGCCCACGTCAAACTTCATCATGCCCAGTGAGCTTTCGAGGCCGCTGAGCACTTCGCCGCACAGCATTGGGCAGTTGTAGTAGACAAGGTTAAGGATCATCGGCCTCTTGCCGAAGTAATCTCCCAGCCGCACCGTCCTGCCCAGATCATCGGCGAACATCAAGTCTGCCGGAATCTGCTGGTTCAGGTTCTGCTGAATGCCAACGTTTTTCAGTCCGGGCGGACGCACGTTGGCAGGCGGCGACAGGATGCCGTTGGTCATCCCCTGCCCGAAAGCGGGAGCGGCCATGAGCACGGCGGCCACCACGCCCCAGAGGCTCGAGCTGCCGATTTGCTTCATACTGCGCACCGCAATCTCCTCTTGTTTAGCGCACACAGACCTTTGACCCAGCCGCAGCGTTCAATTCCCGGCTGTCTTCTTCGGCGGCTTGGTCTTGCTCTCGTTCTTGGATGGCGCGGGTGCCGGGGCCGCGCTTTGCCCGCGAACCGGCAGTCCACGCTGCGCCAGCAGGTCCATGGCTTGGTCGATCGGAATCCGCACCACGCCGTTGTTCTGGTCGACCCAGTCGTAGCTTGCGAGAACCTCGTCCTGTTTTTCCACCAGCGCGCCAAACTGCTGCCGCTCGTTATCTTCGAGCACCGGTTGCGGGAAGGTCTTCTGCATTTGACCCTCCGCCTCATGGAACGTCATGGTCCTCGGATCGACTCCGGTCTTCACGGCCATCGGATTCATCGGCGCCTGGTGCTTGGCGTCGTAGCCGTCGAGATAGCGGTACATCCCGGTCACGATGAAGTGGATCAGAATGGCCACCATCGCCAGGCCGACCATGAAATACATGACGCCCGCCGGGCTCATGTCTTCGCGTTCGAAACCTTCCTGCCCCCTCGAGTTTTGGTTCGTCAGCTGTTCTTCACTCATGCTCGGGATCCAGAACTTGCTTGGCATAAACGTCGTAGGCAGGTAACAGCGGCAGAGAGGTCAGGTTGTAACAGAAATAGGCCAGCCACAAGCCGCCAACGGCGAAAGGAATTACCAGGTCCGCCCAAGTTAGGGTGAACTTCGTCGAGAAATTCGGCTCGATTATCCAAAACAGGTCCACGTAGCGCATGAACAGCAGCCACACTGCCAGGTACACCAACCGAGTCACGTCGCGCTTGAACGAGCGCGACAGCAGAATCACGAACGGCACCGCAAAGTGAAACAGCGCCAGGAAGAGGCCGACGTAGCCCCATCCACCATTCAGCCGACGGATGTACCAGGTGATCTCCTCCGGCAGGTTGCCGGCCCAGATGATCAGCCACTGCGAGAATGAGAAATACGCCCACAGCATGATGAAGGTGAGCATGAACTTGCCGTGGTCGTGAACAAAATCAGGCCGCAGCAGCAGCGACATTGGCCTGTACTTGAAGAGAATTCGCTCGACGACTACCGCGAAGCAGAGTCCCGCCAGCAACTCGCCCGCTACGAATAGCAGGCCGTAGATAGTCGAGATCCAGCTTGGGTCGAGCGACATAACCCAATCGATGGCGGCAAAGGAAATCGTGAACGCGAAGATAATCAGCCCAGGCCCGCTCACCGCCTTGAAACGATTGCTGTTGTCGCGGACGGGAGGATTATTTTGTTCGGCTGACCACTTGCTGAGCAGAAACACAATCAAGCCCCAGATGGCAAAGTACAGGATCCCGCGCCAGAAAAATCCGTGCCCGTTCAGGTAGCCGCTGGTGACGAATTTGTTCTTCGCAAGATGTTCGCGAATCGCGGGGTTCTGGATGGCCTCAAGAGGTATCGCCCAGGGATAAAGCCTGGGTACTCCGAAGAACGCCAGCGGGAGAAAAAGGACAAACAACAGCGGCAGCGTCCGCATCGCCGCACCTAGCACGCGGCGAATCACCATTCCCCAACCACCGCCGGTGAGATGCCGGATCATGAGGATCGCCATCGATCCCAGGCACACCCCCAGCCAGTCCATGAACGAGAGCAGATAGCCCCGGAAGAACACAACCGGGTCCCGGAAGGCGAGGACCAGCGCAATCGCCGATGCCGCGGCACCGATGAGCAGCGAACGCCGCCCGATCGTCTTGATGGCCGGAGGAGCCGAGAGGTCCAGGTTGGTCAGGTGCGCGGTGCTCATTTGGACTCCTGCTTCGCCACGCTCGTCGTGCTCGGTTCCACCCGCGGCAGGGTCGCACCCGTTCCGGGCTCGACAAATGCGGGTGCCGGGGATGGAATCGCGTGACCCTGCGCGTCCGCCACCGTCGCGTGCTGGCTTAACTGCAGCGCGCGTATGTAGGCCACGATGCACCAGCGATCATGCGGCGTGATCTGCGCCGAATAGTCCTGCATGATTCCGAAACCTTCGGTGATGACGCCGTAGATGTAGCCCACCGGCGCTTTCTGCAAACGCTCAATGTGATAAGACGGCGGCTTGCGGGCGAAGCCGCGCGAGGGGATGAAGCCGTTGCCGTCGCCCACTCGCGAATGGCAGGGCGCGCAGTAAATGTTGTAGCGTTCGCGTCCCCGCGCCAGCACTTCTCGGGTCACTGGAAACGGCATCGCGTCGCCGGGATTGTTCCCGATCTTGCCGGTGTAGAGATAGGTGTCTTCGTGTAACTGGTTCTGCGCCACCGTGCCTTCTACCGGCAGGCGCGCGGCGCGCTGATCGGGGAAGAAGTCACTCTTGGCCAACGGATTCTGACGCGGCTGCACATGCATGTCGAGGCGACAGCCTGCCAGCGCAACCACCAGCACGATCGGAGACAGCTTGCCAAGATGCAGCATCAGCTGGGCACCTCCGCAATGGAGCGAGGCCCCAGACTTTCCAGGAACTGACGCACTCCGGCGGGACTGTAGTTCGGATCGCTGGAAAATATGATCAGGAAAAACCGGTCTTTGGTCGCCATCGCGAAGCGCGGCACATTGAACACCGGGTGGTACGGCATGGGCAGACCGTTGAGCGCGAGCATGCCGAATACCGCAGCGATGCCGCCGAACAGGATGGTCAGCTCAAACGTCACCACGATGAACGATGGCCACGAGTGGTACGGACGCCCGCCCACGTTGATGGGATAGGTGATCACCGCAACCCAGTACTGCAACAGGTAGCCGGAGAGGCCCCCGATGCACGCGCCGATCAGCGTGACCAGGGGAACGTGGTTGGTGCAGTGAATCGCTTCCGCCAGATCTTCGATGGGGAAGGGGCTGTACGCGTCGATCTTCTTGTACCCCGCCTCATGGCTCTTGTGGGCAGCCGCCACCAGGTCGCTGGGAGAATCGAATTCGGCCATCATGCCGTAGATCGGAGTGGTCTTCATTCAGCCTTGACCTCCGCTTCCGGCAACAGCGTGCGCATTTCAAAGATCGAAATCATCGGCAAGATGCGCACGAACAGGAACATGGCCGTCAGAAACATGCCGATCGTGCCGATATAGGTCATCCAGTCCCAGCGCGTGGGGTAGTACATGCCCCACGACGACGTCAGGAAGTCGCGGTGCAGGCTCATCACGATGATCACGAACCGTTCCAGCCACATTCCCACCAGAATGACCAGCGCGACCAGGAACAGTCCGACTGTGCTGGTGCGCAGCTTCCGGATCCATAGCAACTGAGGGATGAAGATGTTGCAAGCCAGCAGCAGATAGTAGAGGAACGCATACGGACCATGCAGGCGATTCCAGAGCGTGAACACGTCATAGCGGTTTCCGCCGTACCAGCCCATGAAAGCTTCAATGCCGTAGCCGTAGGCCACGATCCATCCAGTGGCCAGCATGACCTTGGCGGAGTTCTGCAGGTGACGATCGGTGATGAAGTCTTCAAGCGCATACAGCTTGCGAATCGGGATCGCCAGCATGAGCACCATCGCGAAGCCGGAGTAGATCGCGCCCGCCACAAAGTAGGGCGGGAAGATAGTGGTATGCCATCCGGGGACGATTGAAATTGCGAAGTCGAAGCTGACCACGGTATGCACCGACAGCACCAGCGGCGTCGCCAGCCCGGCCAGGAGCAGATAAGCCGACTCATACCGGTGCCAGTGCCGCGCCGAGCCGCGCCAGCCGAGAGCCAGCATGCCATAGATGATCTGCGCGGCCCGGTTCTGCGAGCGGTCGCGCAGCGTGGCCAAGTCGGGCACCAGCCCGATAAACCAGAACAGCAACGAGATGGTGAAGTACGTCGAAACCGCGAACACGTCCCACAGCAGCGGGCTGCGGAACTGCGGCCAGTAGTTCATCGTGTTCGGGTAGGGGAACATCCAGTAGGCCAGCCAAGGGCGGCCGGTGTGGATCAGCGGGAAAATTCCGGCCGAGGCCACGGCGAACAGCGTCATGGCTTCCGCAAAACGGTTGATGGAATTCCGCCACGATTGCCGCAGCAAAAGAAGAATGGCGGAGATCAGCGTCCCCGCATGGCCGATACCGATCCACCACACGAAATTCACGATCGCGAAGCCCCATCCGACGGGGATGTTGATGCCCCAGATCCCGGTGCCCTTCACCACCAGGTAGCCGATAGCAAACAACATCATCATGGTGAGCACGAACCCGGCGCCAAAGCCGATGAACCATCCGGTCGAGGTGGGCCGGGTCAGCACGATCGCGCTGATCTTGTCGGTCACCGTCCCGAACGTGTATCCGGGCTCAATGACCGGAGCCTTTCGGTTCTCGACCTCGACGTCTTCCATTCGGTCTGCCATGACTAACTGCGCTCCGCTAGCGTTTCCAGTTCGGGGTTCGGATTCCGAATCTCGGCCAAGTAGGTGGTGCGGGGCCGCGTATTCAGATCCGCCAGCAACCCGTAGTTGCGATCCTGCGCTTTCAATTTCGACACCCGGCTGTTCGGGTCGTTGATGTTTCCAAAAATGATCGCACCCGCCGGACACGACTGCTGGCAAGCCGTCTGCAGCTCGCCCTCGTGCTGGCTGTCATTGATCTTGCGGTCTTCGCGCTCGGCGTCGATGCGGCGTTGGTTGATGCGTTGCACGCAATAGGTGCACTTCTCCATCACGCCGCGGCTGCGCACGCTGACGTCAGGATTGCGCATCATCTTGTATTGCGGAGTGTCCCAGTCCTGGAACAGCAGGAAATTGAAGCGGCGCACCTTGTAGGGACAGTTGTTCGAGCAATACCGTGTCCCCACGCAGCGGTTGTAGACCATGTCGTTCAGGCCTTCGCTGCTGTGCACCGTCGCACCAACGGGACAAACCAGTTCGCACGGCGCGTTCTCGCACTGCATGCACGGAACCGGCTGGAAATACGCTTTGGGATTGTCGCGATCCCCCTGGTAGTAGGCGTCGACGCGCAGCCAGTGCATGTGGCGCCCGCGCACCACCTGCTCTTTGCCGACCACCGCAACGTTATTTTCCGACTGGCAGGCCACCATGCAGTTGTTGCAGCCCACGCAGGAATTCATATCGATCGCCATGCCCCAGGCATAGTCCTGCTTGGCGTAGTCGTAACCCGGGTAGAGCGTAAGTTCCTTGGGCGGCTGTTCTTCCTGCGCGAACTTGGGTTCTTTGCGGTATTCGTCGAGGCTGGCTTCGCGTAGCAGAGGACGTGCAGCTCCATCGGGCGTATCCATGGTCTGGTAGCCCTGCGTCGAGGCCAGCTTGTAGGTTTCGCCCGTCTTGGTGAGCTTGCCTCCGGTCGCGAACCAGAGCGCCGACGTAGTGCGCAACGGATAGACGTTAAAACCCGCGCCCGTTCCGGCCCGGCCCGCGCGCGTGCGACCGTAGCCGAGATGCACGGTCACAGAATCGTCGGGATGCCCCGCCTGAATCCACACCGGCGCCGTAATCTTGCGGCCGCCCAGTTCGAGCGTGACCATGTCCTCGGTCTTCAGTCCTTCGCGCTCAGCCAGCATCGGGCCAACCAGCACCGCGTTGTCCCAAGTCAGCTTGGTCATCGGCTTGGGCAGTTCCTGCAACCAGCCGTTGTTTGCGAACTGGCCGTCGTAGATGGAAGGGTCGCGGCGGAAATTGATTTCGAGGGTTTTGTCGCCGGCCGACGCCGGGGCAGGTACAACGGCATTCTTTGCGGACACCGATTTCGGCACGAACGTGGTTCCCTCGACCCAACCGTCGTGCAACGACTTCCGCCAGAAAGCGTCGAAGTCCGGTCCCGGATGCTGCTTCTGGCAGTAGCCGCGAACAATATCGTAGCCGGCTGCGTCGGAGATCCCCGACAGTGCGGAAACCAATTCATGCGCGCTCTTCCCCGCATAGAGCGGGGCAATCAGCGGCTGAACAATGCTCACCGTCCCGTCATAAGCACGCGCGTCGCTCCAGGCTTCGAGGCAATGCGCTTCGTTCACGTGCCAGTGGCAGTATTCCGAAGTCTCGTTCTGATAAAGCCCGTGGTGAATGCGAAGCGAGATGCTGGAACTTTTCAGAGCGTCGCCGAAGCCAAGATCCGCAGGCGCGTCGTACACGGGATTCCCGCCCATGATGACGAGCAGATCGACCTTTCCCGCGCGCATGTCGGCCACAAGATCGCGCAGGGATTCGGTCTGGTTTACGGGGTTCGCGTCGACTGGATCGGTGTAGACGACGGTCCTGCCCACGTTACCCAGCGCGGCATTCATGGCGTGGGCGAACGCATGAAGCGCTGGCGATTGATGATCGCCAGGAATGACGACACTCGCGCCCCGGTGATTTGCCAGATCCTTCCCCATGGCAACCCCGAACTTCATCTGATCAGGCGTGATCGAAGTGAGGAACGGCGCTGAAGTTCCTGGAGGATCGAAGCTCATCAGCATCCGAGCGAAGGTTTCTACCTGCCACGCGCGCAAGGGCAGCCGATGATCCGCCTTAGCCCCCGTGGAGGTGGGCGTGCTCTCGATCGCGTAGAACCGGCTCATCGCTGCGTCGGGATTGCGCCGCTGGGCGAAGTCGCGGATGTAGCGCGCGTTCCCGGGGAACCCCGCGTACAGAAAATCGGCATCCAGGGAAACAACGACCTCCGCATGCTCCAACCGGTACTGCGTCTCAACCGGTTGCCCGAACGCCAGCTTCGCGCCTTCGAGCACATTGTCACGGTTGACCGGCTCATACACATGCCACCCGGCCTGCGGATAGATCTTCAGAAGCGCGCGCAGTTGATCCGCCAGCGCAGGCGACGAAATCGTCGGCGTGAGAATCCGAATGCCCGCGCCGCCCAAACCCTTCTGCACAGCCAGCGGGCCTTTGATCTCCTTCACAAACTCCGACCACGAATTCACGTCGCCCAAATGCGTGATGGTCTGCGAGCGGTCGGGATCGTACATCCCGAGAATCGATGCCTGTGCAAAGATGTCGGTGCCGCCGAGGCTCGCGGGATGTTTCGCGTTGCCTTCAATTTTCGTCGGACGCCCCAGGTGGCTCTCGACCAGTACCGGGCTGGCATATCCGCTGAGTGTGGCGGCGGTCGCGTAGAACATCGGACGGCCAGGAACCACGTCTTCCGGCTGCTTCACATACGGGACGATCGGCTCGAGCGGCAGCTTGGTGCAACCCGTCATTCCCGCCATCGCGAGCGACGCTCCCATCAACTGCAAAAAGCCGCGGCGCGAGACCGAATCCACCCACTCCGAAGCGCCCTTTGGGAATTCGCGGTGCAGCATCTCCTGGAACTCAGGCGTGCCTGCCAGTTCTTCCAGGCTGCGCCAGTACTCAGGCCCCTGGGTTTGCTCGATCTGCGCTTTCACCCGGGCCAGATCAAGCTGTTTGCTCGGGCAAACAACCTGCCCTGAGCTTGCCGAAGGGTCCTCGCGCTTCGTCGTCTTTTTTGCTTCGTCCATGTTCATTCCCGGCAGCTTTAGCGCCGCCCGCGATCTCCGCGTCCGACTATCGGTGACAGGTGTTGCAGCTCGTAATGTCCTGCACGTTGCGCACTTTATATTGCGCGACCAAAGCTTTGCCCAGCGATTCCTGATCGGTGTAGCTCTGGCCGCCGACGACCACCGGCTGATTCTCGGTCGGCTGCTCGTAGCGCATGTTGAACACTTCGCTGCGCGGGCGCAGATTCTTCTCGGGCGCCCGATGACATTCCAGGCACCACTCCATCTGCAGAGATGCGTACTGGTACATCAGCGGCATCTGGTCGACCGGCCCGTGACACGTGTTGCAGCCAACCCCTTTGTTGATATGAATGCTGTGGTTGAAATAAACGAAATCGGGCAACTGGTTCACACGGGTCCATTGCAGCGACTCGCCCGTGCGATAGCTGGCGCGGACCGGCTCGAGCATCGGCGCATTGGTCCAGATCTGCGAGTGGCAGGTCATGCAGGTCTGGGTGGGCGGGATGCCCGCGAAGCTAGAAGTCTCCACCGAGGTGTGACAGTACCGGCAATCGATCCCAAGGCCGGTCACGTGATGCTGGTGACTGAACGGCACCGGCTGCGGCTTCACCACGCCCGCGTAGGTCACGTACGGCGAGCGCTGAACCTGCATCATCGCCCAGCCCAGGCCGGCGATGATGAAGACCGCCCCGTAGATCGATGCCCGGGAAAGTGTGTTGGTGCTGCGGTGAAATATCTGCATCGAACGATACTTTCAACGTAGCGGGAGTCGCACGGACCTCCCGGAAATCGCGGGGCCTGGGTTTGTTTGTTACAGACGGTTGTGACGGAGCTCACGAAAACTTGTGATTATAACAGCAAGCCGGTGTTTGTCGTCCCACCGGGCCCGTCTGCCTCGAAAATTCGCAACCTGGGCAAAGTGGAATTCGATTTCTCGATTGCAACCAAAACGGAGACTGCTAGCGCGGCAACCCCCGAAAAGCTTGGCCCGACAGGTTCGGCCCTAACGCAGATTCATGACCAGCAACTTGGGTTCGGTCATCTCTTCGATCGCGTAACGCAAGCCTTCACGGCCGATTCCGGAATCTTTCAGTCCGCCGTACGGCATATTGTCGATGCGGAAGCTCGGCACGTCCCCGGCCAGCAGCCCGCCAATTTCCAGTTCTTCGTATGCCTGAAACATCAGCTTAGCATCGCGCGTGAAAATGCCGGCTTGCAACCCATAAGCAGAATTGTTGATCTGCCGCAGGGCTTCGTCAAAATCCGCATACGGTTCGACGGTGACGACGGGAGCAAACATCTCCTGGCAGTTCACTTTCATTTCCGGTTTGGTCCCGGTGAGAACGGTCGGCTCAAACACGGAGCCCTTCCGGTTGCCGCCGCACAGCGGGCGGGCACCGCCGCGAACCGCCTCTTGCACCCAGTCGGCGGAGCGAATCGCGTCGCTCTCGCGGATCAGCGGCCCGACATCGGTGGATTCATCGAGGGGATCACCCACCTTCAAGTCCTTCACGCCGGCGAGAAATAAATCGGTGAACTTGCCATAGACCGACCGCTCCACCAGGATGCGCTGCACCGAGATGCAGGTCTGGCCGGCGTAGCCGAAACCTCCCGCCACACAGCGTTCGGCCGCGTAGGCCAAGTCGGCGTCGCTGTGCACAATGACGCCCGCGTTCCCGCCGAGTTCAAGAACAACTTTCTTCTTGCCGGAGTTCTTCTTGATCTGCCAGCCGACCGCGGCGCTGCCAGTGAAGCTGATCATCTTCAAGCGGTCGTCGCTCACGAGCTGGCCTGCATCCTCATTCGACAGCGGTAGCACGTTGAGGCCACCATCCGGCCAGCCCGCCTGCTGCACCACTTCCGCCATCAGCAGCGACGACAGCGGGGTCTGTGGCGCCGGCTTCAGCACCATGGGACACCCCGCAGCAATCGCGGGCGCAACCTTGTGTGCGACCAGGTTCAGCGGAAAATTAAACGGAGTAATGCCCGCGATCGGACCCAGCGGAAAACGCTTTACGATCCCCCACCGGCCCGCAGTAAATTCCTGCCAGTCGAGTGGCAAATACTCGCCATAGATACGAGTGCTCTCCTCCGCAGCCACAGTAAACGTGAAAATGCTGCGCTCGACCTCGGTCCGTGCCGCCTTAATCGGCTTCCCGGCTTCCTGGCACAGAGTGCGCGCAAATTCTTCTTTGCGTTGCGCGATACCTTCCGCCACTCGACGCAGCACGCGCTGACGCTCGAAGGCAGGTAGGCGGCGCGTCGTGCCGAATGCCTTGACCGCCGCAGCGATCGCCATTTCCGCATGCTGGCGCCGGCCCTGGCACACGCGGCCGATGACCGCGCCGTCGAAGGGCGATTTCACCTCGACGAGGTCGCCCTCCTCCATCCATTTTCCGTCCACCAGGAACCCGTGGGTGGCGACGTCTGCAACCGTCATCTGAGCCATGATCCTCTTACCCCACCTCCACACCTGCCCCGCAGACCCAGATTATAGGCTCGCATCATCTTCTCCCGCTCAAGTTCCACGATAATATTTCAGGAGAAGATGGAGGGGCATTGACCACGATTCTCGAACTCAGCGAGGCGCTGCGGGAACGCAGGCTTTCTCCCGTGGAGTTAACCCGCGAATGCCTGGCCCGCATCGAGCGGTTCAACCCCACATTGAATGCGTTCATTGCGGTCACCGCTGACACCGCGCTGCAACAGGCGCGCCGGGCGGAAGAGGAAATTCAGCGTGGGGATTGGCGCGGCCCCCTGCACGGCATACCGCTCGGCCTGAAGGACCTGATCGACACCGCCGGCATTCCCACCACCGCCGCTAGCGAGTTGTATAAACATCGTATCCCGATGCATAGCGCGGAAGTGGTTCTGAAACTCGAACACGCCGGCGCCGTTTTCCTTGGCAAGCAGAACCTGCACGAGTTCGCCTACGGCGGCAGCTCGATGATCAGCTGCTTCGGCGAAGTGCGCAACCCGTGGCGGCCGGCACATATTACAGGCGGATCTTCAGGCGGGTCGGCCGCCGCCGTCGCAGTGGGCATGGGCTACGGTGCGATCGGCACCGACACCGCCGGCTCGATTCGTGAACCTGCCGCCCTCTGTGGCGTGGTCGGACTGAAGCCGACATACGGGCGTGTCAGCGCGCGCGGCGTCATTCCCCTTTCCGAGTCCCTGGATCACGTCGGGCCATTGGGCAAAACTGTGGCCGATGTCACTCTGCTATTCCAGGCAATCGCAGCTGACCTGGATACATGGAACCCGGGCTTGTCAGCGCCAGATTTTCTGACTTCCTGGAATCGACCCCGCTTGGATTTGCGTGTGGGAGTGCCCCGCTCCTACTTTTACGATGACCTCGATCCAGAAATGGCTTCGGCGGTGGAAGAAGCCTTGCGGGTGCTGGGGACGTTCACGCAAGAAATGCGCGAGATCAGGCTTCACACCGACGCCGACCGCACGCTACAGGCGGCGGAAGCGTACGCGTTCCACGCCGACTCCGTGGCGAAAACCCCTGAACTCTACCAACCAGAGACCTTACGCCGCATCAAGACCGGAGAAAACGTCGGGCGTACCGACTACCTGCGCCGGCGCGCGGAACTCGATGCCGTACGCAAGGACATTCGAAACGTCTTCGAGACCATCGACGTATTCGTGACGCCGACTACGCCAATTCCGGCCCCGTCGATCGCGGAACTGAAGCAGAATCCCGACTTGCTCCGTCCGCGCGAACTGCTACTGCTTCGCAACACCAGGCCCCTCAACGTTTGGGGATTGCCGGCCATTTCCGTGCCCTGTGGATTTACAAAGGCGGGACTGCCCATCGGCATGCAGATCGCCGGCCCGTCGGGTCGTGACGACCTTGTCTTGCAGGCGGCTTATCTTTACGAACAAGCGACCACCTGGCACGAACGCACACCGCTCTTGTAGCGCCAGCTTTGTAGCGCCGCCGTCTCGCCCGCCACTCTGACGCTCACAGCTCAGGTCGGCTACGAGCAGCGGCAATTCATGTCTTAATCAACCGACCGCACATCATCCGGGAGCATCACCACGAACATGCAGTTGCCCGGGGCTGGCGGACACGACAGCACTCCACGGCGCAGGATCTTGGTCGGCGTATCGTCGGGAAAACTCAGCTCGAACTTCAAGTGGTGCAGCGAGTCATCGAGGGTGTGCAGTCTCTCTTCGCCGCTGACGAACTTCGCACCCTCGACCGATACACCGCTCTTCGCGGCACCTAACAACACGAAGTATTCCGCGCTCCCCGTCAATGAAGGTCGCTCCTTGAGTTTTGTGGTGCGCAGGTCCTGCAGCTCGTCGTGATACTTGGCCACGGTCGCTGCAACTTTATCCTCGCCGCCCAACAGGCTCCCCAGCCGTCCCCGCGTCTCGGGGATGGGCCGAAGCCCGCTCAGGGCCAGCGCGTAGGTGTGAATCGCCTTTTCTTTCTCGCCGCGCTTCTCGTAGATCTGTCCCAGGTGGTCGCCCACTTCGCCGTGCTGACCCAGTTCCCAGGCAGCTGCCACATACTTCTCTGCCTTATCGAGTTTTCCTTCCGCGTAATAAACCCAGCCCAGCGTGTCCCAGTAGGCGATCAACGATGGCACCAGCGCCAGATCGCGCTGGTTGAGTTGGTCGAGCGAGAGATTGCGCAACGCGGCGGCCGTCGCGGCCACTGCCGACTCGGCATATTGCTGTGCCTTGTCCAGATGCGCATTTTTCAGCGACAGCTGGTAGGCAATGTTGTTCCACACCAGCGGTGTGGCCGAGATCTCGATTGCGCGGTCGAACGCCGCCAGCGCTTTCTCATCCTGTCCCAGGTTCAAGTAGGCATCGCCCAGGCTAACCTGCAGCGCAGGATCGCTGGGTGTAAGCGAAGCTGCCTTCTCCAGTTCCGGGGCCGCCTCGTCGTATTTGTGCCACTCCGCGTACATGGCGCCAAGATTGCTGTGCGCAAACTTGTCGAGCGGGTTCAGCTCGAGTTGCTTGTGGAACGCGCTCGCGGCATCGTCATACCTGCGCATCTGCCAGTAAACCCGGCCCAGATTGTTGAAGGCGAATTCGTCGTAGGGATTGACCTCCACCGCTTTCTGAAAAGCGGCGATGGCATCGTCGTTTTGCCTCATTGCAAGGTAAGCCAGCCCCAGGTTGTTCCACGCGTACTTGTGCTTCGGCTCCACCTCCACTGCTCGCTTCAGCAATTGGACCGCAAGCGGGAAGTTGCCGTTCTGCATAGCAGCACGACCACTCTCGTCGAGTTCATCGGCCTTCATGCCGGGCGGCGGTGCGGGAGCGCCCGCCACGGTGTTCTCGATAGAGAGGTGCTGTCCCAGGTCCGCGATCACCGCGCGGCGAAAGGCCAGGTAGTCGCCGGTTCGTGTCGCTGGTAACTCACGTTCCCGCATCACCATGGTCCGCTCGGCGGTGAAGGTGAAACCTTCCAGCTTGTAACTGGCTTTGTATTCGCCGTAGTCGCGCTTCAACGAAAACGGAAGGGGCGCGTGCGCCGTGTACTTGGCCGGCAGCTCAAGCTTCACCCGGTAACTGAACTCTCCCGGAGGTCCGAATTTGATTGGCTCCGAGTCGGCGCTGGTCTCATCCTCGTCCGGATCCGCCAGGCTGAACTGCGACAAGGGCAACTCGATCTCCGACTTCTTTTTCGACCAATCCAGGAAGTTCGCCTTGGCTATCTCGTACGAGAACTGGAACGGTTCCCGCGTTGCCGCCGGGTCACCGACCTTGAGGTTGGTGATCTCGCCATCCAGTCCGCCCATCGAATTGATGTTCTCGACCAGGTGCTGCCACTGCGCAGCAGGCACGCGCCGGAAGATGATCCGCATCAGCAGCTCGGTATCCCCGCGCACCACGTAGCTCACCTTGGCGTTGAGTTTGCCGAGTTCATTAATGGACCCGTCGATTGTCTGCAGCTGCGTGTTGGCCGTGGGAGGGTCCGCCGGCGTCTCTTCCAAGTGCGGCGCGCCTTCGAGGGGAATCACCAAGCCCTGCTTCTTACGGATGTTGAAAGAAAGCAGCCGGAAGGGAGCGACTTCCGTAGTCGTATCCATCCAGACTTCTTCCTTGCCCATCGGAAGCAAAGTAATCACGTGGTCAAACTGCGAGGGCGAGGGAATATCGGGATCAAGCTTGCGGCTGGAGTTGATCAGCACCGACGAGGCATGCATGCCCTTCGCTTCCAGCAGCGATGACAGCAGGGTGTGCTTGTCCTTGCAGTCGCCGTACTGGTTGTGCAGAACGTCAGCCGCGGCATGCGGCTGGTAGCGGCCCAGCCCAAGCGACAGGCTCACGTACCGGAAATTTTTGGCCACGTAGTCGTAGAGCGCCTCCACCTGGGCGAGGTCGCCGCTCAAGCCTTTTGTCAGCTCTTCCGCCTTAGCCCGAATCTCGGGCGTGGGCTGTCGACGATCGTGATCCAGGCCCGCGTACCAACGCCCGATTTCTTCCCAGCTGGCGAAGGTGGTGAGCTGCACCGCGGGAACATCGTCTTCCGGTCTTTTCTTCTTCCTCTTTTTCTTGTCCTTATCCTTCTTCTTGTCGTCGTCTTCCCGCTCCAGGTGCGAACTGGTCCAGCGATAAATGCGCCGGCCGTTTGCCTCGGTAATCTTCGGGTCGAACCCGGGCTTCGTCTTCAGTTTGATGGTGCGGCCAAGGGGGATGTCGACTTCCATCCTCTCGTCGAGCACGATGTTGTTCTTATCGAAGTCATACTCGGTCCAGAATTGTCCGGGCGCCAGCGCCGTGTGGATAACCGTGGCCATGTGGTATTCCAGGACTTCTCCTGGCCGCAGGCCGGGCACGGTAATATGCTTCTGCCGATAGTCCGTGTAGACGGGCGCCTCCCGCTCGACGGGCGCGCTCAGGTCCTGCACGGAATCTGCCGGGGCCGTCACCACGGTACCGTCCTTCTTCCGAACGCGCACGTAGGGAATTTCCACCCGCTCATTGGCCGAGTTGTACCCGATAACCACCTGCCCCCAGGTCTCAACCCCGGACTCGCTCTGTACCCGCACGCGGGCAATCGTCTCCTTCCGCCCCGTGCCGTCGTTCTCGAAGCGAAACTTGGTCTGCACTTGCTCGATGACGAAGGCTTCGTCCGAAAAGTCCTTGCTTTCGGCCGATTTTGCAGCCGGAGGTTCGGCGGAATTGCCGGCAGTTTGCTGCGCAAGCACGAAGGTGGAGAGGCTGCGTAAGAGAAGGACGAGGAAAACCAGACGACGCATAGAGAAATCAGTCCTTGGCCGTTTGTACCGTAAGCAGGGTGCAGGCGCAAGGGGAACCGGGCTTTGCCGGGGAACCGAGGTCATTTTGCCAACTCGGGGCTCCCACGCCGCCGAAAAACATGATATAAGGTCATCAACGATTGACTAACTTCCGGCTGATCCCCGGCTTCCTCTTCTTACCTCTAGCACCCGTGCCGCACTTAAAGTGGCGATAGCTTCCTCGTTTCCCTCCCGGCGCCCTTGCTAACTTGCTGAGGTATGGTTATGGATTCGAAGCTTATGTCCGCCGTGGGCATCATTGTTCTTGCCGCGGTCATCCGGATTCCCAGTTTTCCGATCAGTGGATCGCCTGGTGAGGCTAGCGGGAAAGTCTCCGTGGAACGGCCCGCGGCAGCCACGGTTAAGACAGCCGAGGACAAGGACCTCGACCTGGTCGCGCAGAGCGAGCTTGGGCCCTGGTACGCGACCTGCGAATTCGCCAGCGCCCACCGCGCAGGGGAAGCGGCGCCGGCAAGGAAGGTCGTGCTCGACGCTCCTGTTCCGGATCCGCCCGGCACCAACGCTAGCCGCTGGTGTCTCCCGGCAGACCCCAAGCCCAAACCTCAATATCAGTTTCTCTTCGCCACGGTTCCCGACCCACAAGACAGCCATCTGGCGCTTGAATTCGACCGCCGCATGGAAGCCATCGTCGACGCTGCCCAGGCGGCGCAGTTTTCCTATGACCGCTACTGGCTGCCCTGGCAGCCGGGGTACGTGCCCTCCCAGGACACCTCCGAGGGCCACGAAAAAATCCTTCGCCAACTGCGCATGGAGCAGCCTGGCCTTCTACTCTTCCGTGGCCCCATGGCGAAGGATGAGGAGTCCTCCGCGGACCAACTTCTCTTCGTGTTTCTGATTGGCGAGACCCCAACCGCAGGAATCCGTCACACGCAGTTTGCCAATGCGATGCGCTACATGGGAGAGATCGATCGCACCCGATACAGCGATCCTGCCCTGGTCCATCTGACCGGGACCGTGCGCGTACTGGGACCGAGCTTCTCCGGCTCCGCCCACTCGTTGCGCAGCGCGCTTCAAAAGTTCGTTTGTCCGAACGACGATGGCAGCTGTTTTCACCTGGTAAGTTCCTCCGCGACCAACCGCACTGCTCTCGACGAACTGCGAAATTCCTCCAACGTTTGTCTCACCGAAGTCCTTCATGATGACGACTGGGCGCTTCGCCACTTCCTCACCTTCACCCGCGATCAGCTTCACGTGAAAGATCAAGACATCGCGCTCCTCACCGAAGATGCTACCGACTATGCCCACAACGCGGGCGGGAACTTCGATGTCCTCACCATCACGTTTCCCCGCGAAATCGCGCAGTTGCGCAATGCTTACCCCGACCCGACCACGGTCGGCGCCGACGGCAAGACCATCCCGGTCCCGCAACAAGGCTTGACCCTGACCCTGAAGGGCAGCCCCAGCAGTCAGGACGATGTTCCGCCGTTTTCCGCGGGCCAGCTTCCGTTGTCGCAGGAGGCCGTGCTTCTCAACATCGCCTCGACTCTGCGGCGGGAACAAATCCGCATGGTCGGAATCCTGGCCACCGACATCTTCGACACCTTGTTTCTCAGCCGCTTCTTGCGATCGGCCTGCCCCGACATCCGCATCTTTGTAATCCAGAGCGACTTGCTCATGGCGCGCGCGACCGAGGAGATTCCGCTCGAGGGCGCGATGGCCGTCACCACCTATCCCCTGATCGGACGGAACCAGTACTGGAGCTCTGCTCTCGCAGATTCTCGTCGGCATCGCAACCTGCTGGCGAGCTCACCCACTGAGTCCACCTATAACGCGACGCTCGTCCTGTTGCACGAAATCACCGGCGTGAGCGATTCGCCCCTCGATTACTCGTCCCCGCTCCACCCTGGAACCACGCAACCGCCTCTGTGGCTGACCGTCATCGGCCACAACGGGTACTGGCCCCTCGCGCTGCTGGATGAACCGGAGAGTGCGGACCATCCTTCCGCGTCGCATTCGCCGCGTCTGTATTCATGGCCCGCCCCAGCGCCAAGCGACAAGCAGGGTCGCAGTGACCCGACGATTCAGCCTGGCCCGATGGGTCGAAGCGATCAGCAGATGGAAAAAGCATGCGTGCAGGGCAGCGAGATGTTTGAATGCGAACCCCCACCCCTGCTCTGGACCCTGCTGTTCAGCCTTGTGTGCTGCGTCGCCCTGGTCTACGTGGCTGCGGTGTGGCTGGCACGCTGGTATCAGAAAACCCGCAAGTTCTGGTGGCTGGAGGATGTCTCCCTTAAGACCGACGTGATCGATGGAAGGGCCGAAGGCAAGACCTACGAGCGAGCGTTTTACCTGGCGATGGCATCCCTCGTGCTCCTGGCGCTGGTGGTGATTCTGGCTGCACCCGCCTGGAAATTGTTCGATTTCGAACGCTCTCCCTTCGTGCCCTACCACTCCTCGGCTTTCGCCCTGTCCTATGTTTCCATACTTGTGGTCTTGCCAGCGCTGTTGATCACGGCCATCTATCTCAGCGTTGTGTTCTTCCGGCACAAGTTCACGTATCGGATGGTCTGGGCGATCATTGGCTGGGCAGTGTGTCTCGTTCTCTCCGCTTCCTGGATTGGTTTCTGCTACGGCTATTCGCATGATCCGTCGTTCTTCGCCTACCGGTCTCTCGACTTGGCCAGCGGCACTTCGCCGGCAACGCCTTTCGTCTTCGTGCTTGTGGCCCTTTTTATCTGGTCTCGCATTCACATGTACCGGCTGCGATTCAGCGAAACGCGGCGTCCGGCCTTGCCTTCGCAGGACCTGGGGCAGGCCATGACTTGCCATTCCGAGCGCGGGGCTACCGACATCAGTGGATGTTTCGAGAGTGCGATCCGGGAACTCCACGATCGCAAGCTCTTCATCCTCAACCTCTGTGCATTCCTCACCATTTTCTATCTGTCGCAGCCCGCCCGCTTCGTACGCAGCCTGGAAGGGCGCTGGTTCGACGCCCTCTTCATCGCGTGCATCGGACTCCTGTACTTCGCCATATTTTCCAATTGGGTCCGCTTCCTGTTTGGCTGGTTCTACTTGCGCCAATTTCTGCGTCGCCTCGAGCGCCAGCCCATTCGCTTCGCCTTCAACCGCCTGTCCAAGGAATTTTCCTGGAGCCCCATCTGGAAGCAGGGAGGCACGCGCCGGACCTACCTGATGTTCACGCGCTCCAACGACTACTTGCAGGCCTTGCTCCATTCGAAGGCTCTGTTTGTGAGAACCGACAAGTTCAAGAATGCCTGCGAGACAATCGACGATGCCACCCAGCAATTACTCACGAACGAAGCCCAGGACCGTTGGGACAGTGAAAGCAGCCTGGCTGAGTTGCAGGCATACCATGCCTCCGCGGCCAACGAGCTGATCGCAAATCCGTTGCGGACCGAGTGGGCAAAACAAACCTCGGAACTAGTGCAGCAGCCGCCCTTGAAGGAAGATAAGGCCGACCCGCACGAGACCCTACATTTAGCCGAGGAGTACGTCGCTCTCCGCTGCATGGCGTTCATCCGTTACGCGTCCCTCCAACTCAGGAACCTGCTCGGCTTCCTCTCCGCTGCCTTCATCCTCTCGCTGATTTCGCTACGCACCTACCCCTTCCAGTCTCCGCGCAGCATCGAGTGGACCATGACCGCGGTATTCGTCGTGCTCAGCGTCGGCATCGTGTACGCTTTCGCCGGCATGGACAAAGACGCCATCCTGAGCCGCGTCTCTCAAACCGAAGCCGGCAAGCTGGACCGGGAATTCTTCGTGCGAGTCGTGTCCTTCGGGGCGCTGCCCCTGTTAACAGTCCTTGCCTCCCAATTCCCGTCG
>DATMPS010000125.1:0-20908 GCA_035567435.1 Terriglobales bacterium | reverse complement strand
TGGCAGTGCGACCTTGGGGCAGCACATCCCCGCGGTGTGCGATCTGGGCAACGGCGCCTGCCGGCCCGATCCGAACTGCAGTGTGCTCCCGTGCTTGACCAGTAGCAGTAGCGCCACTCCAAGTGGCGGCACTACATATGTGCTGCCCAGCTCGGTCCATCTCGATCCCTCCAAGCGCTACTACATCTCGGTGTTGCCGGGCGACGCGGCCAACCCGTTTCCAGGTAATACCAGCGCGCCGGATTGTTCTAAGGGACCGATATTAGGATCCGGATCAACCGCATCAATAAACACGGCTTGCGGACACACCATGAGCGGCGCTCAGATCCCAGCGGCTTGCAACATCTTTTCGAACGTTGCTGGGGCGGCAAGCCCCGTTTGCAGCTCTACCACCACTCAAGCATTCGCGCCCGTCGTGGTGAAGGTGCTGCCCACTCCGCTTCCTACGGCAAAGCTTGCGGTCTTTGTATTTGAAGACGACTTCCCGCTCAATGGCGAGCAGGATGGCGGGGGTGGCTCCGGAACGGTTGCACCCATCGAGCCCGGACTTGGCGGTTTCGAAATCATCCTGTGGGACACCTTTGGCGGGCTCGGCGATTTCACCGGCCAGGATACTCACGACATGTTCAACCAGCCGTTGTCGAACTCCCTGGCCGGAACCATCGATCCCGCCACGGGTCTCGACGCCTGCCCGCTTTCGGCGCAAGCTACCGCGAGCGTATTGAGCGGGGATGGGACTCAGGCCGGCATCACGGGCAGGATCGTGACGTGCCCGAAGTTTGAATCCGACAACGCCACACTGTCGCCGCTGGCCGGCCAGGCAGTCATTGCCAATCTGATGCCGGACAAGTTCAGCGTGCAGGCCTACCCGGCCGCGGACCGGATTGCGCGCGGTGAAGAATGGCTTCAGACCAACACGCTGGATGGCCAGCACCCCCACGACGCGTTCCTGCGCATCGGCGAGCCTGGCTACTTCCAGGAGTTCGGGCCGAGCGGGTTCCACGTGAGCATCGGCTTTGCGAATCCGAAAATCATTAATGACCGCAAGGCCGCCGTGTGCGCCGGCGCCTACGGCGCCGTTGGCACCTGCAACAACACCATCGACGGACAAGTCGATGTCCAGCGCATAAGCCGGACGCCCGACCAAAGACTCTATCCCAGCGGTTCCCGCGATGCTCTCGCATGGACCCAGTGCTGGGTCAGCCTGGGCGATCCGGACGCCGAGGATTTCATGTTCACCAAGTGCGACGCCCAGGGGAACTTCAAGTTCACCGGCGTTCCCGGCGGCAACTGGAGACTAACCATCGGCGACCAATGGAACGACCAAATCATTGACGGCCTGTCGACTCCGGCGAACGTGGGCTGCGTCCCCACTGGGACCGCGACGACCTGCAGCGGCGGCGTTAGCACCCTGCACCTGGGGAATCTTGGCGTCCAGCAGTGGCAGTCGAACGTCTACACCAGACTCTTCGTTGACGACAACAAGAATGGAATCAAGGATCCCGACGAGATCGGCGTTCCTCAGGTCTATACGCGGATCAAATACCGAGACGGCCACAACGCCAACACTCTTTTGACCGACCCCGATGGCGTCGCCAACTTCAACGAAACGTTCCCGCTCTTTAACTGGTATGTCGTGGAACCGGACCTTGGCCGCTACAAGCGCACGGGAACCCACACCGTCTACGACGCGGGCGGGCCAGCCGACGGCTCCACCGTTTGCGGGGGGACGGGCGTTCGCCCGTGCGGCGCCTCGACCGATTACCAATTCCTCGCCAACACGTATGAGTCGCTTCCGTTGCCCGCCGACCTGCACGTACCGGGCGCGGTCTATTGCGCTACCGCCGATTGCGCGGCGGAAGCCGCCGGGTTCGCGGCCGGCACGGCAAGCACAACCGCCGTCACGAATTCCACCGGTCGCCTCGATCCGCCCTGGGTTAACTCCGAGGCCTGGTCGGGCCTGACCAGCCACGGCAATTGGATCGAGTTCGGCGTGGCGCCCTACGCAGCCTGCCCGCCGGCCTGCGCGACCGTCCCCAATTTGGTCAACAACGCGACCGCTGGCGGAACCACCTCTTCGACCAGGCAGGTAGGCGAGAACGGCGGCATCCATGGACACACCAGTTATGCCGCTACGCGTCCCTTCGACGATGCCTCGCAAATGATCGAGCAGCCGTGGCAGCCGAACGTGCCGGGCGTCACCCTCAACCTCTACCAGGAAGGCTTTGCGGCGGATGGCATCACCCCAACTCTCACGTTGGTAGATACGACCATCAGCACCAGTTGGGACGCCTGGGCGCAGGGGTTCTACCCGGGCAGCACCGCTGGCTCGGGAACCCCCGCGGCGCAAAAGCCCTATATGAGCTGCCCCGGCCAGGGAACAGCTAGCGGCACCAACGCCGACCCGTTCTTCTTCTCGCTATCAGGCCAGCCAGAGTACCTGGACTGGTACGGCTTTCTGCACGGCGCCAACACACTCCACACGCTGCCTTACCAGTCGCAGTACAAGTGCTATGACTCGATGCACATCGGGAACCAGACGCAGCCGGCACCTTACGACGGCTATTACTCGTTCCCCAGTTCTCTCGGCGTCAACGCGACAACCGGAAAACCACTAACCGTACACGGGTGTGTGGGCAATGCTCCCGGCACGACCTGCCCCACCACCTCCACGACCACAGTCACTGTCTCAAGCTTGCCGGGCACCAACTGCACGACCTGTGTGGGGAATCCCGATACGACGGACGTCTATCGCGTTGGCACACCCATGCTCGCACCCGGAAAGTACGTGGTGGAAGTGATCATGCCCCCCGGCTACGAGGTCGAGAAAGAAGAAGACAAGAACCTGCTGATCGGCGATAACTTCATCGCGCCGGCCACGCAGCAATTCGCCGGCGTGGGCGGCAGCGTTTTCATCATGCCCGACCAGGCCTCGGTGGCTTCCCTGTACGACCCCACCGGGTCCGGTTACAACCCAAACAACTATCAGAACCAGACTACCGCCTTGGGAACGGGCGAGCAGCTGGCTCTCCCCGGTTATCCCGGCTTCCAGGATCCTATTTGGCCGTGCGTGGGTGAGAAGCGCGTGGTGCCCGACTACCTGAGTGAGTTCCCACAGAATCTGGAAGTGGCACCGTTTGCCGGAGCGACCCGGCCTCTGTGCGACCGCAAGGAAGTGACGCTGCCCGACCAGATGAGCGTGAGCGCCAAGTTCTACATCTTCACCACCGCGCACATCGCCTCGAAGTTCACGGGCGTGATCACGGACGACTTTACCTCGGAATTCGATCCGTTCTCGCCCCAGTTCGGCGAGAAGTTCTCCCCGCCCAACCAGCCGGTTTCCACCAAGGATTATCTCGGAAACGAACTTTCCCGCGTCTACGCTGACCACTGGGGGGCGTATGAAAGTATGAATTTCTCCAGCTGGGACGTGAACCCGCCCAACATTACCGGGTACGGGCCCTCGATGATGGTCCAGTGCATGAACGACGCCGGCCCGATCCTGGACACCCGGCCGACGATTCCCGACCCGAACAACCCGGCAGCGTCGATTACGAATCCGACGTTCGGCCACATGATTACCGATCCCTTGTACAGCCCGGCCTACAGCCAGTTCTGTTACGAGGAGCCGTACATGCCGGGCCTGACGACCTATCTCGATACGCCTGTGGTGCCCACGCAGGCTTTCGTGGGCGCGGCGTACAACAATGCCGATTGCGCCTATCCCGATTCCACGCCAGCCATCAAGGAAGTGGATGGCGATGGCATCGGCCCGTGGGTGAGCGCGTTGGGGAAGACCCTGACCATCACTGCCCTCGGCAACGCGCAAGTGGATAACACTGGATACTCGGGTCCCTCGGCCAATGCGGCGCCTTTCAATTTGAAGAAGATTCAGCGCCACTACGGCTTTGGCACCACGAAGGGAACCGTGATGATCGGCCCGTATACCGTGCCGGCGGCCAACATCACGTGGAGCGATACCTCGATCGTGCTCACGATCCCGACGACCGCCTCAATTCCGGCTTGCAACATCCAGCAGCAAGGGCAGTACTATAACCCTCCCATCCCCGCGGGGAGTCCGGTCCCACAAGCGCGATGCGGCCAATTGGTCATCACAACCGCTAACACAGCCGCTGCCGGCTCGCCCTCGAACGCCAAACAGTCGATCGATACCGTCACGGTCACCATTGGCGGCACCACGCCGGCGCACGTTGCGGCTTCGGAGACGGTTCAGAGCTACATCGACAAAGCGAATCCGGGCGACATGATCATCGTTGACCCGACTTGCACGATCACTGCCGGTACCGGAACAACAGCCACCACCACTACTGCTCCGTCCTGCACGACGACCGGGGTCAACGGCAAGGCTCCGGTTGCTCACAACGAACTGCTGATCATGTGGAAGCCCGTCCGTCTGCAAGGCGTCGGCGCCGCCTCCAGCATCATCAATGCTGATGCCCACCCGGCGGGCAAGGCGCTTGACCCCTGGCGCCGGCATATCAACTGCTTCTTCGGCTTGGCGCTGAACGGTACACCGTATACCGCGGTGACGGGTGCGAATCCGTACGACAATCCGAGCGACACGGCCAACAACGGTGGTCCGTACAATTGTCCCGAGACGAGTTGGGTGGGCTTCCAAGGCCAGCCCGACAATCCGCAGATTGACCGGCTGCCCCTGGAGGCCACGGTCGGCTGGGACGCTAACCTTAACGGTAACCTGGCCGAATTGCTGCAAGAGCCCACGCTGTTGGGCGCCTATGAAGGCGCGGGCATCACGGTCCTGGCCAAAGGGCTGGAGTTCCACGGACAGTCTCCGTGGAATGACGGCACTGAGCCGGGGGCGTTCCCGGCCGTCACCACGCTGCTGACCGGCGTGGGCGCCAATCCGCTCGCACTCCCCATCGGCGACGCCAACCCGTTCTGCCACACGGGGACCTACGACGCCACCACCGGTGCCTTTACTCAGACCGGTGACAGCAACATGTACCCGAGCAACTTCACCTGCAACCCATCGAGCATCGATGGCTTGACCGTGGCCAACAGCTCCCAGGGTGGCGGCGGCATCTTCATCCACGGCTGGGCGCATCACCTGCAGGTCGCCAACAACCGCGTCTACAACAATGCCGGCACCCTCACGGGCGGCATTAGCGTCGGGCAGGGTGAATTTGCCGGCCCGTATCTCGTGGGGTCGGCCACCAACGCGGCCCCGGGCTCGTGCAGCAACGGCGCCGGGTTGGTAACCAACCAGCACATGCCGGATTGCTTCCAGTTGGACGTGAACGTGCACCACAACATGATCACGGACAACGCCTCGCTCGGTGATGAATTGTTCTCCGCCACGCTGTCGGGCGGGGGCGGCGCGACGCTCTGCACCGGCAACGACTATTACAAGTTCAATTACAACTGGGTGTGCGGCAACCTCAGCGCTGGTGAAGGCGGTGGTGTCACGCACCTCGGGGAAATCCAAAACGGCGATATCGAGCACAACACGATCGTGCTCAATCAGAGCAGCAACCCCACCATCCCCACCCACGGCGGCGGGATCATGGTCCAGGGGACACCGGATACCGATCCGACTTGCCCCGGCATACCCGACAGCGATTGCCCGACGGGATTGAGCGACGGCACGGGTCGCAACCTGGTGATCAATGCGAACCTGATCCAGGGCAACTCGGCGGATAGCGGCAGCGGCGGCGGCATCCGGCTCAACCAGGTGAACGGGACGGAGGTCTCGACCTTCCCGGGCAAGCCTAGCCTCTGGAACAACGTGAGTATCACCAATAACATCATCAACAACAACACGGCGGGTTGGGATGGCGCGGGCATCTCGTTACAGGATGCCTTGAACGTCCAGATCCTCAACAACACCATCGCCCACAACGACAGCTTGGCGTCGTCGGGGGTGCTTACCTTCAGCATCGGCACACCCCAAGCCAGTGCGCCGGCCGGGGAATGCCACCAGACCGGACCCACCGGGACGAGCACGGCATCGTGCCCGCAGGTGGCCGGAGTGGCTAGCACGCGCAATTCCACGCTGCTGACCACCACCTTCACGACCCCGCCCACTTGCCCGACGGGACAAACACCATCAACCGCTTGCCGGACCATCTCCAATCCGATACTCGGCAACAACATCATTTGGCAGAATCGCTCGTTCCAGATCGGCATTTCAGCCGCCGGGACAGGAACGCTGAACCAGCAGAACATCGTCACGCTGTACAACGCGAACTTCACCGGCGGATTTGGCGGCGCTGCACCGGCCCAGACGGCCACTGGCGACTGCGGGACAGGCGGCAGCTATTGGGACGTCGGCGTGCGCGGCGACACGGGGCCCGCGAATCATACTGGCGGTATGCTCAACCCGATGTACTCGATGCTCTCGAGCGGCACCGGTTACAGCGGAACCAACTCGACCACCACTGCACCACCGGTTGTCCACCAGTATTGCAACGGTTCGCGCGTTCCGCCGGAGTGCACTGCGGCGAATGGATGCGGCGGACCCAAGGGATTCGGCGTGCCTCCGGGCATTGCCGATGCTGTGACGCCGAACCCAGTCTTTAGCCTTTCTCCAGCGGCGACGGTGGACGAAGGCAACAACTGGATCAACGTGAGTTGGGGACCGTTGGGGCTAACCAACCCAGCGGTACAACCAACCGGCGGCAACTGGGGCGGCGGACCTGCGCTTGCCAACTACAACCTGACGGCAGCCATCGATACGGTGCCGGCTACACAACCTCACCCGTCGACGGACTTCTACGGCAACTCGAGGCCGGAACCGGGCGAATCGACAAGCACCGGGCTCTTCGATCCAGGCGCGATTGAGTTCGGATCGTCCTTGCCGGTGCCGACCGCAACGCTGACGCCGACGTCGTGGACAGTTGCCCACGTCGCCAATTGCCCAGGCGTGGGTGCCACCGGGATACGGGCTTGCGCTCTTGACCCGACGCAGGTGTTCACGCTCACCAACACAGGTACCCTGCCGATCACCGGCATCACCCAAGGCGTGCTTGGTGGTACCGCGGCCAACGCTGCCAACTACCTTATCGTGAGCGTGTTGTCAACCTGCGGTCCGGCGGGCGGCGGCCAACTGGTGGCTACCACAACGTTGGCTCCGGGAGCGACGTGTGTCATCACGGTGCAGTTCAGGCCACTGACGGCTCAGGCGGCTGGCGCCAAGCCGGCGACCCTCTCGGTCACCGACCTGGCTGGCACCCAGACCGCCGCATTGAACGGTCAATCTGACCTGGCACTGGCGGTGACCTTCTCCGCACCGACTCCGTCGCTGGTGACCGGCACCACAACAACCCACACCGGCACCATCACGGTCGCCAACCCGGCTGGTAACAATGGGAACCTGACACTCAGCGCGAACCCGACAGTCACCAAGGTCGGCGCCCTAGGAGGCACGTTCTCGATCGCCGCCGGTGGCACCTGCGTCTCGGGCGCCAACGTCGCACCCGGAGCGAGTTGCACGATCATCGTGTCATACGCGCCAGCAGGGACAACGACCGCGACGGCCAACGTAACCATCACCGGGGACGTTGGAAACGCGGGAACGGCGACCAGCGCCAACTTCACAGCCAACTAACCAACCCGCACGGAGGGCCGGGCATCCAGTGGATGTCCGGCCTTCGTGCCTCAACCCAGAAAAGCATTGGCCAAAACCGGGCCTAGTCCGAACGGAGAACGTGAGGTAGAGTAAAACTTATGAAGATCCAACAGATCCTGTGCGTTTCAGCCCTCCTCGTCCTACCCAATCTCGCTCTGGCGAAGCTTCCACCGAATTCCTCTCTGGGGCAGGTGGAGGGCACGCTTGATTTCTGCATCCAGGCCGATCCGCAATCGGCCGAGAACTACGAGAAATTCAAGAAGGCCATGGTCGAAGGCGAACCCGAGAAGGATGTAGCCGAAGCGCGCAAGAGCTCGGAATACAAAAGCGCCTATGACGCGATTGGCGAGGCCCTGGGCAAGGTCCCCAAAGACAAGGCCGTGAAGGCCTGCTCCAGTTTCCTGCAAGGCAAGTAGGGCTCAGCTGCGGCGCGGCACGTTAGTGACATTGAGCCGGCGACCGCGGCCAGAGCAAGATACTGTGACGTCCCCGCACTCGACTGATCGTAAGCAATTGCTTCCAGAGGTAGGTGGAAGAAGCGCTATGAGCTTTGTGTCAAAAGAGAAATCAGCAGGTTTTCACCGCGTGATACTGCTCGCAGCAGTTCTCGCGGGCAGCAACGTCGTCTCTGTCGCACAGGGGCAGTCAACCCAGGCCAACCAAGAACCTGCTACTCCTTCCCCGAATGCTCCAGCTGCGAAGCCCCCGGTCCAGTCTGCCCCGGCTGCAGAGCAGCGTCGCGCGCCGAAACATACGTCGCAGCATGCGGCGATGTACTACGAGGGCGTGTGGGGAGTGGACTCGTTGCGGGTGAAGCTGGCAGAGTCGGGCGAACTCGTTCGCTTTGATTATCGCGTGCTGGACCCGGAGAAAGCCTCGGCCCTCAACGATAAGAAAGCCGAGCCTGAGTTGATCGATCCGCAGGCTGGCGTCAAGCTCGTGGTCCCCCAGATGGAGAAGGTCGGGAAATTACGCCAGAGCAGCACGCCGAAGGCGGGCATGGTCTACTGGATGGCTTTCTCGAACCCAACCCGCGCGGTAAAGCGGGGCGACCGGGTAGATGTCGTCATAGGGCAATTCCGGGCAAGCAACCTCGTCGTAGAATGAGGGGTACGGTCTTTTGGTTCCCCCAAAAGACGACGGCGGAGCACGTTCGTTATCCCACAGCTGGCAGCTTTTGAAGCCGGGAGATCGCGTGGATGTTGTGATCGGGAATTTTCACGCGCAAAGGACTCATCATCGAATAGCCCAACCCCTTTCCCCTGGTTTTTGGGTTTGCTCTCCCCGCGGTGCCAAACATAAAATGACTGCAGTCTAAATCCTGGCAGTGGGACGAGAGACAACACTCCCCATCCAGAAGGCGATGCGCATGAACAAGGGCCAGTTCGCGAAACCAATGACTGTTGCTGTGGGGTTCTTCCTTTTGTATGTGGTGCCAGGGCTCAGCCGGGCGCAGAGCGGTTCGCCCAGTCCGATGCAGAGTCCGAGGGTGGCTTCGCCCGCTCAAGCGAAGAAAGACGCTCAGCCAGCGGATGATTTTGGCGGGTTCAATTACACCGAGGAGCAGAAGGCAGAAATTGACAAGATTCATCGGGATTCGGAATCGCGTATGAATGCGGTGACAAAAGACCAGAACCTAACCGCGGATCAAAAAGAAGCTATGCTCCAGGGGTACGCCCGTTTGGAGTATGGCGAGCTTTTTAAGGTACTAACGCCGGAACAACAAAAAGTGGTTCGCAAGAGGATCGACGCCCGTCGAGCGGCAGACCAGGCGGCGAAGAAGAAGCAGCCCCCGCGAAATTGAAAACAGCGTGTTCCGTCCTGAAAACCTTGCTGCGGAATACCTCCCTGAATGGTTCTGCCAGCTAGGGTTTCGTGTGCCCGGCGCACGGCACGTTAGTGACATTGACCCCCTGGCCGCCGGCAGAGCAAAATAATGAAGATCAGCCCCGAAAAAAAGGGGTTAGACTGGTCCTTCCGTCGATGGAGCGTAAGAGGGAATTTCCACGCGGACCGGCCGGCAGTCGAGTAGTGGCCAGGTCAGCAGGCGACGTAGGGCCGCCTGCCACAAGGGCAACAGCAGGTCAGAATCTCCCCCCCACCTTCAGCGATGGACTCCGCCTCGACACAGGAGAAGATTCGGTCACTGGTTTGAATGGATTAACTGGGTGAGGCTCTAATTTGATGAAAAAGACTGTCTATGCGGTGGGGATGATTCTCCTGATGATCCTGTCCTACGCGCTGGGACGGAAACACACAGCGCCGAGTGCAAGTGAGGGCAAGAGTGCGCGCCGGGTTCTCTACTGGGTAGATCCGATGCATCCGAACTACAAGTCCGATCACCCAGGCATTGCTCCTGACTGTGGAATGGCGCTGGAACCGGTGTACGCGGACTCCGTTTCCTCTGCAATGGCCGCCGCACCTGCATCGTCCGGTTCGGTCAATATCGATGTTCAAAAACAGCAATCTTTCGGCATCCGCGTGGTTCCGGTGGAGAAAACGTCAGGCACCCAGAGAGTTCGTCTTCTCGGGCGGGTAGTTCCTGAAGACACGCGCGTGTACCGCGTCAATTCCGGCATGGATGGATTTGTCCGAGAGACTTACAACGACTCTGTGGGAGAGCTGGTCAAGAAAGACCAAAAGCTCGCTACTTCGTATGTGGGGGAAACTCTGTCAGTAGCTTCCGGGTTTCTAGCTGCAACCGCGGGGGTGCCGGGGTCTGTGGGCAAGGACGGGGCGCGGACGATGCCATTCCCAGGAGCTGTCGCCAAGCAAGGCGTGAGCAGCCTGCAGGGCTATAGCGATCGCCTGCGGAATCTCGGTGTGAGTGACGCGCAGATTAAACAAATGTCGGAAAACCGGCAGCTCCCCGAATCGGTTGACATCGTCGCGCCCGCGGAGGGATTCATTCTCGCCCGGAACATTTCGCCCGGCCAGCATTTCGATCGCGCGACGGAGTTCTACCGAATCGCCGATCTGAGCAAAGTATGGATTCTCGCTGACATTTTCGGCAGCGAAGCGCAGGCCTTTCAGCCGGGCGCTGTAGCTCGAGTCACTCTGTCTGATCAGCGAAAGAGCTTCTCCGCTCGCGTGAGCAATGTTCTGCCGCAGGTCGATCCGACCACGCGGATTCTGAAGCTCCGCCTGGAGGTCGACAATCCTGACTTCGCATTGCGGCCCGATATGTTTGTGGATGTGGAGCTTCCGGTCGCGATGCCGGCGGGTCTCACGGTTCCACTGGATGCTGTGATTGACACGGGCCGCGGGCAGCGCGTTTTCGTCGAAAGCAGCAGCGGAGTTTTTGAGCCGCGCCAAGTGCAAGCTGGGTGGCGCTTGGGCGATCGGGTCGAGATCGTGCACGGATTGAAGGAAGGGGAGCAAGTGGTCGCTGCGGGGACTTTCATGGTGGATTCGGAGAGCCGACTGAAATCTGGCGCCCAAGCGCCGAAAAAGGAGTCTTCCGACAAAGGATCATCGCCGTCCATGCGCGGGCCTCAGCTAGCTGGTTGCGCCGGCAGGCCGAACGATCGGACTTGCAGCGTCGCCCTCGATACGGTGAAGGCCCCTGCGCAAGACAAGGCACTCAACTGATGAACTTACATCCACTTTGGTATAACCTGCGGACCTTCAACCAGCGGCTGATGTTGTTGCACGACTGCAGCCGGCACGGCATAGTTGGTTGTCAGCGGTCGAAAGAAGGAGGATCTCTGCGCTACGAACCGAGCAAATGCCCGTCACGAGAGCGGACTAGACCCTGGCGTCTCAAGAACACCTTCGTCTTCATCTCGATCCTCGGCACTGGCCTGGCAATAGTTCCTCGTGGCTACTCTCAGACCGCGTCGGCCGCGGTAGTTAGCGAGCCTCACCCGCGGAAACTGCCAAGCTTGGAGGATCAACTCAAGAGGTATACCGAAGTACTTGGTTTGGACTCTAGTCAACAGGCCAAGGTGAAGATGATCCTTGATCGACGTCAAATGCAACTGCGCAAGGTTCACGACGATACGTCACTCTCGGCCGTTGACCGGTTTCGTGCCATGCAGGCGTTACATGAACAGTCAGATGAGCAAATCAGAAGGATTTTGAACCCAGAGCAGGCAAGCAAGTTCGAGCAGATCCGCCCTCGAAAACAGCCGCAATCCGAGAGCCAGAACGTAACCAATACTCAGAGCCGATAAGAGAGCGTTGAACTAGGGCCTAATTGCGTCCTCAGTGACCAAATGCTGTCCTTTCGCTGGCCGCAGGTCTGCGAAAGGAGACGACAACTACCCTCCCCGAATTCACTAACTCGATTGTCAATCTGGCTTTTGTTTCACCTAAGTGCCTGCGTCCCCCGGAAATACCCTCATGATGCAATCTCCTGCAGTAACCATTACCTTCGGGCCTGTGTGTGGATATCTTGCTAATACATTTAGTTACAATGACATACGAGTCCATGGCTTTGGTACAAAAGTTGGTACGCAATCTGCTGTTTAAGGTAGCGTAGTTTCCGGCTGCGCCGATGCAGCGGATCCTCCCCTGTGATGAGGTGACGGAACGAGTTTCCGGCCGAACATAGCTTTCAGGAGAAGATCGATGAAGTCGCGCATTTTGGTATGCATGATGTTGCTGGCGCTCTTCGCGGCGCCGGCTTTTGCGGACACTATCACTTTTACAAACAGTGGCTTGGTGTCGGGCAGCTTAAGTAGCGGGATTGTTTCCACGATGGATGGCCTTACCTTCGATGGCGGCGCGGTAACCGGCCTCAACGGTTTGGTGATGTTCGATCTGGGCCAGTTTAGCGGCAGCTTGGAGCATGGGGGCAGTTTCTCCGCGGGCGATTTCGGATTCTCGCTGGGAGCTAACGCCGGCGCCGCACTCTTTGTGAGCAACTTCAGCGGAACGCTGACTCAAATCGGCCGCGGTCTGTACGAGTTGGTGGGAACTTTTTCCGGAACGTTTGGTGGGGTTCATATCAACGGCGTGACCACCCAATTTTTCAGCGGTCACTTCGATGACGACGGAGAGGGCTGCTTCCGCGATCTGCATGGAACGACAACGATTACGACAGCAGCCGTCCCAGAACCGGGGACTCTCACGCTGCTGGGCACTGGCATCATGGGGCTTCTAGGCGCGGCTCGGCGGAAGCTGCTGGTGCGGTAAGCACATAGAACTGAGTCGTATTTCTTCAGAAAATGCGACGGTAGCGCCCCAAACGAGGCGGTGCCGTCGCAAACACCTTTTTAGCTGCAATTTTGAAGATAGTCTTGTCTCGGACCTGCCGTGTTCCGCCAATCCCAGTCGCTGCATAATCACGGAAGACAAGCGCGGGGAACTCATTTCAAGTTAGTCAAGAAGCGTATGTGGGGTGGTTCTACGCCGTCCGGAGACTCGCGAGAAAATTCTCGGAGATTCCTCAATGCCGTCGGAGCGCCGCCCACGCGAAGGGGCTACTACGACAGTAACCGAGGTCGATATGAGTCGGTCGAAATGGGCAATCCAACAACACGATGCTCAACTCGCTAGGGGAGAACTCTCGCGCTAAAGTCCTGATTCTAAGAATGAAATGTTGAAGAGTGCTCAGCGCAAACCGCTCTCGACAACCGCCCTGCTCCAAATTGTCTTATGCGTCGATTCAGCATCCGAACTCGTTGAATGCTTGGGGTCTAAGGGAAATTGGCAGACTGTGAGTTGATGGACTCGTGGTAGAATCACCTTCTGACCGTCCTCCTCCCCCAAGACCTTCGTGAGGAGAGCTCCATTGATGTCACGTAAAGTTCTGCTGTCGTTGTTTGCCCCAACCCTTCTGACAATCCTCGTAACTGCCGCCGATGCCCAGCAGAAAACTCCTGCAAGTGCGCCGAAGACGGCAGCGCCGAAGACAGCTGTGTCTAGTGCTTCGAAGACGCCTGCGGCTAGTGCGGAAAAGGCAGTCCCCAAGCTCACGGCCGCCCAAGTTGTCGAAAAGAACGTGGCCGCTCGAGGCGGACTTCAGGCCTGGCGAGCCATCCAGACGATGACGTGGAAGGGCAAGATGGATGCCGGCGCCGGCGATTCGCTCGAGAGAAGCAGGCGGGTTGCGCTAGGTCATATGGCGCCCACCAGTCGGCGTGAATTCGAAGCGATGACGGCTGCCAACAAGACCGAAGCCAAGCAGGTTCAATTACCCTACGAGCTTGATTTGAAGCGGCCACAAAAAAGCAGGCTTGAGATTGTGTTTGCTGGAAAGACCGCGGTACAGGTTTACGACGGAGAGAACGGATGGAAAGTGCGGCCGTACTTGAACCGGAACGACGTTGAACCCTTCACCGCGGAGGAGCTGAAATCCGAACAGACGCAGGTGGACTTGGACGGATACCTGATTGACTACGCCGCGAAGGGGACCAAGGTTGAACTAGAGGGTGTGGAGCCCGTCGAAGGGCGCCAGGCTTACAAGTTGAAGGCGACTCTGAAGAACGGTCAGATCCAGCGCGTGTGGGTGGATGCGGAGAGCTTCCTCGATGTGAAGGTGTCGGGGGCTCCTCGTCGCATGGACGGCAAGATGCGCGACGTGTTCGTGTACCAGCGCGACTTCAGGGTCGTGCAGGGCGTGAAGATTCCTTTCGTCCTGGAGACCGCCGTGGATGGCTACAGAGACACGCACAAGAACGAGCTCGAGAGCGTAGTGGTGAATCCGAAGCTCGACGATGCGCTGTTCGCGAAACCACAGGCAAAGTAACAACGTACGATCGAAGCGGGCGCTCTGGCGGGTGCCCGCTTTGAGTAATTCCTGGTTGAGATTGATCGCCGTGCTTCTCCTCCGTCCCCCGAAAGCACCTCACGCATGACCCGATGATTCCGCTGATTCCTTCACGGTGGTTGCAAGTGGTCTTGGGGACGAAAACCTGCGCAGGTTTAGTATTCTGCTCAGTCGAGCTGGCGTTTGCATTGATGGGGCAAAGAGCATGAACAAGTCGGCGGCTGCCCGTTCCTTACTCGTGATCGCCGCGGGGATCGAGGTCCGAAAATGATTAACCGCATCATCGGCGCCTCGGTCCGAAACAAGTTCCTGGTTTTTGCTTTCGTGACGGCGGCATGCATCTGGGGCACCTGGTCGATGATGCACCTGCCGCTGGACGCCACTCCGGACCTGAGCGAAACCCAGGTCATCATCCTCTCGCGCTGGGATCGAAGCCCCGACATCGTTGAGGACCAGGTTACCTATCCGATCATCTCTGCCATGACCGGCGCACCGAAAGTCCGAACGGTGCGAGGCATCTCAGACTTTGGCTTTTCCTACGTATACGTGATCTTCGACGAGGGCACCGATATTTACTGGGCCCGATCGAGAACGCTCGAGTACCTTTCCAGTGTCACTGCGCGACTCCCTCAAGGTGTGAAGACCGAGATTGGCCCGGATGCGACCGGGCTGGGATGGGTCTTCCAGTACGTCCTAAGGGACGAATCCGGGAAGCACAGCCTGGCGGAACTGCGCTCGTATCAGGATTGGTACCTGAAGTACTACCTGAAGGCCGTTCCCGGCGTGGCCGAAGTAGCGTCCCTCGGTGGATTTACCCAGCAATACCAGATCAATGTAGATCCCAATCGCCTGCGCGCGTACGGGATTCCTATTTCCCGGGTGGCCGATGCTGTACGTGGCGGGAATAGCGAGACGGGTGCTCGCCTGCTCGAATTTGGGGGCGCCGAATACATGATTCGCGGGCGCGGATATGTGAAGTCGCTCAGCGACATCGAGGAGATCGTCCTCGCTAATCAAGATGGAACAGCAGTCCGCGTCAAGGACGTCGGAGAGGTCGTGCTGGGCCCGGACATACGGCGTGGCGCAGCCGACATGGACGGAACGGGTGAGGTTGTCTCAGGCATTGTGATCATGCGCCAGGGGAGTAACGCCCTGGAAGTAATCGACAAGGTAAAAGCTCGACTGAAGGAAATCGAGCCGGGCATGCCGCAGGGGGTCAGGGTCGTTCCCGTCTACGACCGGTCGGAGCTGATCCGGCGGTCTATCTCCAATGCGCGGTCCACGTTGATTGAAGTCATCCTGACCGTTGTCCTTATCATTCTGATCTTTCTCTGGCACTTTCCCAGCGCCGTGATTCCGGTGGTGACCATCCCGGTCGCGGTTTTGGTTTCGTTCATTCCGCTGCAATACGCCGGAGTCAGTATCAACATCATGTCGCTAGCGGGCATCGCGATCGCCTGCGGCGAACTTGTGGACGCAGCCATCGTGGTGGTGGAGCAAACCCACAAGAAGCTGGAGATCTACGAACGTTCGGGTCAGCCTTTCCGATATGAGGAAGTGATCCTGGAAGCCGTGAAGGAGGTGGCGGGCCCGACGTTCTTTGCGCTGCTGGTCATCGCGGTCGCATTTTTGCCAGTGCTGGTGCTGGAAGGCCAGGAAGGGAAGCTGTTTCGCCCGCTCGCCTACACGAAGAATTTTGCCATGCTGGTCGCAGCCGTTCTGGCTCTGACACTTGACCCCGCACTGCGGCTGCTGCTGGTCCGGCGCCCGGCCAACCTTGGCATCGAGCAGGGCCGCTGGCAAGGATTCCTGGGATCGCTGCTCGGCGGGAAGATTCGTCCGGAAGAGAAGCACCCGATTACCGGACCGCTCATGCGGTTCTATGATCCGGTAGTCCGTTGGACGTTGCGCTGGAAAACGCAGGTGGTTGCAGGCGCACTCGTTCTGGTCGCGCTGACGATACCGCTGTTCTGGATGCTCGGGTCGGAATTCATGCCGCCGCTGGAAGAGGGCTCTCTTCTTTACATGCCGACCTCCATGCCCGGCATCTCGATCGCCGAGGCACAGAGAGTTTTGCAGGCTACTGACGGCATCTTGAAGGCTTTTCCGGAGGTGGATCACGTTCTGGGCAAAACTGGGCGCGCTGACACTGCGACCGATCCGGCTCCGCTTTCGATGCTCGAGACGGTAGTGGTGCTGAAGCCGCACTCGGAATGGCGCAGAGAACATGTCTGGTATTCGTCGTGGGCGCCCCACTGGATGCTCCCGGCGCTCCGTCACATAACGGCAGATCATATTTCAGAGCAGGAACTGATCGCGGAAATGAACACAGCCCTGAAGGTCCCAGGGTTTTCAAACTACTGGACGGCGCCGATCCGCGGCCGCATCGAGATGCTCACCACGGGGATCCGCACGCCGGTCGGACTAAAAATTCAGGGTGGCGCCGTCGACCGCATTCAAGAAGTCGGCCGGCAGGTAGAAAGTGTTCTTGCAGGCGTACCGGGGACGCGCAGCGTTTTCGCCGAGCGCACCGGAGATGGATATTTTCTGGACGTGACGTGGGACCGGACCGCGCTGGCGAGGTACGGTCTTTCTGTGGAAGATGTGCAGAGTACGCTGGCGACGGCCGTAGGCGGCGAAAATGTCAGCACCACGATCGAGGGCCGGGAGCGTTATCCGATCAACGTGCGTTACAAGCGCGACTTCCGTTCCGATCTCGCGGCTCTCGGCAACGTGCCGATTCCGGTTAGCGGTGACAAGCAAATCCCGCTGTCGGAACTGGCCACGCTGCGGATGCTGAACGGTCCGGCCATGATCCGCAACGAAGACGGATTGCTGACTGGCTACGTGTTTGTCGACGTGGCCGGCCAGTCCCCCGGCGACTATGTCGCGCAAGCCCAGCGCGAACTGCGGAACAAGTTGCAACTGCCAGCGGGTTACACAGTACTGTGGAGCGGCCAGTACGAATCCGCGGAGCGCGTCCGGCAGCGCCTTTTGCTGGTGGTTCCGGTTACGATTGCCATCATTCTGTTTCTGCTGTATTGCAATACCCGCTCGCTGGTGAAGACCGCGATCATCATCCTGGCTGTGCCGTTCTCGGCCGTGGGCGCTCTATGGATGGTGTACCTGCTGGGCTACAACATGAGCATCGCCGTTTGGGTCGGCATTATCGCCCTGCTCGGCATCGATGCCGAGACCGGCGTGTTTATGCTGCTGTATCTCGATCTGGCATACGAGAAAGCGAAGCGCGAACACCTGCGGTTTACGCGCGCCTATTTGTACGAGGCGATCGTCGAGGGCGCGGCGAAGCGGTTGCGTCCCAAGTTCATGACCTTCGCCACCATGAGCGTTGGATTGATTCCAATACTCTGGTCAACCGGCACGGGTTCGGAGATCATGAAACGTATCGCGGCGCCCATGGTGGGCGGTATCGTGACCTCCTTTATTCTTGAACTGCTGGTTTATCCCGCGATCTACGCATTCTGGCGCGAGCGGTCGCTCGATCCGGAAGCCGAGAATGCGGATGAAAAGCGTTCTGCCTCCAGTACCTACCTCGAGCTGGGATCCATCAAGAACCGGACGGTCGCGCCAGTCTCTGCGCAGGAATAGTCAACCGACCGGATTGCCCCGAGACCCGATCGATCCGGCTTTCCCCTTTACGTGAATCAAAACTCCGTTTTCTTCACAGCGCAATCCGCCAACCCAGTTCGCAACCTGCAATAAATGCCGCGAAACCAGTCATTGACACCATGGCTGCAGCACCTTAGCATCCGGAAACTGGCCGGTTGGCGCGCAGTTCTGCGAGTTTGGCGGCTGGCCCCGGAGTGAGAGCCTGACATGAGCCTGCGTGACTTTCTTTCGAAACAGTTCATCGACGTTATCGAGTGGGTGGAACCGGAAGACGGTATTCTTGCCTACCGCTATCCGATGCAGGATCGCGAGATCCAGAACGGCGGAAAGCTTACCGTCCGCGATTCGCAGATGGCCGTGTTCGTAAACGAGGGGCGGGTCGCCGATGTATTCGGGCCGGGCTTGTACACGCTCAACACAAACACGTTGCCCATCCTGACCTACCTGATGAACTGGGATAAGGCGTTCAAGTCTCCATTCAAGTCAGACGTTTATTTCTTCGTGAACCGGTTGCAGACGAACCAGCACTGGGGAACGCCCAATCCGATCACGATTCGCGACAAGGAGTTCGGCGCGGTACGGTTGCGGGCTTTTGGAATTTATACGTATCATCTCGCCGATCCAAAGCTCTTCTACACAAAGGTGAGCGGCACACGGGATGTCTACCGAGTTGCAGACCTGGAGGGTCAGCTGCTCAATTCGATCGTCGGCCGAATTAGCGATACTTTTGCGGGGAGCCAGGTTGCGTTCCTGGACATGGCAGCGAACCAGGTATCCCTTTCTGACAAGATTGCCGGGCAGCTGAAGTCGGGTTTTTCGGACTTAGGCTTGGCCCTCGACAGTTTCGTCGTGGAGAACCTGTCACTGCCGGACGAACTGCAGAAGATTCTTGACCAGCGGATCGGGATGAACATGGTCGGCGACATGGGTCGGTACACCCAGTACCAGGTGGCGCAATCGATTCCAGTAGCCGCAGCCAACGAAGGTGGAGGTGCGGCGGGCGTCGGAGCGGGCCTGGGGGCCGGCATCGCGATGGGCCAGGCGATGATGGATGCGCTGAAGAAGGGAAGTTCGACCTCTGCGCCAGAGGCCAGCAGCCCGGCAGCGGGGGGCGTCGCGGTGGGCACGGAAGCGAAGTTCTGCCTGAACTGCGGGAAGTCTATTCCGAAAGTCAGCAAGTTCTGCCCAAACTGCGGTCAGGCCCAGCCGTAGCGGGGCGAGCACGGATGAATGGAATCGAGTGGATTGTCGAAGCTCACGGCTGCTCTCCCGAAGCGTTGAGTGATCTGTCTGCCTTGCGGGCGTTGTTTGAGCGAATCGTCGGCGATCTGGGACTGAGGCCCGTGGGGGAGACGCGCTGGCATCAGTTTCCGCAGACCGGAGGGATTACCGGACTCTGCCTGCTGGCCGAGTCGCATCTAGCGTGTCACACCTTCCCCGAGTTCCGATCTCTATGCCTCAACCTGTTCTGCTGCGTTCCCCGCCAGCAGTGGGATTTCGAGGGGGTTCTCGAGGAAATGTTCGCCGCGGACTCGGTAACCGTCCGACGCGTCCTCCGACCCTATATTTCGCCAGCTGCGCCTTCCGATGAGCATTCCCTGGCGGTCACCGGGGAATCGCCCGCAGGGAGCCCCCTGGGATGACGCAGCCCGTCGGCACTTGTCCGAATTGCGGCGCAAAGATTGTGTTTCGCTGGTCGAGCAGCGTGCAGACGGTGTGCGAATACTGCAAGTCCATCCTGGTGCGCACGGACGTCGATCTTCAGAAGGTCGGGCAAGTGGCCGATCTACCGCCCGACAGCTCGCCCATTCAAATCGGCACCGAAGGCGCCTACAACCAGAAAGGGTTCGTCGCGATTGGCCGCATCATCTATGAATACGAGTTGGGAAGCTGGAACGAGTGGCACCTGATGTGGAATGACGGGACCAGCGGATGGCTCTCCGATGCACAGGACGAGTATGCAGTTTCGTTCGCTGCGCCCGGTCGGAAACTGCCGGAGGTTGTGCAATGCAAGGTTGGGCAGAGTTTCGTATGGGATAACCAGCGCTATGAGATCACCACCCTGACCACCGCTCACTATCGAGGAGTTCAGGGCGAGCTACCCTTTCAATACTGGGACAAAGAGGATGTGACGTTTGTGGACTTGCGTTCGGGTACAGGCAAGTTCGCCACGATCGACTACAGCGACGAGCAGCCGGCACTGTACCTGGGAGAGATGGTTGAGTTTGAGAGCCTGGCTCTCAAGAACTTGCGTGCGTTCGAGGGGTGGTTATGAGTTCCACCGGCCCAACTCCTCCTGGCAAACCGCAGGTTAAGGCACTCAACTGTCCAGGGTGCGGCGCCACCTTGACTATCCGTTCGTTTGGCAATGCGGTCACCATCGTCTGCGAGAGTTGTCACTCTATCCTGGATGCGAAAGACCCCAATCTCCAGATCCTGCAGAGATTCAAAGTTGCCACGGGTGAGTACCGGCCCTTAATTCCTTTGGGTACGCGTGGCAAGATTCGTGGCGCCGACTATGAAGTCACAGGCTTCGAGCGGCGTACGATCCTTGTCGATGGCATCCCCTACAGCTGGCACGAGTACGTGCTCTTCAACCCGTACAAGGGATTTCGGTATCTCACGGAATACAGCGGTCACTGGAACGATGTGAGTATCTTGAAGGCTCTGCCGGATGTCCAAACATATGCGAGCCCGCCAACGGTCAAGTATTTGGGCGAAACCTATAAGCACTTTCAGACGGCGAAAGCGGAAACCAGCTTCGTGCTGGGCGAATTTCCGTGGCAGGTGCGGGTAGGGGAGTCAGTCGAGGTTACCGACTATGTTTCTCCACCGCGAGTCCTCTCGAGCGAGGCGACGGGGAACGAAGTCACCTGGTCGATGGGCGAGTACATGTCCGGCAAGGACATCTGGGCGGCTTTCCGGCTCTCCGGAAGCGCCCCCGAGACCGTCGG
>DATMPS010000124.1:0-3858 GCA_035567435.1 Terriglobales bacterium | reverse complement strand
TTCAAGATCATAGGACGTTTCTGACATGCTTCAGGCCTTCATAATCACGCTTCGCGAAGGGGTAGAAGCTGCCCTTATCGTCGGCATCACCCTTGCGTACCTGACCAAGATCGGGCGCCAGGAGCTGCGCAAAACTGTCTATGCGGCGCTGGCGGCGGCCTTTCTGGGCAGCATCGCCGTCGCTGTAGTCATCTCCCGCACCCACCTCAACGAAGACATCTTCGAAGGCTGGATCATGCTGGTGGCTGCTTTCTTCGTCATCACCATGGTTATTTTCATGATGAAGACGGGGCGCAAGCTCAAAGGCGACATCGAAGGCAAGGTCGGCCTGCTGGCCGGCAACGACGCCTGGTTTGGACTGTTCATCTTCATCTTCCTCATGGTCTTGCGCGAGGGCGCGGAGACTGTGCTGATCCTGTCCGCCGTCTCTTTGAACTCCACGGAGCTGATGAGCTTCCTGGGAACACTGCTCGGAGTGCTGGCTGCGGTGGCATTCGGGGTGATGTTCGTCAAGGGCAGCGTGCGCATCAACTTGCAGAAGTTTTTCCGGGTCACGACGGCGATTTTGTTCCTGGTGGCGGCGCAACTGGTGATCTCTGGTCTGCATGAACTTTCGGAGAGCGGAGTGATTCCCTCTTCCAAGCGCGAGATGGCGATCATCGGCCCCATCGTGCGCAATGATCTTTTCTTCTTCGTCACAATCTTTGCACTGGCGGCGCTGATGGTGCTGTTCGATGCCAAGCGGCGAGAAACGGCTCCGGAAGCCACGTCGCCCGCCGAGCGCCGTAAAGCAACCTGGGGCGCCCGGCGCGAACGGCTGTGGATGGCTTCGGTGTACAGCTTCTCGTTCGTATTCATTGCGCTAGTCACGGCGGAGTTCATTTACACCAAGAGCGTCAGCGCCCTCTCGCCGGCTACCGAAGTCACGTTCGTCAATGGCCAGGTGAAGATTCCTCTGTCCCAAGTTTCGGATGGAGATCTGCACCGCTTTCAGGCACAGGAGAAAGGTACCCCCATTCGCTTCTGGTTGTATCAGAAACCGGACGGAAGGATTGCCACGGTTTTCGATGCTTGCGAGATCTGCGGTGCCGTCGGCTTTTACAAGACTGCGAATGGCGTAGTCTGCAAGAACTGCGCCGCGCCCATCAACCCGCAATCGGTTGGCACCGGCGGCGGATGCAACCCGGTTCCGCTCAAGGCGACGCAAACTGGCGACGCGGTCATCATTGAGGAGACGGACATCGCGGCGGGTAGACGGATGTTCGAGGTCCAGTAACGCATGTTCGTTCGGCTGGTTTACGAATCGTTCCGGCGCCAGAAGCGGCGCAAGGTGCTCGCGGGAGCAGCTATTACCCTGGGTGTGACGGTTGCGACCGCCATGATCGCGGTGGCCACCGATATCGGGGACAAGATCAATCGTGAGCTGAGGACAATCGGAGCGAATCTGGTGGTGACGCCGCAAGAAGACTCGCTTGATGTGGAGATTGGCGGCGTTAATCTGAAGCCGCCCAGCGACGGCGCGTTCCTCAGTGAGGCAGACCTGCCAAAGATCAAAGGAATTTTCTGGCACAACAACATTACTGGATTTGCCCCTATGCTGCCGGTCAAGGTGGCGATCGAGCATGATAGTAAGCAGCAGGAGGTCACGCTGCTAGGCACTTATTTTGCGAAGCAGCTTTCCTTAGGCTCGGAGGATTTCACCACCGGTGTCCACGCCACGCATCCGTGGTGGAGGGTAGCCGGCACCTGGCCCGATGATGATTCGCAGAACGTTTTACTCGGGGAAAAGCTGGCCAGCCGATTGGGCGAGAAGGCTGGCGACGAACTTAGGCTCGCTGGCCGCCAACTTCGCGTGAGCGGTATTCTTTCCACTGGGGGAGCGGAAGATGATCAGATCGTCGCTCCGCTTGCTGTCGCGCAGGGGATTCTCGGCAGACCCGGCACGGTTCGGCGGGTTTACGTCAGTGCTCTTACCAAGCCGGAAGACGCGTTCGGACGCCGTGATCCGAAGAGCTTGTCGGGAGCGATCTACGAGCGCTGGTATTGCTCGCCATATCCGCAGTCGATCGCGTACCAACTGCAGGAGGCGATTCCCCATTCTCACGCGGAGCAGATCCGCCAGGTTGCTCAAAACGAGGGCGCAGTGCTGACCCGCATCGAGGGCCTGATTTTCCTGATTACGCTAGCGGCGTTGTTCGCGTCCGCACTAGCGGTATCGGCAGCGATGGCAACTGCTATTTTTGAACGCCGTGCCGAAGTCGGACTGATGAAGGCTTTAGGCGCAGGAAAGCTAGCCGTGGCAGCGATCTTCTTCGCTGAGGCATCGCTACTGGCGCTGATCGGCGGTAGCGTGGGCTTCGCCGCCGGAGGACTTTTAGCTCACCAGATCGGCCGCTCCATTTTCAATTCGCAGATCGAGATCCCACCGGTTCTGCTGCCGGTAATTCTTGTGATTGCGGTGCTGGTCACATTTGCGGGCAGCGCGACGGCCATTCGGCGTGCGGTCGGCCTCGATCCCGTGTTCGCCCTGCGAGGTGAGCTGTGAGCGCGCCTGGGTTGCAGAATACATCCGATTCTGCACGCGACCTTGCCGCCAGACGTGCTCCAGTTCCACATACTTCTATGTTCCTGCGCATGCTGCTGCGCGCTGCGGTGCTGCGCCGCGGACGCGCCGCCTCGGCCCTGTTTGCCATGGTAGTGGCAGCGGCGGTGGCGACTGCGATGCTGAATCTCTATGTCGATGTGCAGGCCAAACTGCAGCGTGAATTCCGCAACTACGGCGCGAACATCCTCGTGGTGGGCAAGGACGGCGCTTCCCTTCCCGCCGATACGCTCGCGCGCGTGGAATCAACATTGTGTGGACGTGGGCTGGCAGCGCCTTTTGCGCTGGTTGTGGCCCGTACCAGCGACGGCCAGCCAATCGTAGTCGCGGGAACCGACTTCGACCGCGTTCGTCAACTGGATCGCTGGTGGCTGGTAAGCACCTGGCCTTCTGCCCCGCAGCAGGCGCTGGTAGGCGTGCGGGCCGTTAGCACTGTGACGCCGAACAATCAGGCGTTCGATCTCAGCTTTCAGGGACGAAGCATCCACGTTACGCCCGTGGGTACGGTGCAGACTGGTGCCGCAGAAGACAGCCGTGTTTATCTTTCGCTGGCAGATTTTGTGGCGTGGACTGGGGTTCACCCGTCGACCGTGGAAGTAGCTGCCAGCGGTTCCTCGCAGGAAGTCAGCGCGGTCATGACTCAACTGGCGCAAGCAATCCCCGTAGCCGAAATACGCCCCGTCCGGCAGATTATGGAAGGAGAAGCTCGCGTCCTCGGCAAGACGCGGTCGACCTTGCTGGCTGCGGCTGCGCTTATCATCCTGACGGCTGCGTTGTGCGTGCTTTCGACTTTGATGGGATGGGTGTTCGACCGCCGCCGCGATTTCGCCATCATGAAAGCTCTGGGCGCTTCGGGACGACTGCTCAATGGTTTCTTCGCCGCGGAGGCCGCTGCGCTGGGGGCTACCGGCGCGCTCATCGGATTCGTGCTCGGTATCGGTATCGCCGCCTGGATTGGGCGGGTTAACTTCCATTCTCCGGTTATGCCACGTTTCAGTGTTTTCCCGGTGGTACTGGCTGGTAGCATGGCAGTAACTTTGCTGTCTGCGATCCTCCCGATCTCGCTGCTGCGCCGGGTGCAGCCTGCGGTGATCCTGAGGGGAGAGTGAAATGATTCAGATCAAGAATGTGACCAAGCTCTACCCTGCCAAGGAGGCGGGCAACGAGAGCGGCAATAGCAAGGACAACGGCTCGATCCACGCCCTCGACCACATTTCCTTGCATGTGACTGCGGGAGAATGGCTCTCGATCATGGG
>DATMPS010000123.1:0-4120 GCA_035567435.1 Terriglobales bacterium | reverse complement strand
ATAGCGACCATAAACTACGTCCCGGCATGTCGGTTGTGCCCAGGGTCTGGACGCGGCAGGCTCGGACTCGGCAATGAGTACGACCGCCACATCGGACCAGGCGGACGCTTGGCGGCCTTCGGTCAATCCGTGGATCATCGCCCTGGCGGTGACCCTGGCCACCTTCATGGAGGTGCTCGACACCTCGATCGCGAACGTCGCGCTGCCGCACATCGCGGGCAGCCTTTCCGCGGGGCAGGACGAAAGCACCTGGGTCCTGACTTCTTATCTGGTTTCGAATGCGATCGTGTTGCCGCTAAGCGGGTGGCTTTCGTCGATCATCGGGCGCAAGAATTTCTACATGGGCTGCGTCGCCCTGTTCACCGTGAGTTCCTTCTTGTGCGGTCTGGCTCCGAACCTGGCGACGCTCATTATTTGCCGCGTGCTGCAAGGCGCGGGTGGAGGCGGTCTGCAGCCCAGCGAGCAGGCGATCCTCGCCGATACGTTTCCTCCCGCCAAGCGTGGCATGGCCTTTGCGGTGTACGGCATCGCGGTCGTGACCGCCCCGGCCATTGGCCCGACTCTAGGTGGCTGGATCACCGACAACTTCACCTGGCGCTGGATTTTCTTCATCAACATTCCCGTCGGGATTCTTTCCATTTTGCTCACTTCCCGGCTGATTCAGGACCCACCCTATTTCAAGCGCCGCAAGCTTAGCGAAACTACGATTGACTACGTCGGACTCGGCTTTGTCGCTCTCGGCCTGGGAACCTTGCAGGTCGTTCTGGACAAGGGCCAGCGCGAGGATTGGTTTGAATCGCACTTCATCGTCCTGCTATCCGCGGTCGCGGCGTCGTCGCTGATCTTTGTCGTGCTCTGGGAGTGGCGACACAAAGATCCGATCATCGATCTACATCTGTTCCGCGAACGCACCTTCGGCATATCCAACCTCCTGATGTTTATGCTGGGATTTGCTTTGCTAGGCAGTACACTGCTGCTGCCGCTCTTCATGCAAACCATGCTGGGCTACACCGCTGAGCAGTCCGGCTTGGCGCTGATGCCCGGCGGATTTGCCATCATGCTGCTGCTGCCGTTGGTGGGATTCCTGCTCTCGCGCTACAGCCCGCGCTGGCTGCTGTTCTTCGGCTTGACCGTGCTTTCACTATCGCTGTTTCACATGACCAGCTTCGATCTTCAGATCGACTTCCGCACCACCGTTACGGCCCGCATGTTTCAGGCTGTGGGGATGGCCTTTCTGTTCGTTCCCATTAACACGGCGGCCTACGCGTTTCTTCCCCGGGATAAGAACAACGCAGCTTCCGGGCTGATGAATCTTGCCCGCAACATCGGTGGCAGCGTAGGGATTTCGGTCGTCACCACGATGCTGGATCGCCGGACGCAATTCCACCGAGCGAACCTGGCAACTCATCTCAACGCCGCAAACGCGGCGATGCAGGAAATGTTGCAGGGAGCCGCTCGCGCGATGCAGGCGCATGGAGCGAGCGCGTCCGGCGCAACCCAGCAGGCTTACGCCTTGATTCAAGGTACGCTCGAGCGGCAGGCCGCGATGCTGGCCTACATCGACTGCTTCTGGTTGCTGGGCGTCGCCATCCTGGCCATGGTGCCCATGGTCTTCCTGATGAAAAAATCCCGGCCCGGAGGCGGGATCGCAGTACACTGACCCAACCATGTTCCGCCTCGTCACCATTGAGCGCGAGTTCGGCTGTGGCGGTGCTTCCATTGCCGCCCAACTCGCTAGCCATCTCGGCTGGAAACTCTGGGACGATCTTCTCACCCAGGAGATTGCCCGCCTGGCCAACGTGGATCGTTCCACAGTGAAGCGCTGCGAGGAGAGGATGGACAGCCGCCTCCACCGCCTGGCTAAGGCATTCTGGCGTGGCAGTTACGAACGCAGCTCAGCTCTCGGAAGTCAGATATTCGACACCGACTGCATCATGACTTTCATGGGAGAGATCACGGCAAGAATCGCCGTAGAAGGAAATGCAGTCGTGGTGGGCAGGGGCACGCCTTTCTTCCTGCGCGAGTCTCCCGAGGCGTTTCACGTGTTTCTCTACGCTCCACGCGGCGAGAAAATTCGCCGTCTGCGCGAGGACGGCAACACCGAAGAGGAAGCTGGGAATCTGGTTGACACGGTCGACCGTGAACGGGCAGCGTACATCAAACACTATTTCAATGCCGACTGGCCGACACGTTCTCTTTATCACCTCATGGTCAACACCGCCGTCGGCAATGATGCGGTCGTGCAGACCATTCTCGACACCATGCACTTGGTGGAAGGCCGCCCCAAGGCCACGGGATACGAGCCTGCCCGCGTTCCTGCCACCACTTAGTCAAGCCTGTAGCTTCACGGGCCGCTGCGGCGCGGGACAACAGTCCTCTGCGCAAACTTCCTGCCTCGGGCCAAGCGACCCTAAAGCACGCTGCTCTACACCTGGAGCCGTGCGCTCCAGGATCAATTCTCGAATCATGGAGATGAACTTCGGATGGACTCCCACCGTCTTTGCCCGCACCATCGGTAACGGCAAGGAATCGCAAAGCTGACGCGCCTCGACGTCGAGGTCGTACAGCACTTCCATGTGATCGGAGATGAAGCTGATCGGTGCGAGCACGACCGCGTTCGCCAGGTTGCGTGCCTTGACCTCACGCAAGTAATCCAAAATGTCCGGCTCCAGCCAGGGCTGACCCGGAACCCCACTGCGGCTCTGGTACACCAATGCGTCGTTCCTGATTCCCAGTTTTCTTGAAATCAGCCCGCGCACTTCCTCGAGTTGGCGCACATAGTCACAGGTGTTCGCCATGGAAATCGGAATGCTGTGCGCCGTATAGATGACTTGAACGCTCTTTTGGGCGTCGGCGGAGATGGCTTGCAGGGCATCCTGCACACGTTCCTCGGTGGCTTCAAGGAATCCGGGGTGATTAAAAAACGCCCGTAGCTTTTCGATTTCTGGTGCACCCGGTCCAACCGTGCTTTGCGCTCGCGCAATATCTTCCCGATACTGCCGACAGCCAGAGTAGGAGCTGAAGGCCGACGTCACGAAGGCCAGCGCTCGCCGAATGCCATCCTGTTTCATCTGGCGTAACGTGTCCGGCAACAACGGATGCCAGTTGCGATTGCCCCAATACACCGGCAACTGCGGGCCATCTTGTGTCAGTTCGGCTTCGAGTGCAGCGATCAGCTCGCGGGTTTGCTGGTTGATCGGGCTCCTACCGTCAAAATGATAGTAGTGCTCCGCGACGGCCAGCATCCGTTCTCGCGGCACGTTCCGCCCGCGGAGCACGTTTTCGAGGAAGGGGATTACATCCCCCCGCGATTCCGGTCCGCCGAAAGAGACAACGAGGATCGCATCGTAATTCATGCGGTTTCGCTTCTGAGCGTAGCAGGACTGGAGGCGTCTCGGCTCAACGCAAGCGCTGCTCGGCATGTGGCGACCGGTGAAAACGAGACGAGAGTAGTGAAAGAAGATAAATCTGGTGCGCCCGGAGAGATTCGAACTCCCGACCTATTGCTCCGGAGGCAATCGCTCTATCCATCTGAGCTACGGGCGCAGACCAATACCAGTAGTTTACATGTGGGATTGCAGCGCATCAACGCGCGAGTATGCCGAGTCACTCACTAACCGTGATCTGGCCTCGGCGCAGTGACCTACGGGCAAGGCGCCGGTTGCCGGGGCAGAGCGTTCTTTGACGAACGGAATATGACGAGAGGAGTCAGTAACGGTCGCGCCGACCTCCGCCTCCGCCACGGCCTCCGCGATCTCCGCCGCGATCTCCGCCACGGTCGCGACCTCCGCCTCCGCTGCGCTCAGTCTTGGGCCGGGCTTCGTTGACATTGAGCGTGCGGCCGCCCACCTGCGAGCCGTTGAGTCCGGCAATGGCCTTTTCTCCTTCTTCGTTGTTGGCCATTTCCACGAACCCAAAGCCGCGCGAGCGCCCGGTATCGCGGTCGGTCATGATGCTGATGCGGTCGACTTGTCCGTATGGCGCAAACAGCTGCCGTAACTCGTCTTCGTTGGTATTGAAGCTCAGATTTCCGACAAAAATATTCTTCACGCGTCTGCCTCTGCATTGAGCTGTCGAAGTGCAAGCTCAGTTCGGCGGACTTGGCAGGTCGGGAGGGCCT
>DATMPS010000122.1:0-4134 GCA_035567435.1 Terriglobales bacterium | reverse complement strand
ATAGCGACCATAAACTACGTCCCGGCATGTCGGTTGTGCCCAGGGTCTGGACGCGGCAGGCTCGGACTCGGCAATGAGTACGACCGCCACATCGGACCAGGCGGACGCTTGGCGGCCTTCGGTCAATCCGTGGATCATCGCATTGGCGGTGACCCTGGCGACCTTCATGGAGGTGCTCGACACCTCGATCGCGAACGTCGCGCTGCCGCACATCGCGGGCAGCCTTTCCGCGGGGCAGGACGAAAGCACATGGGTCCTGACTTCTTATCTGGTTTCGAACGCGATCGTGCTGCCGCTAAGCGGCTGGCTTTCCTCGATCATCGGGCGCAAGAATTTTTACATGGGCTGCGTCGCCCTATTCACCGTGAGTTCCTTCCTGTGCGGTCTGGCGCCGAACCTGGCTACACTCATCATTTGCCGCGTGCTGCAAGGCGCGGGTGGAGGCGGCCTGCAGCCCAGCGAGCAGGCGATTCTCGCCGACACGTTTCCTCCCGCCAAGCGGGGCATGGCCTTTGCGGTTTACGGCATCGCGGTCGTGACCGCCCCCGCGATTGGCCCGACCCTGGGCGGCTGGATCACCGACAACTTCACCTGGCGCTGGATTTTCTTCATCAACATTCCCGTCGGCATTCTTTCCATTTTGCTAACGTCCCGGCTGATTCAGGATCCGCCCTACTTCAAGCGGCGCAAGCTCAGCGAAACTACGATCGACTACGTCGGACTCGGCTTTGTCGCTCTCGGTCTAGGAACCTTGCAGGTCGTTCTTGACAAGGGCCAGCGCGAGGATTGGTTTGAATCGCACTTCATCGTCGTGCTATCCGCGGTCGCGGCGGCATCGCTGATCTTCGTCGTGCTCTGGGAGTGGCGACACAAAGATCCGATCATCGATCTGCACCTGTTCCGCGAACGCACTTTCGGCATTTCCAACCTCCTGATGTTTATGCTGGGATTTGCTTTGCTAGGCAGCACCCTGCTGCTGCCGCTTTTCATGCAAACCATGCTGGGCTACACCGCCGAGCAGTCCGGCTTGGCGCTGATGCCCGGCGGATTTGCCATCATGCTGCTGCTGCCGTTGGTGGGATTCCTGCTCTCGCGCTACAGCCCGCGCTGGCTGCTGTTCTTCGGCCTGACCGTGCTTTCACTATCGCTGTTTCACATGACCAGTTTTGATCTTCAGATCGACTTCCGCACCACCGTTACGGCCCGCATGTTTCAGGCTGTGGGGATGGCCTTTCTGTTCGTTCCCATCAACACCGCAGCCTACGCGTTTCTTCCCCGGGATAAAAACAACGCAGCTTCCGGATTGATGAATCTTGCGCGCAACATCGGCGGCAGCGTGGGGATTTCGGTCGTCACCACGATGCTGGACAGACGCACGCAGGTCCACCTTGCAAACTTAGCGAGTCATCTGAGCGGCGCCAACCAAGCTCTGCAAGCGCAGATGAAAGCACTCGCAGCGACATTGCAAGCGCACGGTGGTGGTCCGCCGGGGACGGCACCGCTGGGCTCATCTCCGACGGCTTGGGCAGTCGTCCAGGGCACATTGCAGCGGCAGGCCGCGATGCTGGCCTACATCGACTGCTTCTGGCTGCTCGCGGTGGCCATCCTGGCCATGGTGCCCATGGTCTTCCTGATGAAAAAATCCCGGCCCGGAGGCGGGATCGCAGTACACTGAGCCAACCATGTTCCGCCTCGTCACCATTGAGCGCGAGTTCGGCTCTGGCGGCGCTTCCATTGCCGCCCGACTCGCCAGTCATCTCGGCTGGAAACTCTGGGACGACCTTCTCACCCAGGAGATTGCCCGACTCGCCAACGTGGATCGTTCCACCGTGAAGCGCTGCGAGGAGAGGATGGACAGCCGCCTCCACCGCCTGGCTAAGGCATTCTGGCGCGGCAGTTACGAGCGCAGCTCAGCTCTCGGTAGTCAGATATTCGACACCGACTGCATCATGACTTTCATGGGAGAGATCACGGCAAGAATCGCCGTAGAGGGAAATGCCATCGTGGTGGGCAGGGGCGCGCCCTTCTTCCTGCGCGAGTCTGCCGAGGCGTTTCACGTGTTTCTCTACGCTCCACGCGGCGAGAAAATTCGCCGTCTGCGCGAGGATGGCAATACGGAAGATCAGGCTGGGGAACTAGTTGACACGGTCGACCGTGAACGAGCTGCGTACATCAAACACTATTTCAATGCCGACTGGCCTACGCGCTCTCTGTACCACGTCATGATCAACACCGCGGTGGGCAATGAAGCAGTGGTTCAGACCATTCTCGGCACCATGCGTTTGGTCGAAGGCCGCCCCAAGGCCACGGGATACGAGCCTGCCCGCGTTCCTGCCACTACTTAGTCAAGCATGTTGCTTCACGGGCCGCTGCGGCGCGGGACAACAGTCCTCTGCGCAAACTTCCTGCCTCGGGCCAAGCGACCCTAAAGCACGCCGCTCTGTACCCGGAGTCGTGCGCTCCAGGATCAATTCTCGAATCATGGCGATGAACTTCGGATGGACTCCCACCGTCTTTGCCCGCACCATCGATAAGGGCAAGGAGTAGCAAAGCTGACGCGCTTCCACGTCGAGGTCGTAGAGCACTTCCATGTGATCGGAAATGAAGCTGATCGGTGCAAGCACGACCGCGCTCGCCAGGTTGCGTGCCTTTACCTCACGCAAGTAATCCAAAATGTCTGGCTCCAGCCACGGCTGCCCCGGAACCCCACTGCGGCTCTGGTATACCAAAGCGTCGTTCGTGATTCCCAGTTTTCTTGAAATCAGCCCGCGCACTTCCTCGAGTTGGCGTACATAGTCACAGGAGTTCGCCATGGAAATCGGAAGGCTGTGCGCCGTATAGATGACTTGAACGCTCTTTTGGGCGTCTGCGGGGATGGCTTGCAGGGCATCCTGCACACGTTCCTCCGTGGCCTCAAGAAATCCGGGGTGATTAAAAAACGCCCGTAGCTTTTCGATTTCCAGTGCGCCCGGTCCAACTGCGCTTTGCGCTCGCGCAATATCCTCCCGATACTGCCGACAGCCAGAGTAGGAGCTGAAGGCCGACGTCACGAAGGCCAGCGCTCGCCGAATGCCATCCTGTTTCATCTGGCGCAACGTGTCCGGCAGAAGCGGATGCCAGTTGCGATTGCCCCAGTACACCGGCAACTGTGGGCCATGTTGCGAGAGTTCGACTTCGAGGGCGGCAATCAGCTCGCGCGTCTGCTGGTTGATGGGGCTCTTGCCGTCAAAATGAAAGTAGTGTTCTGCGACCGCCAGCATGCGTTCTCGCGACACGTTCCGCCCGCGGAGCACGTTTTCAAGGAAGGGAATGACATCCTCCCTCGACTCAGGTCCGCCGAAAGAGACAACGAGGATCGCATCGTAATTCATGCGGGTTCACTTCTGAGCTTAGCAGGACTGGAGGTGTCTCGGCTCAACGCAAGCGCTGCTCGGCATGTGGCGACCGGTGAAAACGAGACGAGAGTAGTGGAAGAAGATAAATCTGGTGCGCCCGGAGAGATTCGAACTCCCGACCTATTGCTCCGGAGGCAATCGCTCTATCCATCTGAGCTACGGGCGCAGACCAATACGAGTAGTTTACATGCGGGATTGCAGCGCATCAACGCGCGAATATGCCGGATCACTCACTAACCGTGATCTGGCCTCGGCGCAGTGACCTACATGCAAGGCGCCGGTTGCGGGCAGAGCGTTCTTTGACGAACGGAATATGAACGAGAGGAGTCAGTAGCGGTCGCGCCGACCTCCGCCTCCGCCACGGCCGCCGCGATCTCCACCACGGTCTCCGCCGCGGTCGCGACCTCCGCCTCCGCTGCGCTCGGTCTTGGGCCGGGCTTCGTTGACGTTGAGCGTGCGGCCGCCCACCTGCGAGCCGTTGAGTCCGGCAATGGCCTTTTCTCCTTCTTCGTTGTTGGCCATTTCCACAAACCCAAAGCCGCGCGAGCGCCCGGTATCGCGGTCGGTCATGATGCTGATGCGGTCGACTTGTCCGTAAGGCGCAAACAGCTGCCGTAACTCGTCTTCGTTGGTATTGAAGCTCAGATTTCCGACAAAAATATTCTTCACGCGTCTGCCTCTGCATTGAGCTGTCGAAGTGCAAGCTCAGTTCGGCGGACTTGGCAGGTCGGGAGGGCCT
>DATMPS010000121.1:0-24292 GCA_035567435.1 Terriglobales bacterium | reverse complement strand
AAGGGCGACCGTGTGCGCTACCTGAGCGCCGAGCGCGGAGAGTGGGAGGAACTGCCCAAGTCGATGGTGGACTGGTCCGCCACCGAGAAATACGAAAAAGACCGGGCGGCCGGCGCCTCGACGCCCGAGGCCGTGGAACTCGACAAACAACTAGAAGCGGATCGTCAGGCGGAGGAGGCGCGGTCCCCGCACGTGCTGCCGGGGTTGCAGCTTCCCGAAGAAGGCGGCGTGTTTCTGCTCGACACCTACGAAAATAAGCCGGAACTGATCCCGATCGACCAGCGGGGCGGATCGATCAACAAGAATATGAAGGGCAACATCCTGCGTGCGGCGGTGAATCCGATCGCGAGCGCACATCAGACGGTCGAAGTGCCGGGCAAGCATGCCCCGGTGCAGTCGCACGTGGCGGTGCCTGCGCTCTACGTCAATCTGGATCGGAATGAGGAGGGCGAAACGCCGGCTGCGGCTCCCGCCGTCAGTGAAAAAGAAAAGGAGAATGAGCCTCTGCCCCTGACTGAGCGCTTCCGGATTGCTCGCCTTGAGACCAAGGGTGAGAAGCGCGTGGTCGGCGATATCAAAGTGGCAGTGTATGGCAAGATCAGCCAGGACGCGAAGTTGGTGCCCACCACGTCTCAGCCTATGACGGGGGGATGGGTGAAACTCACGCCCACGGAAGACCTGCCGGTCGGAGAGTACGCGGTAGTGGAGATGTTAGGCAAAGAAGGGATGAATCTTTACGTATGGGACTTCGGGGTAAATCCGAACGCCCCGGCTAATAGCGTGGCATTCAAGCCGGATCCGTCGGCGGCGCAGCGAGACATCGACAAGGAAGTCGAGCTGCAAAAGCGAAGCAAGCAGAAGTGAACGGGAACGCGGGCGTGAGGCAATCGAGCGGCAGGTTCTGGCGCCCGTAGCTGTTTGGCAGAGAAGACCGCTGGGCCGGTGGTGCCGCCAACATGCATGGGGTCCTTCGACTCCGTTCGGCTGTCGCCTCACTTCGCTGAGGATGACAAACTTGAGAAGTTGTGAACCGCCCCAACCCTAATACCCAGCACCTAACCCCTGCCACCTGACACCCAACCCCTGGTGCCCGACTCCTATAACACCTGCTACTTCATGACTCCGCGCTGGGCGATGCCGATGTTGTCGCGGGTCGTGTTTTTCACCAGGTACATCATTTCGTCGGCTTGGCGGATCACGTCGTGCGGAGACTTGGCGTCGTGGGGATAGGTAGCGAGTCCGATTGAGGCGCGCACGTTCAAGTTCAGGCCTTCTTCTTTACAGAACATGCTGACCCGCAAGGCGTCGCGCAGGCGCTTGGCGACGTGCAGGGCCTGGTCTTTCCCCGTTTGCGGGAGCAGGACGACGAACTCATCGCCGCCGTAGCGGAAGGCGTAGTCGATCAAGCGCAACTGGGCTTTGATCAGGTATCCAATCTCCGCCAGTAACTTGCTTCCGATCAGATGCCCGTGGGTGTCGTTGACCTGCTTGAAGTGGTCGAGGTCGATGAACAGCACGCTGAATTCGTAGCCGAAACGGGAGGAGCGGTAGACCTCGGTTTCGAGCGTCTTATAAAGATGACGAGCGTTGTAGAGTCCCGTGCAGTCGTCGGTGATGGTGAGTTCCTGAATTTTTTCGACGGCGCGGGAGTTCTCGATGGCGATCGCGGCGTAATCGCACAACGCCTGCAGGAAGAAGATCTCCTGGTCGCCGAAGCCCTTCATGTCGACGTTGACCAGTTGAATCACGCCCAATACGCGGTGCTTGGAATTCAAAGGCACGCAGATGATGGAGCGCGTTTCCCACTGGGTGACTTCGTCGATGCGCTTGGCGAAACGGGGGTCAGTGTAGACGTCGGGGACGATCAACTGCTCGCCGTTCTTGGCCACCCAGCCGGCAATGCCCTCGCCCACCTTCAGGCGGACGTCTTTGAGGGCTTCCGCCGCATCGCCCACGGCAATCGCGAAATAGAGCTCGTTGTGTTCCTCGTCGACCATCAGCAGTGACCAGGTGTCGGGGCGGAAATATTCCGCCATTTTTTCCATGATGGTTTGCAGGATGGAATCGACGTCCAGCGACGACGTCAGGGCCTTGGCCACATCGTGGAAAATATTGAGTTCTTGACTCTGCCGCTTACGGTCGGCTCCGGTGGCCTCAGGCATGTACAGATTCCCTCGTCATTTTCGCGGAAGGAAGTGGTCAAATTATATGCGGCGCTCAGAAGAGGGGGCAACGATCTTAAGTAACAAGTACCCCCAAAGCCACGTGTCTTGAGGGGCTTGGGGCGGTGACGCCGTAAGGGGTGGGGCCAGTTCGAGCCTGCAGGGGATGGATTCCGCACACCGTAGTTCCGGCAACTCACCTCTCGCGCGGCTGACATTTGTTTAGTATGCTGCGGTAGGCTGGCGGGACGGAGAAAGGCGTCGGATGGGATCGTTCGGCGATCGTCTGAGAAAAGAGCGAGAGCAGCGCGGGATCACGCTCGATGACATCTCGCTCAACACGAAGATTGGCACCCGTCTGCTGCGCGCCCTGGAAGAAGAGAAATTCGATCAGCTTCCGGGGGGCATCTTCAACAAAGGTTTCGTGCGCGCTTACGCTCGCCACGTCGGCATCGACGAAGATCAGGCTGTGGCCGATTACATGTCGACGGTGGGCGAGAACCAAAACAAGACTCTGGGCGCAGAACCGGAGTCTTCCCAGGCACCCGAGAGCGCGTCGGGGGCGGCCCAGGAAGCGCATATTTACGTGGTGCGCGAAGCTCGCCAGCGGGATTCAGCCGCCAACATCCCGTGGGGACTACTTGCCATCCTGCTTCTGCTGATCGCCCTCGCGTTTGCCAGTTGGAGCTACTACCACCGCGAGCAGCGGGTGGATCGAAACCGGGCTCCGGAACCGGCTCCGATGGGGGACACGACTGCGCCGGGATCTCCGGGAGGAAATCCGGCCAGCCTGGAAGTGGGTTCGCAGAAGTTCCAGACGAACACCATGGTCAGTCCCAACTCCGTCCCGGTTCGAGCGATGCAGCCACCTGGTGCCAACTCGCCTTCAGCCGCCCAAACCGTACAGCAGGCGGCGGCTCTCGCTCCAGCTTCCAGTGGAGCCACCGGAACTTTCACTGTGGCGCTGAAAGCCAATGAAGAGTCGGAGGAGTGCTGGGTTTCCATCGTTGTCGATGGCCAGCCCGCGGTGGAAGCAATGCTGGCTGTTCCCTACGAGAAACGGATCCAGGCCAGGAGCGAAGTGGTCGTCAAGGCCGGTAATGTGGGCGCGCTGGATTTCTTCTTCAACGGGAAGAGGCTGCCGTCGCAGGGGGACTACGGCGTGGTGAGAACGCTTACCTTTCGTTCCGACGGGCTGCAGCCGCCGAAGGCGTTGGCGACTGACCACTGACCTCGCGTGCGCACCCGGCGTCCTGGCTGAAAGTCTCCTGAAAAACTCGCAAGCTGACCGCAGGCGCTAAAGCGCGACATATTTTCCGACTCTTGGTGGCACGAGTGATCTCGTGCGCTTCCCGTGCGTGCTGGTCCGAGAGACGCCCGGGGGCCGTGGCTAAAGCCGGTTCAACTCTCGTGCTGTTGCGGCGCGTCTGAGAACGCGCCCTGATACGAACCGACGCCGGCACCGGCAACATGCCGCTGACCGCCGTTTAACCCTCGCGATCTGCCGTTTGCCCCTTGTGCTCCACCGCTAAGGTCTGCCTACTCCAACTCGATCCAAAATCGTTGCGTCCCCCTATTCTTCTCTGATACTTTTTAGAGACTCCGAAATACGCGAACATGCGCGAAAAGATGGCCTCGGTGCTCTCGTTTTCCCGCCATAGAACGTCCTAAATAGTTGCAAGGAGAAACAACTTTGCCGTCCAAAAATCGTTATTTGTTTACCTCGGAATCGGTGACCGAAGGCCACCCGGATAAGATCGCCGACCAGATTTCCGACGCCATTCTCGACGCCTGCCTGACCGAAGACCGTACCAGCCGCGTCGCCTGCGAAACTTTGACCGCCACCGGGTTGGTCGTCATCGCGGGGGAAATTACAACCAAAGCGTACGTAGACTTCCAGACGCTGGTGCGCGGCGTCGTCCAGTCTATTGGCTACGACAACGCGCTCTATGGATTCGACTGCAATACCTGCGCAGTGATCTCCAGCATCAACAAGCAGTCTGGCGACATCGCGATGGGTGTCGACACGGGCGGGGCCGGCGACCAGGGCATGATGTTTGGCTTTGCAGTAAACGAGAATCCCGAACTGATGCCCACCCCGATTGCCCTGGCCCACAAGCTGACCCAGCGGCTGACAGAAGTAAGGAAGAACGGCCTCTGCCCCTATCTTCGCCCCGACGGAAAATCCCAAGTCACGGTGGAATACGATGCGAGCGGGAAGGCGTTTCGTGTGGATGCTGTCGTCAGCTCGACGCAGCATGCCGAGACTGTCGGCAACGACCAGCTACGGGCCGAGATCCTGAAGTACGTGATCCAGGGCGTTATCCCGGCGAAACTGCTCGACGCCGACACCAAGTACCACATCAATCCGACCGGCCGCTTTGTGATTGGCGGGCCGATGGGCGATACCGGACTGACCGGACGCAAGATCATCGTCGATACCTACGGCGGAATGGGCCGTCACGGCGGCGGGGCGTTCAGCGGCAAGGATCCGACCAAGGTTGATCGGTCTGCGGCCTACGTTGCGCGCTATATCGCGAAGAACATCGTGGCCGCTGGCCTGGCGGACAAGTGCGAACTGCAGTTAGCCTATGCCATCGGCGTCGCCGAACCGGTGAGCGTGCTGGTGGAGACGTTTGGCACGGCCAAGGTCGATCCCGAGACTATTCCGGACCTGGTGCGGGCCAACTTCCAGTTGACGCCCAAGGGCATTATCGAGTCGCTTGACCTGCGACGTCCCATTTACCGGAAGACCGCGGCGTACGGGCACTTCGGCCGTAACGACAAGGACTTCACTTGGGAAGCGACAGACAAGGCTGCCAAGCTGGCCTCCGACGCCGGCTTACGCGAGCCGGCTTTGCAAACCGCGCGACGGTAAATTCTGAGACGAGACAAGAGGACGTTTGGCGGCGTCCCCTGGTAACCTCCGGGCCGTGCAAGTCTGGAAATCGGTCCGCAAGATTCGTGTATTCTGGTTTTCAAGCCTTTGAATCAGCAGGCCAAATCTGGCCGTAACGCTTAACAGGAGAAGTATGTCGACGACACCGACGCAAGTCAGCTGCGACGTCAAGAATCTTGATCTGGCAGAGCTGGGTAAGAAGCGCATCGAATGGGCCAACCAGTCGATGAACGTGCTGCAGATCATCCGCAAGGAATTCATCAAGAACCAGCCGCTCAAGGGTGTGCGTATTTCCGCTTGCCTGCACGTGACGGCCGAGACGGCGAACCTCGCGGTATGCCTGCGAGATGGCGGCGCCGACATGGTTCTGTGCGCGTCGAATCCGCTCTCGACCCAGGATGACGTGGCTGCGAGCCTGGTGCGCGATTACAACATTCCGGTTTTTGCCATCAAAGGCGAGGACAACGAGACTTACTACCAGCACATCATTGCGGCCATCGACCACCGGCCGCAGATCACCATGGACGACGGGGCCGATCTGGTCAGCGTGCTGCATACGAAGCGCACCGATGTCCTCGAAGGCGTGATCGGTGGGACCGAAGAAACCACCACCGGCGTGATTCGTCTGCGGGCCATGTCGAAGGAAGGCGTGCTGCGGTACCCGATCGTTGCCGTTAATGATGCCGACACCAAACATCTTTTTGACAACCGTTACGGCACGGGTCAGTCGACCATCGATGGGATAGTCCGCGCCACCAACTTCCTGCTGGCGGGCTCAAGGTTCGTGGTCGCCGGCTACGGCTGGTGCGGTCGCGGGCTCGCCAGTCGCGCACGCGGGACAGGCGCTGAAGTCATCGTCACCGAGATCGATCCGACCAAAGCGCTCGAGGCGGTGATGGACGGCTTCCGGGTGATGTCGATGACCGAGGCTGCGAAGATCGGCGACGTCTTCTGCACGGTCACGGGTAACAAGAATGTGCTCACCAAAGAGCACTTCGAAGTGATGAAGAACGGCGCCATCATTTCGAACTCGGGGCACTTCAACGTGGAAATCGACATCCCCACGCTGGAGAAGATGGCGTCGTCCAAGCGCACCACCCGCAACTTTGTCGAAGAGTACTCGATGAAGGACGGGCGCAAGATCAACTTGCTGGGTGAGGGCCGCTTGATCAACCTGGCTGCTGCCGAAGGTCACCCGCCGTCGGTGATGGATATGAGCTTCGCCGACCAGGCCCTTTCGGTTGAGTACATGGTGAAGAATCACGACAAGCTGGAAAAGACGGTCTACACCGTGCCGGTCGATCTCGATAAACGGGTTGCGAAGCTGAAGCTCGAGTCGATGGGAATCAAGATCGACCGTTTGACGCCGGAGCAAGAAGAGTATCTGGCAGGCTGGTCGGAAGGAACCTAGAGAGCAGTTCTCGGTTCCTGGTTCTTAGTTCTCAGTGGAAGCAAGCGGGGCGGCGAAAGCCGCTCCTTTTTTTTAACCGTTTCCCACCAGGGCGCAGCGCACCGGATCGACGTCCCAGATGTAGGGTTCTTCCGGGAGCCTCTCCAGGCCAAGTTCGCCCGCTTCAATCGTACCCGGCTTGCCGGCCCAGATCACACGGAACTGCGCTTTGTTGCCGTCATACTGCACGTCGAGGATCTCGCCGGGTTTCACCTGCGATCGGACGTTCTTCACCACCGCCCCCAGGCTGCCGATGTTGCGCACGCTCGCCACCTGCATGAAGGGTTGGCAGTAGCTGTCGACTCCCCAGATGCGTACCGGCAAAGATGTGTCGACCAGCATTTCGCGTTCGCGATCCAAGAGCGCCCTCCCCCAACCAGCGGCACAAGACTGCAGCGAGGATACTCAGCTTTGCGGATTCCGCAAAGTAACACCGGTTACCGAACGGCCGGTCTCCAAAGTCACGGGATCAGAAAACGAAGGCTGCAAGGCAGCAGCCCCTGTTCGCAGCACTCTAGAATCGTTCCCCCGCAACCCGGTTTAGCGTACCTGGATTGAGGAAATCCGATCGTTCCAGGTGCGGGTCGGGTCATCGGCAGTGCGCCAGTTCTTGAGATTGGCAACGTCGCGGCGCGTGCTGGCGCGGCGGCCGCCGTAGTTGGAATCGTTGTAGAAAGTAACCTCGGCGCCTCCGAAAACACGGATGGCCGAAATCCTGTCGTTGTAACCCGGGGGAAGGTTGTCGTAGCTCTCGCCCCGGCGCATGCAGAAGTACTCTCCGCCAAAGCCAGCTTCTTTGTAGAAGCAAGCTCCCCTGCTGCCCCCATTCGGACCGCCGGGCCTCGGGGGACGGTGCCCGGGTCCCGGATTCCCCCAGTTCGGCGTGCCGTTGTACGGGTTCACCTGAAAATCCGCCCGGCATCCCCGATCTACCCAGAGGCCTCGGGCGTCGAAACCCCATGTGCGGCCCTGGACGCACTCTGCCTGGCTTACTTGACGCACCAGGGTGACTCCGCCGCGCGTGTCGGCGGCGCAATAATTGCGGCCATTATTCCTCGATTCGCACCGAATGGCGGATCCCGGCCGCTGCGGGGGCTGTCCGTAGTTGGGCTGTACTGAAAGGCGGGTTGGCAGTAGCGCCGCCAGGGTCAGAAGGCCCAGCAGCGCGACGCGTCGATTCACGTGCATGACGGGTTCTCCTTGCGCAGAAATTCGTTCTGATTCAGTGATCGGATCGTGAAGGGGCCGCCGCTGGCCTGAGCCAGTCTCGCAGGTTCGCAGGTGAGTAGAAGAGCTGATCCCTGCCGCGCTCGCGAGCGGGCATTATTCTACAACCGAGTCGAGAACGGAATTTCTGTGAGTCTCGCGCTCAGACGGGAACGGAATCAGTTCAGATTGCGCATGGAGCAAGCGCCCGGCCCGCGGGGATCACCACACGATCCGCAGGCTCCGGCCGAGGGCGGGCTCGAAGCAGAGCCCTTGCTGGACACGGCAAACGTCGAGAGTTGCGGTGCGAGTTGCTGGCTGTGGCACTTCGGACACTCGGCCTTCTGCCGGCCATACACCAGGGCTTCGAACGAGTGGTCGCAATCCTTGCAGATGTATTCGAAAATCGGCATAAGTCCGGTCCCGTGAGATGCCGCGGCAGAAACCGCCGTCCCTATTTAAAATCAGAGTGTGGCCCCTACGCAAACCCAATTTCAGCCGCCTGCGTTTGAACCGCGCCGTTTTCTGCGCGGAGGGCACCGGCAGACCCTGGCCGGATTCTTCTTCGTCCGCAACATTCACCTGCCGACCCCGGAAGAGCGCTACGTCGAAGTTGCGCCCGGCGTGAGGATCCTCTGCCATTGCCACTGGCAGCCGGAGCGGCGCAACGTGTTGACACTGATCGTCGTGCATGGCCTCGAAGGCTCCAGCGATTCCGGGTACGTGGTCGGGGTCGCGCAGAAAGGTCTGGCCGCAGGCATGAACGTGGTGCGCGTCAACCAGCGGAACTGCGGCGGCACCGATCACCTCGCTCCCACACTCTATAACTCGAGCCTGTCGGGGGACATTGCTGCGGTCGCGCGCAACCTGGTCGAGCGGGAGAAAATCACGCGCTTTGCTCTGGTGGGATTCTCCATGGGCGGAAACCTGGTGTTGAAGACGGCGGGAGAATGGGGCAGGGAAGCGCCCACGGAGTTTCGGGCAGTAGCCGCCGTGTGTCCGGCGATGGATTTGGCCGCGTCTGCCGACGCGCTCCACCTGCCGGGCAACCGAATTTACGAAGAGTATTTCATGGTCAAACTGCGGCATCGCTTTCGCGCCAAGGTGAAGCTTTTCCCGCAGCACTTCGATGTAAACCGTTTGCGAGGAGTCAAGAGCCTGCGCGACTTCGATGACAAAGTCACTGCCTACTATTGTGGCTTCGAGGGTGCGGTGGACTACTATGCGCGCGCGGCCGCGTCGAATGTCGTGGATCGAGTTGCGGTGCCTGGCCTCATTCTGCACGCGGCGACGGACCCGTTTGTTCATCTGATACCCGAGACCCGGCGCAAAATCGCTGCCAATTCGAACCTGACGTTCATCGAGAGTTCGGACGGCGGTCACTGTTCCTTTCTCGCCCACCCCAACGGCTACGACGGCCGCTGGGCGGAACAACAGATCGTCGAGTTCCTGCGGGGTTGCTAGGAACTCGTCGGTCGCTGGTCGGCGGTGGTCGGGAAAACCTGGGCAAACCCGGCACTCACAATTCGTGAATCGCGAATCGTTACTCAGGACTCGCAACTCGGGACAGTCTCCCTCCTGTACAATCTCCGCGATGCGGCTGCGCCTGCAATTTCTGGCTGGCATTCTGGCGGTGTTCGCATGCGCCACGGTCGCGTCTGCTGAGCCTGTCTCTTCGCTAAAGCCCTCCGACTGCGTCAACGACTTCGCTGCCGTCCTGAGTCCTGCCACGACCGACCAGCTCAAACAGATGTGCCGCCAAGTACTCGACAAGGCACAGGCTGCGGTCGTGGTGGTGACCATCAAGTCCACCGACGGAGAAGACATAGTCCAGTATTCGGTGGACCTCTATCAGAAGTGGGGCATCGGCCAGAAGGGCAAAGACCGAGGAGTCCTGATTCTGGTTGCGGCGCAGGATCGCAAGTACTGGACGACCGTCGGTTACGGATTGGAGCCGATCCTTCCCGACGGCAAAGTCGGTGGCTTTGGGCGGGAAGCCGTGCCCTACTTAAAGCGCGGGGATTACGACGGCGCCGTAAGTCTGTTGGCCTCACGCGTGATTGATGTGATCGCCGAGGACGCGGGAGTGCAGATCACCACGGCGCAGCCGCGTCGCATCATGCCCGACGCGCCGCCTCGCGATGCTGGGCTGTCCACGGGCAAGGTCGTTGCACTCATCGCGATCATCATCATTGTGCTGGTGGTACCGCCCCTGCGCCGCCTGCTCTTCTACATGATTCTCTTCGGAGGCTTCGGCGGTGGCAATCGGGGCGGTGGCGGCTGGGGCGGCGGAGGCTTTGGGGGCGGCGGCGGTGGAGGTTTTGGCGGCTTCGGTGGTGGCAGCACCGGAGGCGGCGGCGCCGGCGGAAGCTGGTAGAACAGAGGGATTGAGGAACGTTATGGCTGCTGAAAACACGATTCCCGACAAGCAGATCAGTGAATTTGTCACCCGCCTGCAGCAAGCCGCAGGAGCGAACCTCGTGAGCGTCATCCTGTATGGCTCGGCTGTTTCCGGCGGCTATGATCCGGAGCTCTCGAACCTCAACCTGCTGTGCGTCTTGCAGGACACATCTTTGCCCCAGCTGCTTCGGCTGGCCCCGGTTGTGCAATGGTGGACCAAGCAGGGACGTCACGCACCATTGCTGATCGCGAGCGGCGAACTTGAGCGCTCGGCGGATGTGTTCGCGATCGAGTGGATGGACATGCGCGAAAAACATCGAGTTTTGTTTGGACCCGACCTGATCGCGCCGCTTGAGATCCCGATGCAGCTTCACCGGGTGCAGCTGGAATACGAATTGCGCGAGAAACTTATCCTGCTCCGGCAGCGTTTGCTGTTAGCCGCGAGCGACGAAAAGCGCGCCTGGGATTTGATGCTGCGTTCGTTGTCCGCGTTTACGACCTTGTTTCGCCACGCGCTTATCGCGCAGGGGCAGCCGGTCCCGGCCACCAAAACTGAGTCGGTGAAGGCGCTGGCGGCAAGCCTCGGTTTCGACGCCAGTGCGTTTGAGCACTTGCTCGATATCCGCGAACATCGCGCCGATCGCAAGCAGTTCCGGGTTCAGGAGGTCGCGGCGCGCTACCTGGCCGCGGTGGAGCAGGTGACGGGCGCCGTCGATAGAATGCTGGACCGATAGAATGCTAGTTCGATAGAGTGCTTCGGCGTGGCCCGCGGTTCACGGTCGTTTCCTAGATTTTGTGTGGAGGAGAGCGATATGGGTAAGGGTTTAATTGTGGTGATCATTCTGGTGTTGATCGCGCTGGCCGTCTTCGGACAGTACGTCGGCGTGCGCAACACGCTCGTTACCAAGAACGAGGCGGTGAAGGCCGCCTGGTCGCAGGTCGACATCGCCCTGCAACGACGCGCCGACCTGATTCCCAACCTGGTGGAGACGGTGAAGGGCATTGCGAAGCAGGAGCAGACTGTCTTCGGCGATATTGCCAAGGCGCGCTCCGCGCTGCTGTCGGCCGGTTCACCCTCTGACAAGATCGCCGCCAACAATCAGCTCGATGGCGCGATCGGCCGTTTGCTTGTGATTGTCGAGAACTATCCTGAGCTGAAGTCGAACGAGAACTTTCTCCGCCTGCAGGATGAGCTCGCGGGCACGGAGAACCGCATCTCGGTCGAACGCAAGCGCTACAACGACACGTTGCAGGACTACAACACCTACGTCCAGCAATTCCCCAACAGCGTCTTTGCCGGATGGGCAGGCTTCAAACCGAACGACGCGTACTTCAAGGCGGCGGAAGGTTCGCGCGAAGTGCCCAAGGTGAATTTCGGGACGCCGGCTCCCCAAGCCGCGCCCCAGACGGCGCCGGCGAAGTAGTTGGCAAGCGGGGACCGGGGGCTGCACAGCTCGGTGCAAATCCCCCAGTCCCTTGCCGCAGGCTCGTTCATGCAAGTCGACTTTGCGGTCGAACTCGGCGCTGACGATGACACCCTCGAGTTCCCCTGGGCAGCGCCCGACGGCGGCCCCCGCTATTACGACCTGAAACGTCAACCGGAAGCGCTCGTCCTTGTTGAAGAAGCGAGGCGCTTTCCCGAACTCAAAGAATTCCTTGCGGCCACCAACTCCCCGGTGAGCCCGCTAGAGACCGCCAAGTGCGACGCATGGGCAACGACCGAAATTCATCCCGAGGAAGAAATCTTCGGCGCGCCCTGGAAATTCGGTTCCTATGTCGACTTTATTCTCACCGATCCTCGCGCCCGCTACTCGTTCGAAGATCATGAAAAGCTCTTGAAGAAGATGACGGGCCTGCTTAAGCGCGTTCCCGAAATCCCAGCGTCCGCGGAATTCCTGGTGCGCCGGTGCTTGTTCCGCGAAGGAGAAGCTGTCCGCGAAGGCCTTTATGTAACCTTCTACCTGTTCGGGTACGGCAGCGACGAAGCCACGGCCCGGCAGCTGTGGGGAATTGGCATGAGGCTCGTCGGCAGCGTGATTGTCCAGTTATCTTCCCGCCACTACTCTGTGTAATAGTTCTGTATTTTTTGCTGATTGCTCACATGCGTGCTGCTCACGTATGTTTTTGGACCCTACGCACAGGAAGACGAGTGGGCGGAAATGCGGGCTTGAAACCGGCGCCCTCTAATACGTCTGAGAAATGGCTGCGAACCCGGCTCTGCGCTGTAGCCATGCCCACGTCATCACCCCGTGTCCCTTGAGCTTGGTTCGGGCGATCGAGAGCGCTACCATCATCAGGAAGATTACGCCCAATCCGAGTGTCGCCCCGCGGATGTTTTCTGCCCGCTTGGGCAGGATCGACAATCGCCCGTACACGAATTCAATGTGCACCCAATACACCAGCAACGACGTCTGTCCCAGCTGGATCATGGGACTGAATCTCAGTTGCGCCGCGCCCCACCGGCACCAGGCATAGCTCGCCGACAGAATGACCAGTAACAGTCCCACCCGAATCAAAAAGAAATTCGGGCTGGTGTGCCAGAAATCGTAAACTGCGTAGAGTTGCCGGGGTTGTGCGTCAAGCCAGCGTCCAACTTCGATCAGCGCCACTCCTCCCAACCCCGCCGACAGGAAGACGGCCGTTTCGTGGCGTCGTGACCAGTCTTCCTGTAACAGAAATCCGACCGCCAGTCCCACAAATGCAAAGGCCGTCCACGGAAAAATCGGAAAGAGCCACGACTGCGGCTCGCCCAGGTTGTGTACGCCGTTCACGTACGACTGCAGCGGCCAGGGCAGCCAGTTCGGCCGCCATGTGGTCCAGAGCAGCGGGGCAACGAGCGAAATGCCCATCGCCACTGCCCAAGCGCACGTCTCCAGCCGAGCCCGGTGTTCTCCCGGCGCTGCGCCCGCCAGAACAACCCAGCACATGACTCCCATCAGCATCATGGAGACGCCGATGGTATTCAGGATGTCCACTCGGAACAGATCGGTCCACGGCGACCATCCCCAGGCAACGACGTATTCCTGCAAGCGGAACAACAGTCCGAGCGCGAAGATCTCCGCGCCGCGACGGATGGTTGTCCTCGCGATTTGCCCCGGTGCGACGCTCTTCCGGACCAACTTGTCGGTCACCAGCGCGAAGGAGACGCCTGCTAGAAACAGAAACAGCGGGGCAGGCAACGTTCCGCCCAGTTGGGAATACATGAAGAACGTCGTCTTACGGGCCTCTGCGGACAGCCAGGAATCGTAGCAGTGGGTCTGGAACATCAGCACGCAGGCCAAGCCGCGCATCCAGTCGACGTAGGAGAGCCGGGATGTTGTGGCGGGGGCCAGGGAGAGGAGAACCTCGCGGCTAGGATCGCGCCGTCTCGCCCGGAATGCGCCGAAAGGGCCAAATCAGTTCCGGAGCTTCGTCGCACAGCTGGGACGATGCGGAGCGCAGCACGCTTCGAGGGTCGTGCGGCCGGCGCCCTTTATCTGCAAAGTGACCAAGCGCCGGTCGGAACCCAGCGCTTACTTCACGGCGTCCTTGGTCTTCTCAGCGCCTTCCTTGGTTTCGTCGGCGGTCTTCTTGGCGCCCTTTTTCACGGCGTGCCCGGTTTTCTTGGCAGCCTTCTCGGTTGCACCTTCGGTTTTGACCGCGGCTTCCTTGGTCGCGTGTCCAGCCTTCTTGGCCGTGTCCTCGGTCGTGTCAGCGGTCTTGGTGGCGGCCTTCTTGGTTGCCCCCGCGGTCTTCTTGGCGGCTTTCTTGGTGACGTGGGCCGTATCCTTAGCGGTTTTGTCAACGTCAGCTTTTACGTCTTGCGCCACAGCCATCGCGCCAAACACGAAAACAACACTCACCAGAGATACCAATCGCAGTTTCATATGGATGCCCTCGAACGGTCGGATTGAAAGCATGGATTATCTCTCAGAGGCGTTCGGAAGGCAACGCGACTCCTGACCGTTGCAAAAGAATAGCGAGGCTGGGACCTCGGGCGGGACGGTGGCGAGGGCAGTTGGAAGGAGCGGTGATCGCCATCGGCCTGGTTTGGCGACGCGGGTCAATCAGATCGAGGTCGCCTTCTTGGAAACCTGCAGCAAGCGATTGAGTTCGGCGACAATTTCCAGCTGCTTACAAGATCTGGTTTGAGGCTGAGATGGGGCGTGGCGCCACTTTCTTCATCGACCTGCCGATCACCCCCAAGGGTTTTCGTCCCGATACAGCGGTTGGGGCCGAGGAAGGTTTAGCCGCCATCGCCAAGGCGGACGACATGCCGTCAAAGTGTCGGAAATGCGCATGCGCGGAATGGATGGAGTCCGGTTCCTCGCGCGCGTGAGCCACGAGTCCCCCCGTCGGTAGTGATTTCGTATAATCCAACAGGCCGCATCATGAGAGAAGAAGGCGTCATGATCGTTGCTCGCTTGGCCTTGCTGGTTTCGATGGCGGCCACCCTCGTGGCTGGAGGCGCACTTGCCCATGCTGCTGAGCAGCCCTCTCCTCACGCCATCAAAGTCACGGGCGATGTCGAGGGAACGCACGATCCCTCGATCATCAAAGAAGGGGACACCTGGTATCTGTTCGGCACCACTACGGAACGACCGCGCGCAGGAGAACTCCCTGTTCGATGCTCGAAAGATCTACAACGATGGCAGCGCTGCGGATATGTGCTGCCCGCGGTTCCGGACTGGATCAGGAAGGAAAGCCCTGAAACGAAAGAGCTCTGGGCTCCTGACATTTCTTACTTTAACGGTGAGTATCATCTCTATTACGCGTTCTCGGTTTTCGGCAAGAACACTTCAGGCATTGCGTTGCTGACCAACAAGACGCTCGACCCTAGTAGCGCTCAGTTCCGGTGGATCGACCGTGGACTGGTGCAGCGTTCCCTGCCCAGTGACGATTTCAATGCCATTGATCCGAACCTGGTCATCGACGGGCAGGGCCGCGTCTGGCTCGCCTTCGGCAGCTTCTGGAGCGGGATCAAGATGCGGCGGATCGATCCCAAGAGCGGCAACTTGTCCGCCGAGGATACGAAACTCTATTCCCTTGCCAGTCGTCGACCGCCCATGGACCGGGGCAAGCCCCACCCCGATTTGCCGGCCGATTGGCAGGCGGTCGAAGCGCCGTTCATCGTTCATCACGACAGCCATTACTACCTGCTTGTCTCTTTCGATCTCTGCTGCCGAGGGACCAAGAGCACCTACAGGACGGTGGTTGGACGCTCCCAAGAGATCACCGGGCCTTATGTAGACGCAGCGGGCCAAGCGATGTTGGCAGGAGGCGGGACGCCGCTGCTCGAAGGGAATTCCCGATGGAAGGGGCCGGGAGGAGAATCAGTCCTGTTGGAGAAGGACCAAGACATCATGGTCTTTCATGCCTATGACGGGACGACGGGCAAACCATTTCTGCAGGTCTCTACGCTAGCCTGGGTTGATGGCTGGCCAAAGGCGGCGTTGGAGACCGACGCTGCTGCGTCAGACAAGTGAAGGAAACTCCACTTCCCGCACTGGCGGCCTTCATTTTTGTGGTCATGCGCCCGTACCTGAGATCAAGGGGGAACCCCGGGAAGAGATCGAGCGTGATCGAACGGGTGGCCGGTCAGATGTCCACCGACCAACAAGAGGCCACCTTTTCGGTCAATACCGAGTTCGTCAAAGAATCGCCAACCAAACCGGTGGACGCGTGGATATCACGGAGGTTGGCTCGATCTCGCGATTGGTTGCAACCTTCTTGATGCTTTATTTGTCGCTGGGCGCTTCGCGGGTATCAGCACAACCTGCCGCGAACGCCAGCACCTTACTGACAATCGAGGCCAGCGCCCCCGCGACCGTGCCGGAAACGAACTACCTTCAAATGGGAAGCAACAGCGCCGGCCGCGCGCCCGATGGCCACGTCCTGCCGGTGAACAGCCGTTATCTGATGCTGGGCGGCAAGCCCTGGCTTCCGGTCATGGCCGAGTTTCATTACACCCGCTTCCCGAGCGGTACTGGGAAGAAGAAATCCTGAAAATGAAAGCGGGTGGTGTCCAGATCGTCGCAACCTGTGTGTTTGGATCCATCATGAAGAAGTCGAGGGGCATTTTGATTGGTCAGGGCCGCGGGATCTGCACAGATTTGTTGAGCTCTGTGGAAAACACGGAATGTACGTTTTAATGCTTTGGCCCTTTGCCCAGCGGGCCCATGCCATCATCGAACTCCACTGGACCGATCGAGCGAATATCCCGCCACTTGCTCAATGTAGGGAGTATCGGGGGAGACGAGAGCGAGGCACTCCTCAGCCCCTACCAAGAAGTCGTGAAGCCAAGCCCCCCCGGTTCCGCTCGCCCGAGGCCGCCACATCATTCTTCGAGACGCAGACCTGGTCGTTCACCTTTCTCATCGACTCCTCTACCGCACCCCCAGGCCACGACCCCGAACGCTGTACTCGGTCGCGACGCAGCGCAGATTGCCTTCGCGATAAATTTCGGATCCGCTATTCCCTTCCTCGATCTTAGAGAGCTGGGCGAGCGACACACGTTCGCCAGAGGGCGATAGCAGATGAAAGGTTGCGATCGCCTGCGTGTCACGGCATTTCGGGAGATAGCGCAACCCGAGGTCGTATCGAGCTTCACCTTCTGACCGAAAGGTCGGCGGCATCCTTCACTCCACGATCAGGTTGTTTGCTCGGAATGACCCGATGACCACATCCACTCGGTGGCCGCGTCTCACCGCTTGGGTCGGGTTTGAGAAAGCCCTCCAGTAAGTCATGCCCGTCTTAGGCGTGCTGCTCTGAATACCGCCACCGTTCGTGGGAATGGTGGGGTTGTCGCTCTGGTTGAGAACGATCGCGTTGAGGTACGTTGTTTCCCAAAATGCACTAACGGTCAGAGCCGGTGCAGGTGCCTCAGATCGCAGAGCCGCGCGTTGCAGGTTCTTGATGGTGGACATGTGCGACCGCTGAAGCAATTCCCGCTTCTTGGGTCCAGGGTTCAGATCGCAGAGCTTTCCCGCCTTGTGCTCTTCGTTCCAGCTCCATTGGGACAGGCACCTTGCCTCCACCGCAACCGTAAGAAGGTCGCTGCTGCCCAAAGAGCACGTTGGGCGAAGTGGCGAAAGGCACAAAAGGGCTAGTTCAGATCATCCCGCCTTGATTTCATCCGGGAAGCGCCATTGTCACCCAGTCAAGTCCGGCACGTTAACTACCGCGCCGAAACTGGCAATCTGTGTTATTGCCGCTACTCGTCGAAAGCCAAAGCACAGTACCCGCCGCGTGCATTAACCCAAATTCGCTGAATCAGCCACGGACGCCCACCGAACTTCACGTTGCAGTACGAACCGTTGGGCAGGAACTTGGTCTTGCCGAATGTCCAAGCGCAGAGGTCGCCGTTCTCACCGATGTTGACACCGAGGGAATCGCTCCACCAACCAGTAACAAATGGATCGGTAACCGTCTCCGACAGTTCGTGGGCAATCATGTTTACCATTCCATCCGCCGCCACACTGTTGTTTGGCGTAGGGAGTTGGTACTGCCACGCGCAGTTATAAGCGCACTGGTCGGAGTTCCCGATAAACGCATTAGCCAGCTTCTCGCCGTTTAGCAATTGATCCCAGCCGTGCCATGCGCAGTAGCTTGAACAGAAGCCTGAGGTCTCGATCACGTCGGCAGAGGTCATCACGAAGTAAATTCCATTTTGTGGGTCATGGGGCAAACACTTCTTTGTGAAGATTGCATTTTCCATTATGTCGGCCATGTTCTGGTCGGTCAGTGACGTACCGACCGAGTAGTTGTCCTTGCAACTGCCGCCGTAGTTGACTCGATTTACGACCGAGTCCTTTTCACCTCCGGGGTTACAGTCGTAGTAGCTGGAGTTGATGTTGAAGTAGGCAGTCCCGCCGATGTTCTTGATGAAGTCGGTCAGGACGCCGGGAACGGGGCGGTTGCTCCAGTCGCCGTACCAGATGATGAAAGTAGACATTCGTACCGTGCGGGTCATTCATCAGCGGCCCGCCGTGGTACTGAATGCCGTTGTTCTGCGACGGGGGGTTGGCAGTGGCTGGCGCGTTGTGTCCAATCACCGGCATCCTTTCGACCACTTTCATTTGCGTCCAGCTGGTAATGCTCAGAACAGCAATCAGAATTGAACACTTCACAAAGCGAATCATGTTGCCCTCTGCGTTTCCTTTGAGGTTTGTCTTTGCCGGGGCCGGGGCCTGATTCAGGAACAATTACCAATGAGAACTCAGAACGAATGATTGGGAGCCGGTACTGCGGAGAGGAATGGCGCGAATACTTATATCAACGTCGATTTGAGTGTCAAGCGAAGAGGCTGTCAAAGCCTTCAGTGGCGGGCGCTTCGGGCCGTTGGGACGGGATTATTTGTAAACACGATTGCGCTCAGTGACCCGGAGGCATACCCGGTGAGCGTGGTTGGTGAAATCCGGATATTTCGCCAGGTTACGCACCGCGCCGGAAAGGTAGTGCGCGACTTTCGTGGGCTCCGGCAAGAAACAGGTGGCCTGGCTCAATCCTCCGGTGAACCCACGATGAGCCCTGTACCTTGGGGACACCGCAGCACTCTCGTCAAACGATATCCTGCGCTCTTTAGTAGTTCCCGGTATTGGTCTCGTGTACGCTCAGCGCCCCCGAACACCACCAGCATGTTCAAGTCGAGCAGTTTGTCGAAATCAGGCCTGTAGCTCGACGTCAGAACGTTCTGCAGGAGCAAAACCCTGGCTTTGGGGGATGCCCGGCGGCAGTTTCTGAGGATCGCCGATGCGGCCTTGTCGTCGAACTCGTGGATAATGCGAAGCAGCACGTAGGCATCGGCACCGGTCGGCACTGAGCGGAAGAAGTCGCCCGCCTTGACCTGGCATCGACCAAGCAGCCCTGCAACGCGGAGGTTCTTTCTCGCCTTCGCTATAACAGAGCTGGTGTCGAAAACCACGCCCCGCAACTTTGGATGTTGCTTGAGAAGCACGCTCAGGAATCGCCCCTCCCCGCCCCCGATGTCGACCACTGTGCGGAGCGCGGAAAAATCGTAAGCCGCGGCAGCTTGCGCGGCGACACTTCCCGCCGTCGTCTCCAGGAACTCGTCAAAGAGCATCTTTGAGGGAGTTCCGGCGAAGTGTTGGTAGAATTTTCTTCCATAAATACGGTCGAACGCGGGTTGGCCGGTCCTGATCGTACCCAGCAGGGCACCCCAAGCCGTGTAGCGTTCTTCTCCGACCAGGATGGCCAGATTGCGCAATTTCTTGGGATGGTCGGAGCACAGAAGCTTGCCGACGTCGGTTAGACGGAATCGGTGGCTCGGGAGTTCCACAAGAATCCCCAGCGTGGCTAGTACCCGTAGGAGGCGACAGAGGGAGGGGGCGTGAGTCGTCGTGGCAGCGGCGAGAGCCGCGTCATTTCGCGCGCCCGTACGCAGCCGGTCGGCGATTCCCAGCTTGGCCGCCACGTAGAGCGCCTGCGTAGCCCAACCACCCGCCATGATACGAACTAATTCCTGCTCCGAGTGTGTAGATCGGAGCCGCGACACACGTTGCTGATCTCGAATCGACATGAACGGGTCGTTGGGAAATCATCTCGGGGGATTTCTGGGGGACCGGTCTCCACCGGTCCCCCAGGTTCTTGGTCACCGCGACCGGTTTTGGGATCATATCTTGACGTTGTGGGCGCTGAGAGTAGTGGCTTTCAGTACTCCGACCTTCAGCTTTTTCCCGTCCGTCTTCGGTGCGGCGGGTTTCTTGCTTGCAGCACTCCTATCTAATGACTTCTTTTGCATAGAGTCTCTCCTTGGATGCGAATTTCACTTCAACAAAACCAACAACGGGCTTGGCTCGGGTACAGTTTCGCTAGCCATGGGCTCCGGGGGCGGCCCGCAGCCCATGTTGGGTTCCCAGGAACGCGGCTAATTTCTCCTGAGAGTTGTCGCCGTGAAGCCGCTCGTCTTTTTCTTCTTCTTCGCCATCGTGTGGGCAGCGAAGGGCGTTGCCTTCAGCGGGTTGGCCTCGGCGCTGGACTGCTTGGGTTCCGCTGGCTTGCCGACTCCGGATACCGTTCTCTTTTGAATTGGCATGGTGACATCCTTTCTTCGCGTCTCCGCGAGGGAACTGCTGGTTCTCAAAATGCCCCACGAAAGGGTTCGGCCCGACTGCGCTACGTTTAAGACGCCATCGACTGCAAGATCCGGCGAAACAGCTCAGTCCGAATGCGCATCGGACTCGCGATTGCTACTTGGCCTTGAAAGCCCTGAGCTTGAACGTCGCTTTGGTTTTCTTCATGGAATGCGCCGCCAGGGTGGTGGACTTCAGCGATTTTGGATCACTGGTGGCGTCGGCGGGCTGGCTTGCAATCATCGCCTTCTTGACTGCTGCCCGATTGCTGAGCAACGACTTTTTCTCAATCGACATGGTAGCCATCCTCATCTTTTCTGGGTGTCTTGGAACTGCACGCCTCAGCTTTTCTGATCGCGTGCGCACACTGGATATAGCACCTGCCCTGCCAAAGTCATCTCTAGCGTCAACGAGAGTCAAAGGAGCTTGATTCCAAGCCTTTGCACCCTTCCGTGAGAAGAAACAAGCGACTCCACGAGTGCGGTGGGCCAGAACAGATGAAAACTTCATCTAAGCCAGTAAGAATTATTCATACACCGCTCGGGTCCGGTGGACCTATCTACCCAATCCCGCCATCATCCGTTTCGTGGATGGGTGATAAGGCGATTTCGCCCACTAAGGCTTCAGTCAGCGCCGGATACAACGCCTCCGGGCACGAACGTTAATCCTCCCCAGACCGGATGGTCGCGGAAAAGCGATTGCCCAAGCGTCTCGGAGAAAAGGCCATCGGAAGGCTGCCTGCGTCCGAAGTCGCGAAGCTGCGCTACGAAGACCTGCGAAACAGCTTCTTGCTCAACTACGAGATGCAGGAACGGAAGTCTTTGTCCCACGACGGGGAAGGGAAACCGAGTCTTTCGAGCGTAAAGCACCTGGACAAGTTCTTTGAAGGGGGCAGAGTCAACATGATTACCGCTGATGAAGTCCGTCGATTCGTACTCGCTCGGCAGAATGCTGGGGCAACCAATGGCACAATTAACCGTGCGTTGGCCGCATTGAAGCGGATGTTCAAGCTCGCGATTCAGGACTGCATGCTTCAGGCGATGCCACATATCGAAATGCTATAAGAGGCTCCGCCCCGAAAAGGCTTTTTGGATTTCGCTGGCTTTCAGAAGTTGCGCGAGAATCTACCTGAACGCCTGAAGCCAGTTTTTACGCTTGGGTTCTATACGGGAATGAGGCTGGGTGAAATTCGGAATCTCAAATGGGATCAGGTTAATTTCCATGAACGCACGATCCAGCTCAATACTGGAGAGACCAAAAACGACGAGGCTCGAATCGTCCCCCTGAACACTGAAACGGCCATGATGCTGAAGATGCTCCAGAAGAGAACTGATTCGGTCTTCGTCTTCGGCAATGGCAGGCCGCTCGGCCAATTCCGCAAAGCCTGGAGAACGGCTTGCGTGAAATCGAAGCTTGGCATGGTGACGAAGCACGAAGACGGCGCTGAGACTTACGAGGGCTTGATTTTCCACGATCTCCGTAGGACTGGAGTTCGGCATCTCGTTTGTGCTGGAGTGTCGGAGCAGGTGGCAATGGCGGTCAGCGGTCACAAGACCCGCTCTGTATTCGCTACAATATTGTCTCGGAGACTGACTTGAAAGACGCCGCGAACAAACTCGATAGCTACCTGGCCGCGAAGCAGATCGAGGCCGATCAGCGGAAAGACGAAATCGCGTTCGGTGAAAAGACGGTGAAAAAACAAGCGGTAAACTGACGTAAGTGATTGAGGGCGCGTAGCTCAAAAGGATAGAGCATCGGATTTCTAATCGACCCTGTCTCCACCCTGCCTGTTTGGAAAGAATCACTTAACTTCGGATCAGAACATTGGTTTTCGGGGGAAATGCCCCTGTTCGGCACCATTTGTGCAATGGAGTGTGCAATGAGGAATCGGATCAGGATAGAATCGCAGGTCTGTGACACGGGTCGAGGCAATCCTCGCTTCTTGTTTTTTCTTCGTACTTTTCCTGCTCGCGCACTACTTCTCGGCAAAAGCTGGCCGCAGGCTCGGCGATGTCACCGGAAGGGTCATCTTCGCGCCGCTGGTCTACTTAGTGAAGGTTCGGCGGCGGAGAAGAGCCATAACACGTATACAAGAACAGCGGCAAGCCCAGGGACTTCCACCCATCGAAAACCCGGACCTGGAGTAACCTCTGAAGCGATCCCACAGGGCCAGGGAGTTCTGCACCCTTGGTGACTTTCACGTTTCGTATCCCCACTAGCTTGGCGGGTCGGCTGAATTCGGCTCAGATGCGCTCCTGGCTGGCCGACTTTGTCCGCTGCCCAAACTCGCTGCCGCCAGACCCCGGATCAGGTGAAGAGCGGGTCTCGCTCACACTGTAGGAATTGGTTCGCGAGGCAGCCGGATACCTCCGTTGCTCCCCCAGCACGGCCCTACGGCGCATTGCCGCCGAGCGCCTGGGACTCCGCCAGGCGACTAGGGCTGTGCGGATGACCGCAGCGAAGCCCCTTGGGGCAACGGTCACCCTGGGGAATTCTGACTCTTCTTCCCTTGGGGACTCGTCCGATATGGACCGGGCTTCCACGCCATCTCCTGGCTACCAATTGGCATCCTGCCTGATCCAGCTCGTCTTCCTGCTTGTCATATGGGGCGGATGGCCGGGAAGGGATCTCAGTAACCGACCTTTGGGTTATGAGTTCGGATGGACTAGGCTAAGTCGCTCATTTTGCGGTACGCATAGCACTGTTCGAGAGCGTTTAGGAATGTTGAGTAACCCTTATCGAACCCAAAACGAACCCAGGTTCTTCCCGATTCGCTTAGTCGGGTCCAGCTGGGTTCTGACCTCTGCCGTGTCAATTTTGTGGTACTACACCCAAAACCCTCTAGCTCCCTTGCTTTTCCAGTTTTTGTCAGCCCCGCAAACGCCGGAAAATTACCTAGTTTTGGTGACGAATTGGTGACGAGTCTGCCCCTTTTGTGCAGGGTCAACGAGCGTAATGGCGATATTACGCCAATATCCGACGATGAGTCGATTTGACGCCTTGCATGGCATCATCCATCACCAGTACGATCCGGACGGTGCAAGATTCATTGGCAGCATGAAATCGTTGGGGATTGCAGCTGTGCCGCTTGGAGGAGATCTGTGGCTGAAGAACAGGTGATTAAGCTTTTGGAAGAAATTAGAGACTTACAGAAGCTGCACGTGGAAAATTATAGGGATGCAATCAAGAACCAGCAGGAGTCAATTGACATCCAGAAGCGAGCCCTCCGTCGTCAAAAGATAACTCTTCTCGTAATTGGTCTGTTACTCATGGCCTTTTTGATCTTCTTGGCATGGTCTTCGCACTCTACGGGAGGCTAATCATTCAGCAACACGAAATTAGATCAGTAGCCGCTTTTCCAGAAATGTCATCGAAAGTGATAATTGTGGCAAACAGCGATTTCACAAGTTGAGAATTGGCTGGCTCTGAGTGCAAAGGGGTTTTTCGCCAGTCACTCGCAACTTCGATTGCGCCACTTGATTCTAACCAGCCTCGTATCTCCGGCGGACACCATCATTATTGCCACGTTCGAGTATTGAAGCGTGGTCTGGCAAACGCCAACGCACTCGTCAAAGGTTCTCAGCTTCGTGCCTCGCTCCGACACGGGAACAAGCTCGTCGATGATGGGATAAACCTGGCGCTCATCGATGCCATTTCTTACGTCTACTCCATCTTTGACGAAGTGTGCCTGCTCGACTTGCATTTCGCAGACCGCCCCAGTGGAGTCGAATTTTGGAGTCATCTGAACTCCTGGCGCTACCTCATAGACTTCGTGATGGTGGTATTTCTTCGCAAGGCCGGCAGCGGTCTGGCCATTTGCGGCTGCGATAAACAGGAACATCGAAGTTGCAGCAGCGAGAATCTTCGGCATGCGTTGCTCCAGTGTCTTGCTCCAATGGACTAGCATAACGCGAGATAACTGCTGTAATCAGGTGATTTCACTCATAACCATTCGGTTATGAGCGTAATTGATTGCATGACAATGTCGGCTCCCACGCCCGAGTAGACTTTGGTGGTGCCTAAACCAACCAAGAAGGCTCGGGAGGAAGGAGCCGAACAATGATCATTATAGGATGCGATTATCACCCGGGCTTCCAACAAATTG
>DATMPS010000120.1:0-31344 GCA_035567435.1 Terriglobales bacterium | reverse complement strand
CGCGCCTGTTTAACGTCTACGAGCAGACGCAGCATCCCGAACTCAAGTTCAAGACCTTTGTCCCGCGTGAACTCCGGCTGACGGCCAAATCGCAGGACTTGTTCGAAGAACTCCGCCGCCACGATGTGCTTCTCCATCATCCCTTCGATTCCTACGATGCGGTAATTTCCTTCATCGAGTCCGCATCGGAAGACGACCGGGTGCTCTCGATCAAGCAGACGCTGTATCGCACCAATGAACACTCGCTGATCGTTCCGGCCCTGATCGCCGCCGCCTCAAAGAAGGAAGTCACCGCGGTGGTCGAACTAAAAGCCCGCTTTGACGAGGCGACGAACATCAAGTGGGCCCGCGATCTGGAAGACGCCGGAGTGCAGGTCTTCCACGGCCTAGTTGGGTTGAAGACCCACTGCAAGCTGTCGCTTCTGGTGCGCCGCGATCCCGACGGCGTTACCCGGCGCTACGCGCACATCGGGACGGGCAACTACAACGCCACGACGGCGCGCATCTATACCGATCTGAGTTTGCTCACCGCCGATCCCGAAATCACAGGCTCGGTCCACGATGTCTTCAGCTTCCTCACCGCATATGCCGAGAATCCCAGCTACGAACCCCTGCTGGTGGCCCCGCTCGACCTGGCAGAAAAGCTGCTCGCCCTGATTGAACGCGAGGCCGAGCACGCGCGCCAGGAAGGTCGCGGCCGCATCATCGCGAAAATGAATGCGCTGCTAGATCAGAAAGTGATCGCGGCTTTGTATCGCGCCTCGCAGGCGGGCGTCGAAATCGACCTGCTCGTGCGCGGCATTTGCGCCCTGCGTCCCGGAGTCCGCGGAGTGAGTGACCGCATTCGCGTACGCAGCATCGTGGGCCGTTTTCTGGAACACAGCCGTATTTACTTCTTCGAGAACGGCGGCGAAGAGGAAGTCTATATCGGCAGCCCTGACTGGATGCCGCGTAACCTCTACGAGCGTGTCGAAGTGCTGGTCCCGCTCCGCGACCCGATGCTGCGCGAGCGCGTTCGTCAGGAGATTCTGGAAGCCTACCTGGCCGACAATCTGAAGACGCGCGTGCTGAACCGGGATGGATCCTACCGCCGCATTTGGCAAGCCGCCGGCTCCAAGCGAGCAGTAAGGCCGCCTTCCGGTCCCGCGGCGTTCAACGCGCAGGAATTTCTGATCGGCCTGGCCGAGGGCAAACAATCGTTATTGGCGATTCCGGCAGCGCCCGCGCGGACCACGCGGCGCCGCAGTTTCGTGGGAAAGGAACGATAGCCTGCCATGATCGTTTACTTCCTGCGCCACGCCAACGCTGGCGTTCACCTGGCGACTCCGAAGAAAGACGAGAAACGGGGTCTCGATCAGGAGGGCATCGAGCAATGCGGCTACGTCGGCCGCGCCCTGGCCGCGCTCGACGCCCAGGTCGACACCATCATCTCCAGTCCCCTCAAGCGCTCCACTCAAACCGCGTCTCTGGTCGGCAACGAGATGGGGTACGAAGCGAAGATCCAACTCGACGCCGCCTTGCGCCCTGAAGGCACATTCGCCGATTTCCGCAAAATGCTGGATAAATACGCCCGCTTGGAAGCCATCATGGTGGTCGGTCACAATCCCAATCTAAGCGAGTTTCTAGGCAGGATTATCAGCGAGCCGGGCTGTGAGGCCTCGCTCGAACTACGCAAGGGAGCGGTTGCGAAGGTCGAAGTCAGGCGTAGCTCGGGATCCCTGCAATGGTGCCTGACGCCAAAAGTCCTGCGCGCTCTTTACGCCGCCGCTGCCGAAAGCTCCCGGCCGAACAGTTCGCGAAAGTAGTCGCGATCTCTCTCAATCGCCCACAACTCCAGGTCCACTCCCGAACGTTTCCGGGACATCAGGGTTAGCTTCACCGTGCCGTCGCGTACCGTAACCCGCGACCTCTGCACCGCGCGGCTGCGGCTGAGATTCATCGCCCGCGCCAGGCGCAGCAGCATGGAAGCCTTGGCCACGCACTCCTGTTCGTCAGGCAGCAGGCCTTTCAGCGCCCCGTCGCCGGGGGTGGGCCGCGACTTGCCCAGGTAGCGCGCAATACCCGAAATGATTTTGCGCTGCTCCGGCGTGTATCCCAGGATCTCCGAGTTGGCGATGATGTATTGCGTGTGGCGATGGCGCCCGTTGCGGTTTACGAAATCGCCGACCTCGTAAAGCATGGCAGCGGCGGAAAGCCACTCGCGGTATTCAGGCGGCAAGCGGTGCAGCGACTTCAGGCCTGAGAAAAGCTCCATCGCCGAAGCCCGCACCGCTAGCGCATGGTTCAAATCGACCCGGTAATGCGCCACCGCCTGGTTGATCGAATCCCACCGTTCCGACTCGATCTGCCGGCCCGAACGAGTGCTGCGGTCGTACTCCGCCGCCATCTGGGCCAGCAGGCCGTCGCGCAAACCGAGCGGCGAGTACCGAAACGTCCGAACTTGGCAACGCTCGAGCAGTTCGTGATAGACCAGCGCGCCGGCCACGATGATTTCGGCGCGCCGTGGGCCGATGCCGATGATCTTCTTCCGCCCGTCCAGCGGAAGCCGGCTGATCAGCTTGGCGATCTGCTTCATTTCCGCGCGCGAGACAACCGGGGGGCGGCGCTTCTGGGGTCCGATCAGGTGGCTCGCGGCCGCGGCCAGCGCGGCAGCGGTACCCGACGTGGCGATCGCCGCTTTCACCCGCGAAGCCACGATCTTGTGCGACACCCTTCCGACCTCGCGGGCAACGAAGCCGCGGAGACTCTGCAGCTCCGCCTTTCGCGGCGGGTCATGCGCCAGGAACTCGTCGGTAAGCCGAACCGCGCCCAGCGGCAGGCTCACGGTTTCCTTGATGTGCCCGTTGCGCGAAACGGTGAGTTCGCAACTGCCGCCGCCCAGGTCGATCATCAAGACGGTTGAGTTGCTGAGGCGCAAGTTCGAGACCAGCCCCAGGTGGATCAGGCGCGCTTCCTCCAGGCCAGAAATGATCTCAACCGTCCACCCGGTCGCGGAACGAACCCACTCCAGAAAAGCTTGCGAATTGCGCGCATCGCGCAGGGCGGCGGTCGCAACCACCCGCACCGAATCGGTTCCCAGCCGCTGCGAACTGCGGTGGAATCGCCGCAGCACCTTCACCGTTTCCGCCATGGATTCAGGAGAGAGGAAGTTGGACCGGAACACGCCTTCACCCAGTCGTGTCACTTCACGGTCTTCATGAATGGAGTGCAGCTTCTTTCCGCGCAGGCGGGCGATTTTCAGACGAACCGAGTTGGACCCAATGTCAACCGCGGCGAAGATGGGCATGGACGTGCCAGCACGGCGCGCAAAGCAGCATCATGCAGTGAATCATCACTGTTCTCAGAAGTCAAAGTTGCAAAGCAACGGAAGAGTCAGTGGACCAAGTTGCCCCGATCGTGAACTGTTCCTGCCAGGCGTCACTCCGACGCGCAAAGCGCAACGAGGCAGGAGGAATCTGCTTTATATCGCCGGATGTCACCCTCAAACTGAAAACCATCTAGCCGCGGAAGGGCTTCTCGCAACCTGCTTCGAGGAGAGTCTGAACGCCCGCGATATGGACGGAAAGAACACGACGGTAAACCCCTTTTTAACACCCCTGTAACACACTTCTGATACCTTCCGAGGGAATGGCCAATCAAGCGCTCCCACATCCGCGCCTGACCGGTCCGCAGCCTGTGGTGGGACAGGAGGTTAAGACCCGTCTGAACCCTCTCGTGAAGTCCTCCGATGGCGTCCTCGCGGATCGCGTGTTCGGCTGGGCGATCCTGGGTTGCGCGCTGGTCGTTCTGGGTATTCTGGCGCTCATCGTGTGGCAGTTAGTGGCGCGATCGCAGCCCTCCTGGCAGGCCTTTGGATGGAAGTTCTTCGGCGGGCAGGACTGGGACCCGGTCAATGACCACTACGGCGCCCTCCCGTTTGTCTATGGCACCCTGGTTTCGTCTCTGCTCTCGCTGGTGATTGCCGTCCCGTTGGCAGTGGGTGTCGCCGTGTTCACGACGGAAATGTGCCCCAAGTGGCTGCGCGGTCCGCTCTCATTCACCACCGAATTGCTCGCGGCGATCCCTAGCGTGATTTACGGCCTGTGGGCGATCTTCGTGCTGGTCCCGATCCTGAGGCTCTACATACAACCTTTTCTCGCTAAGACCTTGGGCTGGACTGGCCTCTTCGAGGGACCGCCCTTCGGCATCGGCATGCTGGCTGCCGGAGTGATTCTGGCGATCATGATTATCCCCATCATTTCGTCGATCACGCGCGAAGTTCTTTCGGTCGTGCCCCAGCATCAGCGGGAAGCAGCTCTGGCCCTCGGTGCCACGCGCTGGGAGATGATCCGCTTGGCGGTACTGCGCAACGCACGCGCTGGAATCGTGGGCGGAATCATCCTGGGCTTGGGCCGTGCTCTCGGCGAGACCATGGCGGTCACCATGGTGATCGGCAATCGCCCAGAGATCGCGAAGTCCTTGTTTGCCCCGGGATACACCATGGCCAGCGTTCTCGCGAATGAGTTCAGCGAGGCGGCTGGAGACTTGTACCTCTCCGCCCTCATCGAGATTGGATTGGCGTTGTTTCTGGTCACCATCATCGTGAACGCTCTGGCCCGCTTCATGGTTTGGAGCGTCACCCGCGGCCAGCCTGCGAGGGCGCGTGCCTGATTCCGCCGCATCCGCCGCCGGGCAGCAGAAAGTCCTCGAGATCAGTCTATGGCGCCGAATGGCCGACCATCTGGCGACCGGGTTCGCCGTGCTCACGGTTATTCTGGTGCTGGCGCCGCTGGTGGCGATCTTCGGCTACCTGGTCTACAAGGGAATTGGCTCGGTGAACCTCTCCTTCCTGACCCAGATTCCCAAACCGCCGGGTGAACTCGGCGGCGGCATGGCAAATGCCATCGCCGGATCCGTGGTGATCCTGGCCATCGCCAGCTTGCTGGGTGTTCCGGTGGGCATTGGTGCGGGCATCTACCTCGCCGAGTATGGCCGGAACCGCTTCGGAGACTCCATCCGCTTCGTTTCCGACGTGCTCAACGGCGTGCCGTCGATCGTGATCGGTATCGTCGCCTACGCCATCGTAGTTTTACGGCAGAAGCATTTCTCGGCCCTCGCGGGCGGCGTTGCTTTGGCCATCATGATGGTGCCAACCATTACGCGTACCACCGAGGAAATGCTGCTGCTGGTTCCCAATGTCTTGCGCGAAGCAGCGTACGGGCTGGGCATTCCGCGCTGGCGCACCATGCTTTCGATCACGCTACGCACCGCGACTTCCGGCATCATCACCGGCGTCATGCTGGCCTTTGCGCGTGTCGCGGGAGAGACCGCGCCGCTGCTCTTCACCGCTTTCGGAAACCAGTACTGGAACTGGAAGCTTGACCAGCCGACGGCCGCATTGCCGCTGCAGATTTTTACTTACGCCATCTCGCCCTATGACGACTGGCACCGCCAGGCCTGGGCGGGCGCGCTGGTTCTGATCGTGCTTATCGTCAGTGCCGTGGGAGCCGTGCGCTTCGTCGTGCGGCGCGGAACTCTGGGAGGAGTTGCTTAGCCATGGGCGTCGGAATCCAGGTCGAAAACCTGAATGCCTGGTACGGAAAAAGCCAGGCGCTCCACGACATCAACCTCAAGGTCGAGGCCAACCACGCCACCGCCTTGATTGGGCCCTCGGGCTGCGGCAAGTCGACATTCATCCGCTGTCTCAACCGCATGCACGAGACCAGCCCCGACGCCCGCGTTCAGGGCAAGGTCAAGATCGGCGAATTGGATGCCTATAACGGTACCTCGCCGACGCAACTTCGCCGCCGCATTGGCATGGTCTTTCAAAAGCCGAACCCGTTTCCGACCATGTCCATTTACGACAATGTGGCTGCAGGTCTCAAGCTGAATGGGTACAACGACAGGAAACACCTCGACAACATCGTCGAGCGCTCGCTGAAGTCCTCGGCTCTGTGGGAGGAAGTTAGAGACTCGGTGCACAAGAAGTCGGGCGCCAGCTTGTCGGGCGGCCAGCAGCAGCGCTTGTGCATTGCCCGTGCTCTCGCGGTCGAACCGGAAGTGTTGCTGATGGACGAACCCTGCTCGGCCCTCGACCCCATTTCCACGGGGAAGATCGAAGAGCTGATTTTTGAACTCAAAGCCCAGTACACCATCGTGATCGTCACCCACAACATGCAGCAGGCCGCGCGGGTGGCGGAGTACACTGGGTTTTTCCTTCTGGGGCGCATGATCGAATACGATAAGACCGAGAAGATCTTTACGAACCCCTCCGACAAGCGCACCGAAGACTACATTACAGGCAGGTTTGGATAATGCGAACGCGTTTTCAGCAGGGCCTCGATGAGTTGCGTGACAAGCTGCTCCGCATGGGCGGACTGGCGGAGCAGGCTGTGGATCGCGCCTGCCAGGCTTACATTGACCGCGATCTGAATCGCTGCCAGATGGTTCTGGAAGGCGAAACCCAGATCAACATTTCGGAACGCGAGATCGACGAACTGGCGTTCGATCTGCTCGCCATGCAACAGCCGATGGCGGTGGACTTGCGCTTCATCCTCGCCGTCACGAAGATCAATGCGGACCTGGAGCGCGTCGGGGATCAGGCGGTCAACATCGCCGAACGCGTCATGGATATGGTGGCGCTACCGGCCGTGGAATTGCCGGTCGACATCGCGCGCATGTCGGCGGCGGTGAGCGCGATGGTGCGGCGCTCTCTCGAATCCTTCATCGAAGCCAAAGCCGAACTGGCGCAGGCCGTGCTCGAAATGGACAACGTGGTCGACCGCATGCGCGACGAAGCCTTCATCATGCTGGTCAAATCCATGAACGAACGGCCCGATACCACGCGCCAGGCCCTGGACGCCCTGCTGGTGGCGCGGAACCTGGAAAGGGTCGCCGACCACGCTACCAACATCGCCGAGGATGTGATCTTCTGGGTGCGCGGCGCCGACGTCCGACACAACGCCCAACAGGAAGGCAACGGCCAGCAGCAACCCGCGCAGCGCGCGGCCACCGAGACGCACTAGGGCGGACCAAGAACAGCTTCGGAAACCAACAGCCGGCCACTTGTTCTGGCGGGTTGTTGATTTCTGCCATGAGTTGCTTTTTGCCTCACTCATGGCGTGGTTCATTCCGCGTTAAGCCCAGTATTTCAGGGATTTAACCCGAACTCTTCCTCCCGCTGTCACTCCCGAGCGCAGTTGAGGCGCCAGCCGAACGAAGTCGAGGGACCCCGCCTTCGCGTGCGACGCCCCGGTTACATGCGACTTTTCTAGCCCAGCTCCCATCCGGCATAGCGCTCCCAAGTGAGAAAAGCCTGAATTCGTGGCGTCCCGCACCGATAACTCCTGAAACACGAGCTTCGCATCAACGCGCGTTCTTCAGACGCGCCGTAAAAGCGCGAAAATTGAAGCGGCTCACGCGAACCGGTGTCGGGGGGACGGGCGCGCACTCAGCCACCTGGGCCACGCGTTCGGTCCCCCCGGCAGTTCCGGAATCGTCCACACGCCGCTATGCCCCGCTTCCCACACAGCTTTTGCCCGTAAAGCCTCTTTACCGGATAACCCTTACCTGCTTTTTGGCGTCCAAGTGATGAGAAACGTTAGCAATTTCGGTTGCCAGCGGGCGTATAATTTTGTCCATGTGGGGCCCCCGGTCCAGGGCAGGAGTGAGTCATGAAGTTTCGCCTCATGTTGGGAACGGTTGTTTTGTCTGCGTTGTTGGCTCTGCCTTCCGCGTTTTGTCAGCAGCAAGATCCTGCCCCGAACCCAGCCCCGGATACAGCCACCAAGGACACATCCGCTAAAGACGCGCCTGCCAAAGATACGACCGCTGCCAAAGACGCGCCTGCGAAAGACACTTCCGCCAAGGCTACAACTGCAAAAGACAAAGAACCTGCGCCGGACGCAACCGCCAAAGGCGCCGAGAAGCTTCCTCCTGTTGTCCAGCAACCCGACGACACCAACGTCAAGCACGATGGCAGCAAGGCCGACGTCAACGCCATCGGCAATCGCAAGGTCGGCGGGCGTGGGTTGGGCGACTGGTACTCGCTCGAGAGCGAGATGCGCATGGGCAAGCAATATGCCCAGGAGGTGGAGGCCACCTCCAAGCTGATTCACGATCCGGTAATCACCGAGTATGTCAATCGCATCGGGCAGAACCTGGTGCGCAACTCCGACGCTCAGGTGCCGTTTACCATCAAAGTGATCGACTCTGACGAGGTCAATGCCTTTGCCCTTCCGGGCGGATTCTTCTATGTGAACTCCGGCCTGATTCTCGCGGCTGACGAAGAGTCGGAGCTCGCGGGAGTAATGGCGCACGAAATCGCGCACGTGGCGGCTCGCCATGCCACCCGCCAAATGACGCGAGCCCAATGGGCCAACATCGGCACGATTCCGCTGATCTTTGTGGGGGGCGGTATCGGCTATGCCGTTCGTTCAGCCGCCGGTCTGGGTTTGCCCTTGACCTTCCTCAGCTTCTCGCGCAATTTCGAATCGGAAGCCGATTATCTGGGCCTGCAGTACATGTACAAGGCCGGCTACGACCCCAACGCCTTCGTTCAGTTCTTCGAAAAGCTCCAGGCGCGCGAGAAAAAGAAGCCCGGAACTCTAGCCAAAGCGTTTTCGACCCATCCGCAAACGCCTGATCGCATCAGCAGGTCGCAGGAAGAAATCGCGAAGATTTTGCCGGCCCGGGCACAATATGTGGTGACCACCTCGGAGTTTGCCGACGTGAAGTCGCGCCTTGCTTCGGTGGAGAATCGCCGCAAGGTGATCGACGACAAGGGCGCGAACAAGCCCAGCCTGCGGCGCACTGCCTCAACCGATAAGTCCGGAGACAAGAACGGCGACAAGACCGACGACGATCGTCCCACACTGCACCGCCGCGACGATTTCAAGTAAGCCTTGAAGGGAAACAAGTTCTTGGAGCGGCCTGAATAATTTCTGAACCACCCACAGGCACGGAGCACAGCACGGTTCAAGTTTGTTATGAGTTGAATAGGCAGCGCGTGTAACGAACTAACCGCCAATCACACTATTTCCACAAGTAAAAAACCGGCAGCGATCGCTGCCGGTTTTGATTTCTACGAGCTCGAAGTAAGGCGCGCCAAAGCGCCAATTCTTAGGCGGCTTCTTTCGTGGCCAGCGCGCGTACCCGTGCCGAGCCATCCCGCGTCGCGGTGATGACTTTCATTCCCTGCCAGTCGTAGGGCAGTTCCTTGCCACAATCGAGACAAACGACGTACGTCCCGGTCAGAGCAGCAGCACGGTTGCGGCGTGACCCCGGACGAACGGTCAGCGGAAAGCTGTAACGGGCATGCCAGCAACCAAAAAGGGCATCGAAAAACCTCGCAACCATAAACCAACCTCCCCAGAACCCGAAACTCAACTACTACAAGAGCAAGACGACGGCCAGTTGTGGCCTCATCCAATTAGATTCCAATGCCAAGGAAAAGGTTCGACTTACAGCCGCTTTCCACAGAGCTTCGCCATGGAAGCAACTGAAAACTATTGCATATGGTGGGTTTTTTTGCGCAAGCAGGCAAGAAATTTGCGGACTAAACGCTCTCCTGGCCCTTCTTTTTGTGCTGCTGGCATTTCGTCATGATCGCCGAACGAAGCCGGCCGCGAAGGTCATCGGGCAATTCGTACAACTCGGAGTCGCGGTAGATCTCGATGGTTTTCTTGGTCGTATCGCATACCACGTAGCAGTTGTGGCACCAAGCCAGGTGGTCTTCGAGTTCGGACTTGGTGCGGTCGTCCAGAGCGCCATCCAGATAGTTGGTCAGCTCTTGCAGGAATTCAGAGCATTTCACTTTTTGCCATCTCCGCTCTCACGTTTCTGAAAATACTTGCTGAGCCGCTCGCGCAACTGCAAGCGAGCCCGCAACAATCTTGACTTCACGGCCGGAATGCTGAGGTTCAACGCGTCAGCCGTTTCCTCGGTCGAAAGACCTTCCACATCGCGCAGCACAAAGACTGTGCGAAAACTCGGGGGCAGCCCCTGGATGGTCTTCGACAGAATCTCCTTCAACTCCGCTTGCTTGTAGAGTTGCTCTGGATTCGGACTCCAGTCCGCAATCTCACGCGGAACCGAGTCCTCCTCGGTCTTGACGTCCTCGTCCAGCGATACCGTACGCTCGGGCCGCCGGCGGCGCAACTTCATCAGCGCTTCGTTGACGGCAATGCGCACCAGCCAGGTGTAAAACTTCGACTGGCCCTGGAATTGTTCCAGATTGCTGTACGCCTTCAGGAACGCGTCTTGCACCACATCTTCCGCATCCTCGCGGTTTTGCGTGATGTGCTGCGCGATCCGGAAAACGTTGCGATCGTAGCGCTTGACCAGGTCCTCAAACGCCGAGACGTCGCCGCCCTTGGCCGCCTGAACCAGCGCCAGCTCTTCTGTAACCGGCTCACCTACTTTGGGTTGGATGGCGCTCATTCTTTGTCCGATGCAGTATTTTAGGAAATTGCGAGCGAGACCAGATCTGTTATTTTACTTGGTAACCGCCGATTCTGACGAGTGCTTTCCCGTATCCACGCCGCGCCCTTTGCGCTAGATTTTAGAGGGAGAACTGGTGACTGCGGAACACGTCCTAAGGTACTCCGGGCAACCGCGCGCAAGTACCGTATAATCAAGACTTAGACGGGCAGTAACCTCCGTTTTCCGAGGTTGGCCGCAAGCACATGGCAGACAGGCACGGACTCGAACCCATCGTTGAGCGTGTGGTAACCCAAGTACTCCAGGGGCATCTCGCGCAGTTGCGAGAGGAGCTCGTGCGCCGTGTTCTCGACGAGCTGCCGCAAGACTCGGGCGTGTCGGCCATGCCGGAGGCGAGCCACGCCGGTCCCGCCGATCTCTTGCGGGCGGTTTCCGCTATCCAGGCGGGCACCACTCAAAAAGAAATTCTGCGTGCGCTGTTAGAGGGTGTCGGGCACTACTGCGGCCGCACCGCGCTGTTTGTGATCAAGGGCGGAGCGGCCAGCGGTTGGCAGGGCCGCGGTTTCGAAGACAACGATGCGGTGAAGGAGTTCGCCCTCGATTCCTCGCGCGGTCTGCCCGAGCGCGTGCTGCAGGAGCGCGCCGCCTTCAGCGGGCAGATCATCGACATGGATCCGCGCTTCGTCGATCACTTCGGAGGTCCGGCGGACGAGCAGATCCTGATGTTGCCTCTGGTGCTGAAGGACAAGGTGGCGGCCCTGGTTTACGCGGACAGCGGTCTCGATGCCAGCCGGCGGCTGGATTCGGCAGCGCTTGAGCTCCTCGTGATCTCGACCAGCGCGTGGCTGGAGTTGACTTCGGTTCGCAAGCAGGCTCCGCGCGAGGGCGCAGGTTTTGCAGAGACTGCCGCGCCGGTCGCGCCTGCCCAGAATGTTTCCAGCTTTAGCGATCCCTTCGCGGGACATGCGCCCCGGCACGCTGCCGCAGCCGCCGCTGCACCCGCGTACGAACCGGCAGAAGTGGCCGAAGCGCCGGCGGTGGTTGCGCGGGCGGCAGGGGCAGCACCAGCGGGCGGCGGTGGCGCTGCGACGCTCAGCCCCGAGGACGCCGATACCCATCGCAAAGCGCAGCGCTTCGCGCGCCTGCTGGTGGACGAGATCAAGCTTTACAACCAGGCAAAAGTGGCCGAAGGCCGCCGCCACAAGGATCTCTACGACCGCCTGAAGGAAGACATCGAAAAGAGCCGCTCCACATACCGGAAGCGGTACGGGAATACAGTCGCTGCGACGACGGATTATTTTCAGGCCGAACTGGTCCGCAGTCTGGCCGAAGACGATGTATCGATCATGGGCGCCAATTTCCGGCGATAGATTGCGAGTGGTTTTGTTCTCCCGATCGTTGGTTCTGGGACTTCTTCTGGGAATCGCTGGCAGCATCTCGGCCGGCCAATCCTCCTTGCCTGCAAGCCAATCCAGTGACAGCAGCGCGTCTTCCACTCCGCAGCGCCCGACCGCCAAGGCGAAAGCTGCACCGCCGAAGACGCCACCGAAGGCAGCACGCCACACCGCCGCGCGGAAAAAGCGGCGCTCCCCGCGGGTGCAGCGCATGCACCAGGCGTTTGTGGCATCGGCCAGCCTGAAGCCCATGGCGCAGCAGCTGTTGCAGGAGCGCACGGCCGCGGGTTATGCCGGGGTGGAAGCGTACGCGAAGAAGCACGCCAAGGAAGACGCCGGCGCACTGGCGTGGCTGGTGGTGGGCTACGCGCACGTGCTCGATCACGATTACGCCAAGGCAGTCGATCCCTTGAATCGTGCCAAGTCCCACGCGGGCGATCTGGGCGACTACGTCGCCTATTACCTGGGAAGTTCGTACCTGCAGACGGGCCGCAGCGCCGAGGCGGTGGCGACGCTCGCCAGTTTCGGGCAGACGAATCCGGACTCGCTGGTGATCAAAGACGCCCACGTGGTGTGCGCGGGTGCATTGATTGCGGAAGGCCGGGCCATGGAGGCCGCGGCATTGCTCGAAAAAGACCGGGAGCCTGCCCGGGCCGATGTGGAACTCGGGCTGGGACGCGCCTATGCCGCGACCGGGCAAACTGCAAAGGCGCTGGCGGCGCTGCGCAATGTGTACTTCAACATGCCGACCAGCCCCGAGGCGGACACCGCGCTCACCGAACTGCACAAACTGGGCGGTGTGGCGCCCGCGGGGCTCTCGGACCGCTGGACCCGCGCCGACCTTCTCGCCAAGGGCAAACGCTACAGCGATGCTGCCAGCGAATACCAGGACCTGCTCGACGAAGTCAGTCCGGCGGAGCGTTCCTCGGTGCAGTTGGCTTTGGCCGGCGCGCTGCAAAAGAGCGGACGCAACAAGGACGCCAAGCAGATTCTGAATTCTGTGCCTGAGAGCATTCCTGAGATTGCCGCGCAGCGCTTGTTCCTGCTGGGCGAAGTGGCGCGTGCGACCGACGACAACGACGGGTTCCTGCGCCTCGAAGCGCAACTGCGCCAGATGGACCCCGCGAGTCCATGGCTGGAACAGTCATTGCTGGCGGCGGGGAACATGTATCTGTTGAAGCGCGACTACGATCGTGCCATCGACGCGTACCGGGAATTGCAACAACGCTTCTCGAACGGCAGCCGCGCTTCATACGCGCACTGGAAAGTAGCGTGGCTCACGCTGCGCCAGGGGCGCAATGCCGACGCGGCGCAACAGTTCGAGCAGCAGATCGCGCTCTATCCCAGTTCGGCGGAAGTTCCAGCGGCACTCTACTGGCGGGCGCGGCTGGCCGAAGAAGACAACGAGCCTGCGAAAGCGCGGGCTTACTATCTCAAGATTTCTGACCGGTTCCGTAATTTTTACTATGCTGAGCTGGCGCGGCAGCGCCTGAAGGTGCTGCCGACGACGATCGATCCGGTCGAGATAGCGCTGCTCGATCACGTGCCCCCGCTCTACACCGGGAGCAAAGTCGTGAGCAGCGATCCTCCGGCTGACGACCTGCACGTGCAGAAGGCGCAACTGCTCGAGAACGGCGGGCTGGTCGATTTTGCAGTGCGAGAAGTCCAAGCCACGGCCAACATGCAAGACGGTACTTGGGCGCTGGCCGAGACCGCCCGCCTGTATCAGGACAGCGGCCGCTACGATCGCGCCATCCAGGTGATGAAGCGTGGCGTTCCCAACTACTTCGCGGTGGACGTCCCGGAGCTGCCGCGTTCCTATTGGGAAGCATTGTTTCCGAAAGCGTACTGGGGCGACCTGAAGCGGTTTTCCACGCAGAACGGGCTCGATCCGTACCTGGTGGCGTCGTTGATCCGGCAGGAATCGGAATTCAACCCCAACGCCATTTCGCACGCCAACGCTGTGGGGCTGATGCAGTTGCTGCCGGTGACGGGCAAGAAAGTTGCCAAGGATGTGAAGCTGCGCCACTTCAACGCCAGCCAGCTGTACACACCCACGGTGAACCTGGAGCTGGGGACACGGTACTTCAAGACCATGGTGGACAAGTTCGGCTCGTTTGAATACGCGCTCGCGGCCTACAACGCCGGTTCGGACCGCGTGGAAGATTGGCTGTCACAGGGGAAGTATCGCGACCCGCAGGAGTTTGTGGAATCGATTCCGTTCACCGAGACTCGCGAATACGTGCAGGCGATCCTGCGCAACGCGAATGTGTACAAGCAGCTGTATGGAACTCCGTAGGGGCAGGTGTTGGGTGTCAGGTCTCAGGGGTTACGTCCTAGGTATCCAGGTGTTTTGAGTTTTAGGATCTGGCCTTTGGTCTTCGGCGCCTCACGCTATCGTCTTCCTGCCAGGCAACGACTTTAGAAACCGCGCACTGGAGATCGATGCCCCTCCGCCGCGGACCCGAAGCGCGGACACCTAAGACCCAAAACCTAAGACCTGGCACCTGGCAACTGATCTTTTCTCATTCCGATTCACTATCAGCTAAGCTGTTGAAAAATCCGCAAAAGGCATTTTCAGGCTCGGAATTCGGGAGTCCGGGTCGCTCGTAGAATGCCACCTCTTGCGCAGAAACGCACGAGGATCGCGTTCTGGGGGTCGGGGCGAGGTTTCCCGGTCGTCCGAGCGGCTCCCGTGCGTCTGGGAGCGTTCCGGGGCATTGTGTTATCCCGTAGCTATGCATGGCGGGTGCTGGGTCTTAGGGGTTGGGTCTTGGGTCTCGGACGTCCGGTGTCTGCGTGTGGCATGACAATCTGCCGCCGCCGCACAAGCGAGGGCGGCTGTGCCTACGGGGTCCGTGCCTGACCCGAGAACCGCCATTATTACCGGAGTCCTGAGTCCTGAGACCTGAGACCTGCCGTTAATGCCTCAAACCGGTTTTTTCCTGCGCCGACGATTTCGTGAATACAATTTCGTAGACCAGCAAGCCTGCGCCGACGACGATGGCGCTGTCGGCTACGTTGAAGGCGGGCCATTGGTAGGTGCCGACGTAGAAGAGCAGGAAGTCGGTGACGTGGCCGGCAGCAAGGCGGTCCCAGAGGTTACCGATAGCGCCGCCGAGGATCAAGGCAAGGCCGACTCCGGTGGTCGATAGCGAATGGCTGTTCTTCCAGAGCAACGTTGAAACAACGACCAGCGCGATGACGGAGAACAAGACCAGGATCGCGACTTTCCATTCCGACGGTGAATCCGCGAACAGACCGAAGGCGGCGCCGCGGTTTTCGAGGTGGGTGAGTCGGAAGAATCCCGGGATGATCTGGATGCCGTCATGCAACGGGATCCTGAGCTCGACGGCGAGCTTCGCCAGCCGGTCGAGGACTACGACGGAAAGCGCGATGAGGAAGTGATACTTGCGCATTGGCGTATCGGTCGAACAATCCCGTTCGGGCTCGTTGAGAAACGTCATGACGATCGTCCGCAGCGAACCTCAGCGGCTAAAACCGCGATAGACTTCTCGAAATTAGTCGGACGGTACACCTAGCTTGCTTCGTTTTCGAGTTCTTTGAGCACGGCGCTGCAACGCTCACAAACCGCGGGGTACGTCTTGTCTTCGCCCACGTGGATGGAGTAGTTCCAGCAGCGATCGCATTTCGCTCCGTTGGCCTTGCTCACCTGGACAGAAACCGGAGCGTTGCCGTTGCCCGACGCCTTCGGCTCGAGCGTGACCGCGGACACGATGAACAAGTAGCGCAGTTGATCCTCATGCTGCTTGAGAACGGAGTAGACCGGGTCGGCGGCTGCGAGATGCACTTGTGCCTCCACGGCCTTCCCGATCTGCTTGGCATTGCGCGCTTCTTCAAGCGATTTCAAGACTTGTTCGCGAATCCCGAGTAGCATCGTCCAGTCTTCGAGAAGTTTCGGATCTTCCGGAGCAGCACCCAGGATTTCTTGCCGGGTGGGGAACTGCGCGGCGTGCACGCTTTGCGGACGTCCGGCAACAGCGGGCAGGTAACTCCAGACTTCTTCGCAGGTGAAACTCATGATGGGCGCGAGCAAGCGGACCAGAGCCTCGAGGATGCGCCAGATTGTGGTCTGCGCGGCGCGGCGGCCTTTCGAGTTGGGCGCATAGGTGTACAGGCGATCCTTGAGCACATCGAAATAAAACGAACTCAAGTCCACCACGCAGAAGTTCAGGACGCCCTGGTAGATCTTGTGGAAGGTAAATTCCTCATACCAGCGGGTCACGTCGGCGGACACAGCTGCGGTGCGCCGCAGCATGTACTGGTCGAGCGGTGCCAGCTTCTCGAAGGGAAGCGCGTCCTTCGCGGGGTCGAAGTCGTACAGGTTGCCAAGCGCGTACTTGAACAGGCTGTTGCGGATCGTCCGGTAGTTTTCCGCGATGTTCTTCATCAGCCGTTCCGAGCCCACGACATCTTCGCGGAAGTCGACGGAAGCCACCCACAAGCGCACGATCTCGCCGCCGAGGCGGTTCGCGATATCGACGGGATCGACGTCGTTGCCTCGCGATTTCGACATGGCCTGGCCGTTTTCATCGAGAGTCCAGCCGACGGTGGCGACGTGGCGATAGGGTGCGTTGCCCTGCACCCCGATGGTGCAGAGCAGGGAAGAGTGGAACCAGCCGCGATGTTGGTCGCCGCCTTCGAGGTAGAGGTCGGAGGTCGGGCCGTATTCCGGTTCGGCGGCGCGCAGGGCCAGGTAGCTCGAGCCGGATTCGAACCACACGTCGAGGATGTCCATTTCTTTCTGGAATTTCGTGCCGGCGCAGTGACCGCACTTTTTCCCCGCAGGAACGAGCGCGTCGGCTGCGGGCGTATACCAGGCATCAGCACCGGAGCTGGCAAAAAGCTTCTCGACTTTGCGGTTCACCTCGGGATCGAGCAAGGGCTTGCCGCAGTTTTCGCACAGGAACACGGCGATGGGAACGCCCCAGATGCGTTGGCGGGAGACGCACCAGTCGGGACGGGTCGCGATCATGTTCGAGATGCGGCCTTCGCCCCAGGCCGGGTCCCATTTCACTTTCTTGATCTCTTCGAGCGCCACCGTGCGCAGCGTGCTGCCGGCCGTTTCTCTAGAGCCCATGGGCGTTTCCATTCCGATGAACCACTGCTCGGTGGCGCGGAAGATGATCGGGTTGTGGCAGCGCCAGCAGTGCGGGTAGGAGTGCTCGAGCGGTTCGGTGTGCAGCAGCACGCCACGATCCTCGAGCAGATCAACAATGGGCGCGTTTGCTTCCCAGACTTTCTTGCCGTCGTACTCGGGCAGGCCTTCGCGGATGAATCCCGCTTCGTCGACCCGCGTGGTGGCGTCGAGGTTGTACTTGAGGCCGGTGAGGAAGTCTTCGGCGCCGTGCGAGGGCGCGGTGTGGACGACGCCGGTGCCAGTGTCCATGGTGACGTAGTCGGCGAGCACGCCAAGCACGGTGCGGTCGAGGAAAGGGTGACGGAAGTTTACGCCTTCGAGTTTGCGGCCCGGGAAACGCGCCAGTTCTTTTGCGCCGGTGAGCTTGCATTTCTCGATGACGGCGTTGGCGAGCTTGGCAGCGACGATGTAGACGTCGGGTTGAGACGCGGTTCGCCGCGTCTCAACCGGCAATTCAAGCGCGACGTACTCTTCGTCGGGATGAAACGCCACCGCCATGGAGGCGGGGAGCGTCCATGGCGTCGTGGTCCAGATGATGGTGAAGACTTTCTTGTCTTTGAGCGCGACGTCGATGTTCGTCGGGTCGTCCTTCATCGCGTACTTCACCCACACGGTGGTCGAGGTGTGGTTTTCGTATTCCACTTCGGCTTCGGCAAGGGCGGTCTGGTCGTGGATGCACCAGTAGACCGAGCGCAGGCCTTTGTAGACGAAACCTTTTTCGAGGAAGGCGTAGAACGTCCCGAGCACGACCGACTCGTATTCGGGGGTCATGGTGGAGTAGGGACGGTCCCAGCGGCCGAAGACGCCGATGCGCTTGAACTGCTCGCGCTGCAGGTCGAGGAACTTCTGCGCGTACTTGCGGCACTCCAGCCGGACATCGGCGGGATTCATCTGGAGCTTCTTCTTGCCGAGTTGCTGGTCGACTTTGATCTCGATGGGGAGGCCGTGGCAGTCCCAGCCGGGCACATAGGGCGCATCGAAGCCGGCCATGTTTTTCGACTTGACGATGAAGTCCTTGAGGCACTTGTTCAGGGCATGCCCCAGGTGCAGGGCACCGTTGGCGTAGGGGGGGCCATCATGCAAAACATAGGGAGGGGCCCCTTTACGGGCCTCGCGCACCCGCTCATAAATGCCCGTTTCCTCCCACCGAGCCAGGATTTTCGGCTCGTTCTGCGGCAGGTTTGCCTTCATGGGGAAGTCAGTTTTGGGCAGATTGACGGTGGTTTTCAGTTCGAGCGGCACTCGGTGGAATTCTCCTAAGGGGTTGACTTCATTATAGGGAGCGGGTGGAAGGACGTCCATTCCGTGCGGGGGGGAAGTACCGAAGTCGTGTATCGGGAGGAACTGGGAAATGTACTGTCGAAAAACGAGAAAAAAAGTGTACAATTTTTGCCGGGAGTAGTTCCGGCAGCATCTAACCTTCTGAAATTAGAAGACTGGACCGTGCTCGGGGGTCGCGGTAAAGTGGTTCCTTCAGGCAACTTGCGGGAGTGGTCCTTCATCAGGTATATAGCATACGTTTATTCATAGCCCCGCAGAGGGACAAAGCTGAACCGGATCTCAGTTATGGTATCGTCAGAATCAAATCAGAAGTTCGACAATAGCGAGCCCGAGCTGAACCTCCTGTTGCCGAAAGGCTCGCTGGATGTGCCGTTGTGGAAGTCCCTGTTTGCGGGCATCGATGCGGCTCTATTTCCAAAAAAGCTGCCACCGCTGGTTTTGACGTCGAAGCCGGTGGCCGCCGGAGAGCTGTGGGGTGAACACCTCACGCGGCCCTGGTGGCGCACGGTCTTCGAGAATTTGCGCGATGCGTTCTTCCCGAAGAAGCTGCCGCCGCTGCAGCTGACCTCCAGACCCATTGAGGGGCAGAATGCGCTGGATGACGATCTGGCGCTGCCCTGGTACCGGTCGCTGGTCGCAAACATCCAGGACGCGATGTTCCCCAAGAAGCTGCCGCCGCTGGAGCTGACTTCGAAGCCGGTCGCGGTGAAAGAGATCTGGGGTTTCTACAATTACAAGAGAGACGGAGCGCTGGCGTCGACGGGCGTTCACGTGGTATTGGTCGCGCTGCTGATCGGTGGCACCATGCTGGCGCGGAACGCGGTCTCCGCGGCAAAGCCGACAGGGCCGGTGATGCCGCTACTTTCCGATAACGACATTCCGGCTTTGCCTCCCTCCAAGACACAAGTGGGTGGTGGTGGCGGCGGCGGCGACCGCGACAAGCTGGCCGCGACCAAGGGCCGGTTGCCCAAGTCATCGATGGAGCAGTTCACGCCGCCGATGGTGGTGGTGCGCAACGAGAATCCGAAGCTCCCGATGGAGCCGACGGTGGTTGTGCCACCGCAAATCAAGCTGGCGATGAACAACATGCCGAACTTGGGCGATCCGATGGCGGCGATTCCGAATGGGCCGCTCTCGAATGGAACGGGCTCGGGCGGCGGCATTGGTTCGGGCTCGGGCGGTGGTGTGGGCTCGGGCGAAGGGCCGGGAGTCGGTCCGGGACGCGGAGGCGGCATTGGCGGCGGAGTGTTCCGCGTGGGTGGTGGTGTGTCGGCGCCGAAGGTGCTTTTCCAGCCGGATCCGGAGTATTCGGAGGAAGCGCGCAAGGCCAAGTTTCAGGGAACGTGCGTGCTGAGCCTGATCGTGGGGCCGGATGGGCGACCGCGGGATGTGCGGATTGCGCGGAGCTTGGGTCTCGGGCTGGACGAGAAGGCCATCGAGGCGGTGAAGAACTGGCGCTTTGAGCCCGCGGTGAAGGACGGTAAGCCCGTGGCGGTGGCGATCAGCGTCGAGGTGGATTTCCGGTTGTATTGAGTTAGGAGTTTTGAATGAGGAGACGGCCGCCTGGTGCGGCCGTTTTTGTTTTTGCGGAGAAGCGAAAACCCTAACCACCAAGGACACTAAGGGCGGCACGAAGGACAGCTTGGAGAGTCTCGTTAAGTTGCCAGAATGAGGTCCGCACGGGATCACTCTTTCAAATCGACGTGCTCCACGGCTTCGACGGGATGGCCGAGGAATCTTGGGCCCAGGCGGCGGAATTTTTCGACGGAGTCGGTGGCAAAGAATCGCAGGTCTGCGGGCGCGGCGGGTTGATCGTTGCCTGTGTGATGAGGAAGGGAGCGGATTTGTGCGGCTACAACGCTGGCGGTGGAGTGGGCGGAGTCGACGATCTTCACGTGCGCGGGCGCCACGCGGCGCAGCAGGGGCTTGATCAGCGGGTAGTGGGTGCAGCCGAGCACCAGGACGTCGGCGTTGTGGAAGCCGTCGGCGAAGGCTTCTTTCAGGTAGATCTCGGCGACTTGCTCGGTTACGGGATGGTCGACCCATCCTTCTTCAACCAAAGGGACGAATAGCGGACAGGCTTTTTCGCGAGCCTGGACGCCGCGCTGCTCGAGAGCGCGCAGGTAAGCGTGGCTGCTGACGGTGGCCTCGGTGCCGATTACGACTACTCTGCGGTTCTGGCTGGCGGAGGCGGCTTGATCGGCTCCGGGTTCGACCACGCCGACTACCGGGACGCGGGCGGTGGCGGTGATGCGGTCGAGGGCCAGAGCGGTGGCCGTGTTGCAGGCGATGACGAGAAGATTGGCGCCGCAGCTTTCGAGGAAATGCGTGGCTTCGACCGCATAGCGAGCGACGGTTTCGACGGATTTCGAGCCGTAGGGAAGGCGGGCGGTGTCTCCGAAGTAGAGGTAGTCGGTGTGGGGGTTGAGAGCGACTAACTCTCTGAGAACGGTGAGGCCGCCGAAGCCGGAGTCGAAGACGCCGATCGTGGGTCGGGAGGAGTTCATAGTCGCGTTTCATGATAAAGGAAAGGGTGGGGATGGGCTGTGGCGGCGGTGGTTCGGGAGAGGATTAGGTAATTGTGGGTTGTAGAGCTTTTAACCGCGAAGGTCGCGAAGAAAGGCCGCTGAGGACGCAAAGAAAAACACTGGCGAGCTTTCGCTCGGCAGGGACGGTTGGATCTTATGGAAGGCATTAGCGTTCCGAACCCCGTTGCGAATGGCAAGGACTAGCGCAAGTTCTTGAGACAAGGAAGTGATTACTACCGTCCCGCCTTCACCCCGCTTCGTTCCGCATCCAGCGCTGCTTCATCCACACGAATCTTGCTCTGGCAGCACGGGCCCGGCGGAATGGGGGCGCCGTGGGGGCAAGTGCGGGGATGGCCTAGAAACGCGCAGATTTTGTCGGTCGCTCCCGGCGAAAGGATGTGCTCGAACTTGCAGGCTTGCTGTTCGATTTCGGTTTCGCTGTCCATGGCCAGGCTGTCGGTGAAAAGGCGCTCGGCCAGGCGGTGGCGGCGGATGATGCTGCCGGCTTTGTTGCGGCCGCGGGGCGTGAGGTTCACGACGGCGCTGCCGTCGCGAACGAACATGCTCTCGGGGCGCATGGCGTCGTGACAGGGGTTCACGAAGGGCTTGTGATCGTGCGTCTCGGGCGGATGGGGCGTGGTGGTGAGCAGGCCGAGTTCGACCATCTTTTCGACCGCGATGTTGACGGGCAGGACGCCGTGAGTGTCCATACGCGCAAGCTCGGCGCGTTCGCCGTGTTCTTCCATGACCCAGAGCTCTTCGAGAATCTCGTCGAACTGTTCCTCGTCGGCCATGGCGAAGACTTCCTGGGCGGCGATTTTGCCGTGATGGAGTTCGATGCGGCTGTCGGCGAGGCGGGCGACCACCGGGTCGTGCGTGACCATGACGATGGTGCGTCCCTGCCGATGAAATTCGCGCAATAGCTGCAGGACGATTTCTTCATTCTGCGCGTCGAGGTTGCCGGTGGGCTCGTCGGCGAGGATGATCTTGGGGTCGTTGATCAGGGCACGCGCGATGCAGGCGCGCTGCTGCTCGCCACCCGAAAGGTGGGCAGGCACGTGGTGGGCGCGGTCTTTCAGGCCGACACGGTCGAGGGCGTCGAGAGCTTCCTGCTCGTCGGTCATGCTGTGGAAGTATTGCGCCAGCATCACGTTTTCGACCGCAGTGAGGTAGGGAATCAGATGGAATTGCTGGAAGACGAAACCGATTTTTTCGGCGCGCACGCGGTTGAGTTCGACCGCGGAGATATTGGCGACGTTTTCGCTGTCGAGCCAGATTTCGCCGCTCGAAGGGCGATCGAGACAGCCGATTAAATTTACAAGCGTCGATTTGCCGGAGCCAGAGGGGCCCATGATAGAAACCCACTCGCCGGGATCGACGGTGAGGGAGAAGTCGTCGAGGGCGCGGATCATGCCGCCGTTCTCTTCGGCGCGGGCTGGGTAGAGGCGGCTGACGTTGTTGAGCTTGATCACCTTACTCTCCCTTCAAGATGATAGCGGGCTGGACGCGGCGTAACAACGACATCGGCACGATGGCCGACAATAGGGCGATGGCGACGCTGCCGGCAAGAACGAACGGTAGCACGGTGAAGCGCGGGACGACGGGCGCGTTGAAGTTGACCCGGCCGATCCAGGCGGCGATGCCGATGCCGATGACAAACCCGAGAATTGCGCCGACTACGCCCAAGGTGGCGGCTTCGGCGGCGAAGAAGCTGCTGATCAGGCGTTCGGAGGCGCCGAGGGCCTTCATGATGGCAAAGTCGCGGCGGCGATCGAAGACCCAGCCTGTCAGGGTGGCCAGCACGCACAGGGCGGCGGTCAGGATGATGAGGACGGCGGCGGTGTAGAGCGTGGCGCGGGTCTTGCCGAGCACCCTGGCTTCGCCTTCGACGATCTGGCGGATGGGGTGAACGTCGGCGGTGGGAAGTGCGGCGGCGATCTGGCGGATGAGGGCGTTGACCTCGTCGGCGGAACCGTTGGCGGCGACCTCGATGGTGGAGGGCTCGACGCCAGTCCAGGCAACGAAGTCGGGCAGGGAGAGATAGACACGGCTGTCTTCGGCGGCTCCAGTTTGGAGCGTGCCGGCGGGCGTGAGATGGATGGCGTGATCCTCGAAGCTTAGGTCGAAGGGATGGTTGTCGGGCGCGACTACGGGGAGAGCTTTCATACCTACAAGAGCTTGGGCTGAGGGTCTGGGCTCTGGGTTCTGAGTTGTGGCCGTGGGGCTCTGAGCGGTGGGCGCTGAGCTCCGAGAATTCACGCTCTCGGTTTTCGGTTCTCGGTTTTCGGGCGCGAGTGCTTCGAATTTGGGCCACGCACTCACGGACCACCAGCGGTTGAGCTTTTGGACCTGCTCGAAGTTGGTGCCGGCCACGACTACCGATTGTCCAGTGGCGCTGCGGGCTACTACATAGGCGAAGGGGACGGCCATTCCGCGGGGGCCGAGAGCGGCTTCGACTTTGTTCAGGGCGTTGGGGGGCAGGGAAGTTCCGTCTTTCCCGATCGCGATGACGTTGGCACCGTAGCTGCGGAATTCCTTGCGAAGCTTGGCCTGGACGTCGACGTAGAGGTTCATCATGGCGGTCGCGACGGCGGCGGCTACGACCATGGCGAGCAAGGCGGAAGCGGCCCGACCTCGGCGGAGCACGGCGGCGCGCACCAGCATACGAAAGAACATGGAGGTATGCGGGGATGCGGCCCGACGCCCGGCCACACTCGGTGCGACGGTGAGCGTGGCGCTCACGCGTCACCTCGCAGGGCGAAGACCGGGTCATAGCGCACGGCGCGTCGAATGGCGGCAGCGCTGCCGGCGAAGGTGACGATGACGGCGATCGCCAGGATGATGGGGAAGAGCACCGGCTGGATGGTGATCTGCGCGTCGAAGATGGAGCGGCCGATGCGGTGAGCGAGGAACGATCCGGCGAAGAATCCGGTGACGCCCGCGGCTAGCGCAAGCAACGTGCTTTCGGCGAAGAACAGGGCGGCCACGGCGAAGTTTCCAGCGCCTAAAGCTTTCATGAGGCCGACTTCGCGGCGGCGCTCGAAGACGGCGGTCGCCATGGCGGCGGAGACGGCCAGGGCTGAAGCGAAGAGGGCGGCCAAGGTGACCAGGAGCATCAGGCCTTTGATGCGGGAGAGTACCGTGCCTTCGTTCTGCGCGACCTGGCGGATCTGTTCGGCATGAGAGTGGGGAATGGCCTCCTGCAGTTGGTAGGCGATGGACTGCACATAGGGCGAGCAGTACCAGCGGTCGAACATTTCCGGGTTCATGAATTTGGGATCACGGCGGGCGAGGGCGTCCTCAGGCTTGGTCAGGGCGCTGACGTAGATGCGGCGCACGGCGGCGGGTCTGCCGAGGATCTGCTGCGCTACGGCGAGTGGCGCAACCACTTCGTCGTCTTCGGGGCCGCCGGTCGTCAGGATTCCGGCGACGCGATGGGACTGACCGGCGATTGTGACGGTGCCGCCGGGTTGGGCGGCGATCTTGGCGCTGAGATGCTCGCCTAGGAGGACGTTGGACGAGTCATCCGCGGGCCACGCGCCCTGGACTTTCCACCACGGATGGGTGTTGCGTACGCCGGTGGTGAATACTTCTTTGCCGAAGGTGAGCTGCTTGGCGAAGTAGGTGCCGAGCAGCGTGGCGTCTTTCGCCGCGGCAGGCGATCCCAGTTGCACGGTTACGGGCAGCATGGGCGAGAAGCCGAGGATGTTGTGACGCCAGAAGGTGCCCTGAATTTTCGGCAGGTCGGCTTCGTTGAGGAAGCTGCCGTCGCTGGGGGGCTTGAGGTTGACGCCGCCGATCTCGACGTCGAGGGTATCTTCCTGGGGAGTGACGAGCAGATTCGCGCCGTAGCTGCGCAGCTCGCGGTTGATCTTGTCGCCGATGTCGGTGGCGACGGCGATCATGGCGGTCGCGACGGCAACGCCCAGGGTGATGGCGATGCCGGCCAGCAGCTTGCGGCGCTTCTGGCGGCGGAACGATTCGTAGAGGAGCCGAGCGAACATGGCCTAGGGCTGGAACATCCGGCTGCCGGCGGCGACGTCGGCTTCGCGGATGATGATGGCATCTGCTGTAGTCTCGGCCTTGAGGGGAATGGGATTACATCCACCCGCCATGCCGACCGACTGTGGGTTGATGGGTGCGGCGCAGTTCTTGCAGACCACGCCGCTGGTGCCCTTGTAGAAACCCACGGAACCGCAGATCTCGCAGGCGTCGAGCACGGTGGCGATTTTTCCGTCGGGTTTCTGGTAGAGCCAGAAGCGGACCGCGACGCCATTTTCGTTGGCCCGGAAGAAGTGGATGTCGCCGTCCGAAACGTCCTTGAGCGGGATGGAGGCCTGGCCGTTGACGAAGTCGATTTCGGTGGCCTTTTGCGGCTGGCTGAGGCTCTTGGCGTAGATGAACTCCGCGGTCACCAGCATGATGAACAGGAAAGAGCTCACGTAAACCGAGCCCATCCAGAGGCGCTCGCGGCGGGCGCTCCAGAGGGCCTTGCGGCGCGCCGCGGGCGAATCGGCTTCGGGAACGGGCTGGCGAGACTTGACCTCGAAGAGCATCATGAGCGCGGCCAGGGCGAAGATCGTGACGAAGAAGAATACGTTGTTGCGGACGATGGGGCCAATGAGGGCCATCTCGCGCTTGGAGGAGGGAAGGACGCCGTTCTCGGAAAGTTCGTGCAGGCCGGAGATCACCAGTTGCGCGGCCACGAACCAGAGAATGACGGTGGTGACGCGGAAGAATTTCTGCAAGTTGATGCGGATGCTGCCTTTGACGAACATCACGCCGAAGGCGATGGCGGCCAGGACACCGGCGAGGGTTCCGAGGAAGCTCATGAGCTCGCTGGAGTTCAGGGTGACGGCGGAGAGGGTGAGGACAGTTTCGGCGCCTTCGCGCAGGATCATGAGGAAGACGAACAGAAACACGCCGATGCGGGAACTGCTCCCAGCCAGGGCGCCGAGCTTGCTCTCGATTTCGCCCTTCATCTTCTTGCCGGTGCGCATCATGAAGATAATCATCGTGATGACGAAGAAGGCGGCGGCCAGCATGACCCAGCCTTCCACGGTGTCCTGGTTGAGGCTGAAACGGGAGACCAGGACGGCGACGCCGATGCTGCCCAGGAAGGCAGCGCCCAGGGCGGCGAAGACGGACTTGCGCAGGTCGGTGCGGCCGATCTTGCCGAGATAGGCGAGGGTAATGCCGACGATGAGAGCGGCTTCGACGCCTTCGCGCAAGGTGACAATAAAGGCCTGCAACATCCTAAGAGGGCACCCTTCTGATTTTGAAAATGAATTTCAATTTCAACTTTACTAGGATAGCCTTCCGTGGCCGAGGGCGTCAACGCGCGAGATCACGTCGGGGGTGATTTGGATCACGCGAAAGGACGTGGATGGACTCCAGAGATCGGGCCCACTTCGACTCCGTTGGCATTCAGCCCCTGGCCGCGTGGTCGGTGCCCGACAACAGCAGATTCCTCCTGCTTCGCTCCCTCGGCGTCGGAATGACAAGAGTTGTCGACTAGAGGCTGCGCAGAAAACGCTGGGCGACTTCCAGCTGGGGAAAGAGTTTTTCTTCGGCGCGGAATTCGGCGGAGTGGACGCAGCGACGGCCGCCATTCAGCTTGACAGGGTGCCGGAGGTGGAGCATCTCGTGGTAGATGATGTATTCGACGGCGTAGCGGGGCACGGCGGGGTGGTCGAAGATGCGGCTGACGACGATGGCGTTGTGGGCGGGATCGTAGTGGCCGAGGAGGTTGCGGGCGCGGCCTTGGCTCCAGCTCATGCGCGGGCGGGCCATCATGCCGCCGAACAGGCGCAGGTTCAGATCTTCGAAGATGGAATCGAGGTCGTAGATTTTGCCCTTCGCTGACGCGATGCGCTTTCGGCCGCGCACTTGGCGGACGAGATGGGCCTGCTTGCGGATATCGTGGCTGTGGACGTAGCGGCGATAGCGTGTGGCGTGGGCAGGCGCGATGGGTTGGCGATACATTTTCGCCAGCAGGATGTGGGCAATGGCACGGAGCACGGGCTCAGGTGCGCCCTCGAGCAGGTCGGAGAGGCGGACGAGAAGCCGGCCATTTCTCAGGCGAATTGTGTTGTTGAGGTTGGCGAAGGCGAAGAATTCGATCGAGAGCGGGGGTAAGGGTGTGGCGGGGCGGAGGTCGCGGTAGGCGTCGTGGAAGATGGAAAGGATGTCGGGGCGGATTTGGGGGGTGAAAGGCATCTAGGATTGAGTCTTGAACGCCTTGCCACGAGCAGCGGTAGGCGCTAGCCCTGGGCTAGAGCAGGATCTGATTTCGTTGCGTTGCGGCGCGCCTGAAAACGCGCCCGAATACAAACTGAATGTTCTTCGCAGACTCGGAAGGTTCGCGAGACGAAGCGTCGGTGGTAGAGAAATCATTAGGGCCGATGGCGCCGCACCAGGGCTTGGGGTCCTTCGACTGCGTTCGGCTCGCGCCTCACTCCGCTCAGCATGACAGTTCGCAGAGGACATCAGATTCATCAGCCTTGATTCAGGATTTGGTTTTCTTCTTGTGCTTCCAAATTTCTTCCTGCTCGGCTAGCAGCTTGCGGTGGTCGTCGGTGTTGCTGTCGACGGATTCGATGGCGTTCGAAAGAATGAACTGGTATTCGCTGGCTTCCTCCTTGGAGGTGCGGGCATCGTCTTTGAGGGCGCGGAGTTTCGCCTGGAATTCGGTGTCGCCCTCGATGACGGCTTTCAGCGCTTTGCGCAGGTCGGATTTGCGGCCTTCGAAGTTGTCGAGGTTGTCATTGAGCTCGTCGTAGACGGCAAGGAAGTCTTCGAGCATCTGATGGGTCTGGCGCGGACGGTCGGTGGTCTTGGGGTCGGAACGCATCTGTTCGAGTGAGACGAGGCGGGCGCGGGCGAACTGGACATAGAGCTTCATGCGCAGCTCGGGCTCGACAGCGGTGTCACGCAGTTGGTCGATTTCGGGCTGGGTGAGCGGATCGCTTCGCCGTTGCGCAGCGGCCGGTGCCATGATGCTCGACAGGAGCACGAGGCTGGCCGCGAGGCGCGTCTTCATCTTCGTCATTTGGCTTTCTTCCCGAACATGCTGTCGAGCAAGTCGGTGCGGATCTTCTCCAAGCTCTCGATCGCGGTCTGCAATGGGGCCTGATTCTCAAAGGCGACGTTGCGTTTGATGTCGGCCAAGTGGTGGGTCATCTTGCGCATGGCGATCTCAGTGTTTTTGAGGTGGTGCCCGGTTTGGCTGGCGGCTTCGCCGGCCTGGCGGGAGTAGGAGACGACGTCGCGGATAGCGGCCTGGGCGGCGTCGACATTTCCTTCGTTGTAGAGCTTGTCCGCGGCTTTGACCTGGTGCTCGGCGATTTCGAGGCAGAGGCCGACCCGTTCGTCGGGCTTTGCGTTCGCAGCTCGGCTCTTGAGATCTTCGATGGAGACGTCTTTGGCAACGGCCAGGGTGACTGCCGTCGCCACGGTGATCGCGAAAACTGTACCCCAGATACGCATGCTCTATTTTTTCGGTTCGATCGCGATCAGGCGGTGCCGCGCCTGCCACTCCTGATCAGGATACTTCCCCGCGGCCACCTGGAGGAAGAGGTGGTAGTTGGCGGCCGCCTGGTGATAGTCGCGCAGGTGGTCGTAAGCGGTGGCGCGCAGGAAGTACCCGACTGGAATCTCGGGCAGGAACTTGGCACGGGCGTCGAGCGCTCGGATGGCCATGGCGTAGTTCTTGTTTTCGTTGGCGGCGACTGCCAGATCGCCATAGGCGGCGCCCCAATCGGGCTTGAACTTCACGGTGGCGAGGAACTCCTGTTCGGCGTCGGGAAACATCTTCAGCTTCATGAGGGCCTGGCCCAAGCGGTAATGGAGGTCGGCATCGCGGGGTTGGGTGGCGAGCAAGGTACGGTAGAGTGCTTCTGCTTCGGAGAATTTGCCCGCGTTGACGTAGATCTCGGCGAGATCGCGCTGCGCGTTGGGGTCGTTGGGGGCGAGTTTGAGGCCCAACTGTAATTCCGCGATCGCGTCGTCGTATTTCTGATCGGCGGCAAGGACGCGGCCAAGTTGAACGTGCGCGACGGGATCGTTCGGGCGCTGGGCCACCACCTTCTTCAGAGATTCCTCGGCCTCGGGAAAGCGCTTGCCGCGCATGTAGATGTTGGCCAGGCCGACAAGGGCGTCGGAGGAAGAAGGATCGAGCGCTAGCGCCTGTTTGTATTGCTCCTCGGCGTCGCTGAACTTGTTTTGCTTTTCGAGCAGGAGGCCGGCGGAGAGACGCGGCTCGGGATCTTTCGGCTGGAGCGCTGCGGCCTGGTGGTAAGCCTCTATCGCCTGATCGGGGTCTTTGTCTTCGATGACGTGGGCGAGCGCGAGCCAGGCTGTGGCGCGGCTCTGGTCCACGTGGCTGGTCGGTTTGAGGGTGGTGGCGGCCTTCAGGAATTCTTCGGCGCCAGGTTGCTTGTTCTTGACCAGCATGAGGCCGAGATTCAGGTTGGATTCAAAGACGTCGGGCTTGGCGGCGACGGACTGACGGTAGGCGGAAATCGAGTCCGAGGGCTGGTCGAGAGCGTTGTAGACGAATCCGAGATCAAACCACGCCTGGTAGTTTGCCGGCTGTGTGGTCACTACTTTCTTTAGCAGGGGTTCGGCGCCCGCGTAGTCTTTTTTTTCGATCGCGGCTTCGGCCTGGGTGAGTTCTGGCGGCCGGGACTCATCTTCGACGGGGATCTTGTGGTGGCGGATGGTCTTGCTGCTCGAAATCTGGGCAGAGAGGACACCCGTGACGGCGAATATCCCGCAGAGAACGAGGCTTGGCACGGACCTACTTATGGCCATTGGAACCTGCCGCTCCGTTGCGGTTCAATAGCGCCGCCAGATACTTTCCTGTGTAGGACGCGGGCAGCTTGGCGATGGTTTCCGGCGTGCCCGTGCCCACTATGTAGCCACCGCGCTCGCCGCCTTCGGGGCCCAGATCGATCACCCAGTCGGCGGTCTTGATGACCTCGAGGTTGTGTTCGATGACCACGACGGAGCCCCCGGCATCGATGAGACGGCGAAATGCGGAAAGCAGTTTGCTGACGTCGTCAAAATGGAGGCCGGTGGTCGGCTCATCGAAGATGTAGAGCACGCGGCGTTTGGGGCGCGGCCCGTCGGCAGAATGCGAGGGGCGGCCGATCTCGCGGGCAGTGGGCTGCAGGTGGGCGGCGAGCTTCATGCGCTGGGCTTCGCCTCCGGAAAGGGTAGTGGCGGACTGGCCCAGCCGCAGATATCCCAGGCCGACTTCTTCGAGGACACGCAGCTTCTCGGCGATCTTAGGAATTTCGGCGAAGAACCGCAGGGCCTCTTTGACGGTCAGATTCAGGACTTCGTGAATGTTTTTGCCGCGATAGCGGACTTCGAGGACCTGGGGTTTGTAGCGTGTGCCGTTGCATTCTTCGCAGATGAGTTCGACGTCGGCCAGGAACTGCATTTCTACGGTTACTGTGCCGTCGCCTTGGCAGGTCTCGCAGCGCCCGCCCGGGATGTTGAACGAAAAATGTCCGGCGGTGAAGCCGCGCTTCTGCGCTTCTGGCAGCGAAGCAAACAGGTCGCGGATGGCGTCGAACGCCTTGATGTAAGTAACGGGATTCGAACGTGGCGTGCGGCCGATCGGAGACTGGTCGACCAGTACCACTTCGTCGAGATACTCGGCGCCTTCGACGCTGTCCCATAGCGGTGCTGGCGGCTGCGTACCGTTGCTCTGCTTTTTCGCGATGCTCAGCGCCTGGTAAAGCACATCGTGCAACAAGCTCGACTTGCCCGATCCCGAAACCCCTGTGATCGCGACGATCATGCCCAGCGGAATGTTCAGGTCGATGCCTTTCAGATTGTGGGCGCGAGCGCCTCGAATACGGATCTGCTGAGCGCCGGGCTTCCTGCGAGCCGTCGTCAACGGGATGCGCAGTTCTTGCGCGAGATAACGTCCCGTCAACGAAGCGGGATTCTTCTTGATCTCTCCGTAAGTGCCGGTCGCAATCACCTTGCCGCCGTTCTCCCCCGCGCCCGGACCGAGGTCCAGGATGCGGTCGGAAGCCTTCATGATGTCAGGATCGTGCTCGACCACCAGGATCGTGTTTCCGAGATCACGCAGGTTCTGCAGAATCTTGATCAGACGATGGGTATCGCGACTGTGCAGGCCGATGGAAGGCTCGTCGAGCACATACAGGGTGCCAACCAGTCGCGATCCGAGCGAGGTGGCCAGTTGAATGCGCTGCGCTTCTCCGCCGGAAAGCGTCGAAGCCAGGCGGTCGAGCGTCAGATACTCGAGGCCAACGTCGTTCAAAAAGCGCAGCCGCTCGCGAATCTCGACCAGCAATCTGTCAGCGACGGCGGCTTCCTGCGGCCGCAACTCAAGCGACTGAAAGAACTCCGAAGCTTGCTCCACCGTCATGCTGCAGACTTCGCAGATGTTCTTGCCATTGATCTTCACCTGCTGGGCTTCCGGCCGCAGCCGTGCGCCCCCACAAGTCGTGCAAACCGAGTAACCTCGGTATCGGCTCAAAAAGACTCGCACATGCAGCTTGTACTTCTTGCGCTCGAGATG
>DATMPS010000119.1:0-5096 GCA_035567435.1 Terriglobales bacterium | reverse complement strand
CTGAGCAACCGCGAGATCGCCGAACGCCTAGTGGTGTCGACACGCACCGTCGAGGGCCACATCTACCGTGCCTGCATCAAGCTCGACGTATCCGACCGGGAAGGACTGGCGATCCTAATCGGCCGCGGCGGCGGTCCTCCCAGGCGGCCTGACTGACCAGTCTTGCCGAGCCCAGCGGCCATTAAGCGGCCGAAGCGCGAAATCGCAGAGCGGCTGACGGCCCTCATCTAGGGAGTGTCAAGGATCAGCCGAAACCGCTGTCAGGCATCAGCCGAGGTCATGCAAACACCGAGTGCCCCCGGCAGGAATCGAATCTGCCGGTACCCGCGCCAACGCCAACGGCGAGATTGCCAAACCAGATGCTGCACAAACTCATGGTCACCCAGAGATCGCCAAACGGAACCCATGGTATTCTCTGAGCCATATGTTGAGGCCCAGAGGTTTGCAACGAGGAGGGTGGTGGAGCATGTTGGCCCCAGCCCGATGGAGGTTCCGTCGCCGCGTAGCCGCAGCTGTCGCCGTGGTCGCACTCGTTCTGGCCGTGGCCGCAGTGATCGCTGACCATTGGAGCAAGGAGAAGCCGATATCGATCCACGGCAACGTGGCGCCCGCGATCACGACGGCGGACTTGACGGCTGTAGCACATACGAGGGTGTTTTTCGGTCACCAGTCCGTGGGGACGAACGTGCTGGGCGCGGTCCCCGGTGTGTACGCGGACCACGGTCTCTCGGCACCCCCGATCGAGCAGGGGGGCACCCAGCCCGGCCCCAACGGCGGGTTCATCGCCCACCAACTCATCGGCGAAAATGGGAAGCCGCTGCTCAAACTCGAGGACTTCGACCGCACCATGCGCGGTGGGATGGGCCGGCAGGTCGACGTCGCGCTGATGAACGTCGACGTCAGGATGGGCATGGATGTCGATGCCCTTTTCGCGCGCTACCGCGACACCATGGGCGCGTTGGAGCGGGACTTCCCCAACGTCACCTTCATCCACATGACGGTGCCCCTGAACACCGGCGCGTTGCAGTGGGCCAAGGCAGACAACGTCGCGGTGGAGCGGCTGAACGCGCTGATCCGCGGCGAGTACGCCGGCCATCACCTGTTCGACGTGGCCGCGATCGAGTCAACGAAGCCCGACGGCACCAGGGTCTCCGGTAGCTACGACAACCAGGGGTACTTCGCGCTATATGATGGGTACAACTCCGACGACGGCTCGGCGATCCACCTCAACGCGGGTGGTTCCAAGATCGCCGCGACAGCCTTTCTCGAGGCGATCGCGCAGGCATCGCGGAAGTAGACACCGCTGGCGCTGATTCGGCCCACATGCCTCGCGACTAACTGGTATCACCCGCGCATTCCTCTCCGGGCACACAGCGGAAACGCACCAGAGCCCAAGAGCAGCGCTGCGCATCATGACCGAACGGCACTGCAACGAAACCCGCTCCGCCGCGGACCCGCCCCCGTTCTGAGGCGCCAATCTCGCCGGGCTACTACTTGATTTCGGCGGGCCGCGGTCGGGAAAGGGGATGTCGACCTAGGCTGCTGCCGCAAGCACTACCTGCCCAAGTCATGGTGCCCCGCTCGGGCGTGATCGTTGACGCCGCACCACGTCGCGCTCGGCGGGGGTGAGCGAGGCCCAGCCGAGCGGCGGTCATCTCCTCGGGCCGGGTCTCCCACAGCCGTGTCAAACCCTCGACGTCAGCCAAAAGCAGCGTCGCCATTCCCGTCGGCAAAAGCCCGCTCACGCCCAAGCTACCGTGTTCCACTCGACAAGCAGTTGATCGCGCTCGGCACTGGTTAGCAGCGGTAAAGTCGCGAGTGGTTGTTCCGGGTTTGCAGCTGCACCTTCCAATAGCGTGCGGAGATGTCCGGGCATGCGCTCGATGCGGGCCTCGTCAAACAGATCGGTGCTGTATTCCATTTCCAAATAGATGCCGTCCCCGTCCCCATCGTCGGTCAAGATCAGGGTCAGGTCGAATTTGGAAGTCATGGATTGGGGTAGTAGCGGTTCGACGGTGAGCCCTGGCAGCCCGATGAACTGTGGTCGGGTGTCGCGATCGCGCCAGTTCAACATCACCTGAAAAACCGGCGGATAGCTCGTGTTGCGCTCTGGCTGAAGGGCTGCCACAACTTGATCGAAGGGCACCGCCCGATGCGAGTAAACGCCCACCACCCCTTGCTGAACCCGGGCCAGCAACTCCCGGAACGTGGGGTCGCCGCTGAGGTCGGTTCGCAGAACGTGGGTGTCAATCATGAAGCCGATCACCGGTTGAAGCTCAGGCCGGTCACGGTCCCCAAACGGAATTCCTATCACGATGTCGTCCTGGCCCGTATAGCGATACAGCAGCGTGTTCAGTGCGGCGGCGAAGATGGTGAACAGGCTGGTCCGTTCCTGCCGGCACAGGTGCCGCAGGTCTTCCGCCAGCGTCGAGTCGAAGCGGAACTCGCGCTTGGTGCCACGATGGGACATGACGGAGGGTCGGGGCCGATCTGCGGGCAATTCGAGCACCGGCGGTGCCCCCCGCAGGTTTTCCCTCCAGAAGGAAAGATCCTCCTCAAAACGCGCTTGCTGGAGTGGTTGTCGCTGCCAGGTTGCGTAGTCTCCGTACTGGACCGGCAAAGGAGGCAGAGCCGAAGGCTGCCCGCACAAGAAGGCTTCGTACAACGTTCCCAGCTCACGCCACAGGATGCCCACAGACAAGCGATCACAGACGATGTGGTGCATCATCAGCATAAAAACGTGCTCTTCGGCACAAAGCTGGATTACCCATGCACGTATTCCGGGTTCGGCTTCGAGACGGTATAACTGCCGCGGCTCATCGATGAGCAGTCGTGCCAATTCTGCTTCGCGCTGGCCGGCCGGCAGGTGGCGCAGGTCGATCTTTGTGAGCTTCACCGGCCAGCTGTCGTGAACGATAGCCACAGGTCGTCCGTCGCTGGCCTGAATCGTGGTTCGCAGAATCTCATGCCGCGCGATGATGGCGTTGAGCGCCTGCTCGAGCACCTCTACATCAAGTTCTCCTTTTAACCGCACGGCTTCGGGCTCGTTATAGACCGGCACTCCGGGGTTTAGTTGCTCCAGGAGCCAAAGGCGCTCCTGGGAAGGACTCAGGGGGCATGGAACGGTCCGGTCCCGTAGCGGAATAGATTGCGAATCAACGCGGAATTGAGCGCCGCCAGCGGTCTCCTGCGCCGGAGAACTCAACAACCGGTTCCGCACCAGCGCCGCCTGGTGCGCGACTGTGGCATTCTCAAAGAAATCCGAAAGCGAAAGTATGACCGGTATCTCTTCACGAAGGCGGGACAGGCATTGAATCGCCAGCAGCGACTGCCCGCCCAGCGCAAAGAAGTTGTCCTGCGCGTCGATCTCAGGCTGCTCGAGAAGGTCTGACCAGATTCTGGCGATGATTTTCTCAATTGGCTGGTCTGTCGCTGACAGCACGTTTTGCTCGCCGTATCCGTCTGTCTCGCATGTTTCGGAGCTACCTGTCAATGAAGCAGACGTTGCGGCCGTGCGTCTTTGCGCCTCTTCCGCCAGGCGAAGCCGCTGCACTTTCCCCGAGGGGCCTTTCGGCAAATCCTGAACAAAATGAATACGCGTCGGCGTCTTAAAGTAGCCCAGGTGGCCCTGACAAAAACTGAGCAGTTCCCCTTCATCGCAGCACATCCCGTTCCGCACAACGGCAAACGCGACCAGGTCCTCGCCGAGATAGCGGTCGGGCACCCCTACTGCGGCGGCTTCCAACACCGCTGGATGCGTCTCCAGAATTTCATCAATCTGTTTGGGGGCGATGTTCATCCCACCCTTGATAACCAATTCCTTCGAGCGGCCAACGACGAAGAAGTAACCGTCCCCGTCCCGATAGGCGAGATCGTCAGTGTGCAGCCAGCCTTCAGCGTCGACTGCCGCCGCCGTTTCGGCCGGGTCTTTGTAATAACCCTGCATCAAACCGTCGCCGCGGAGCAGTATCTCGCCCGGCTGCCCATCTGGCAATTCGGCGCCTGCGTGATCGACAATCTTGCCCTCAAACCCCCACAGCAAACCGGGCGATCCAATCTTGTTCGTGCCCGGGGGAACGGGATTGGAAAAGACGTTGCCCGCTTCCGTCGACCCCATCGCCTGGAGGAGCGGCAACTCGAATTTTTGGATGAATTCACGGTGCAACGACGGCGAAAGCGGTCCCGAGGAAGAACGCAGGAAGCGGATGCGCTGGAAGGCTGCTGCCCGGTCTTCCGCCTTTGGATCCTTCCAATCCAGGAGTTGCGAGATGATCGTCGGCACCAAGGCCGACCAGGTGCAGCGGTAGTCATCCAGCCAGTCCCAAAACTCGCTGACAGCAAATCCATGCGGGATCACCACTGAGCCGCCACTGGTCAGCGCCGGAAGCAAGGTCACGCACTCGGCGTTGATGTGATACAGCGGAAGAACAAGAAGAGACCGGTCCGCAGCCGTAAGTTGGTGCGCCCGAGCGGAATTCCTTCCATGAGCAAGAACCGACCTGTGAGTATGGACCGCTGCCTTCGGCTGCCCCGTGGTCCCGGAACTGTACATCAGCAGAGCCGCATCTTCGGCCCCGACGGAGGGCAAAGTGTCTGCTATGGATGGGATGTCACCCACTTCCAGGCCACCGTCGAGGTCAGCAGAGATGACCTCAACCGGCCTCCGGACATGGGCCATCACCTCCTTGATCAGCGCGTTGTATTGGCTCCCCACAAATACGATCTTCGCGTCACAATGATCCAACGTGTACGACAACTGAGACACGCCAGCACGCACGTTGAGCGGCACCGAGACAAAGCCTCCGTACATCGCCCCCAGGAACAACTGCGCGGTGAACAGCCCATTGTCCATCAACAACGCAATTTTGTCCCCGTACTCCAAACCCATTTGCCGAAACCGCCAATGCAGACGATGGGCCTGCTCCTGCAGGCCCTTGAAGGTCAACACGCGTCCCGTTTCAGGGCTGATCAAAAATGCGTCATCGGCCTGGGTGCCAGCCATCCGGTCAATCAGATCGCCGATGGTATTAACTTCGCTATTCCAGGTCATCCAACTGCCTCATCGCCATTTACTCGATGCGACCTATGGTTCTTGA
>DATMPS010000118.1:0-3541 GCA_035567435.1 Terriglobales bacterium | reverse complement strand
CGCTCCGATCAGCGGCGGGGGAGCCTGGACTTCTACGACCTTGGACCCGGCTTCCGGGCTCTTGTATGTGCCGGTTGGCAATCCCGCGCCTGACTACGACAACAGCGTCCGCCAGGGGGACAATCTCTTCACCGGCTCCGTGGTTGTCCTCGACGCCAAGACCGGCGCTTACAAGAACCATTTCCAGCTTGTGCCCAGGGATTGGCACGACTGGGACGTCTCCAACCCGCCGGCTTTGATCAAGACGAGGGGGGGCACAAGGCTCATGGCGGTGGCGCCAAAGGACGGGCACCTTTACGGCTTTGATCTTGCGGACAACAAGCTCTTGTACCGGACGCCGGTGACGAGAGTCGAGAATGTGGAAGAGCCCTTCGCTGTCGGCAAGGACGTCCATTTTTGTCCGGGCGCGGCGGGCGGGGGGGAATGGAACAGCCCGGCCTACGACCCTGTGACCAATTTCATCTTCACCGGCCAGGTCGACTGGTGCGTGACGGTGAAGCTGCAGACCAGGGAAGAAATGGCGGCTGTCCCGCTCGGGCAGGTGTGGACGGGAGATAGAAACCTTAATCCGTTTAACGTGTTCGGAAAGTTCTCGCGTGCCGACGGCTTCTGGGCGGGATGGCTTCACGCGGTCGATGCCGACACAGGGGTGTGGAAGTGGAGGCTGAAGTCCAATTATCCGATCATGGGCGCAGTGACGCCGACCGCTGGGGGCCTTGTGTTCTTCGGTGACCTGGGCGGCAATTTCTATGCAATTGACGCGGCGACCGGCCAGAAGCTGTGGGGCCAGAAGATCGGCGGCGCGATCGGCGGCGGGGTGATCACTTATACGGTGAACGGCACTCAAAAAGTTGCGGTGGCGACCGGCTACGTAGCTCCTGCTTTTCCTGCCGAAATCAGGAGAGCGAAGATCGCGGTCCTGGGCGTCGAAGGCAACTGAAGCAGGCAACGGCGGCGCCGGCCGCCACGCGAACCCATAGGAGCTTATTCATGGAGCTCGATCCGGTTCTGCTGTCGCGGGTGCAGTTCGCCTTCGTCATCAGCTTCCATATCATCTTCCCGGCCTTCACCATTGGGCTCGCCGCATGGCTTGCAACTCTCGAAGGCGTGCGGTTGTTGACCGGCAACGAGCTCTATCGGCGGATCTTCGACTTCTGGCTCAAGATATTTGCTCTGTCGTTCGGCATGGGCGTGGTCAGCGGGATCGTGATGGCCTTCCAGTTCGGCACCAACTGGAGCGTGATGGCCGAGCGCACCGGATCGATCCAGGGGCCGTTGCTCGGGTACGAAGCGTTCACGGCCTTCATGTTGGAAGCAACGTTCTTCGGCGTCGTGCTCCTCGGTCGCGACCGTGTGCCGCCCTGGTTCTACTTTCTGTCCTGTTGCATGGTCTCGCTCGGCACCATGTTCTCGTCTTTCTGGATCCTCGCCAACAACAGTTGGATGCAGGTGCCGCTCGGCCATGTCATTGTCAACGGCAGGATCGAGCCGGGCGACTGGTGGGCGATCACCACCGGGCCCATCATGCGGGTTCGATGGCCGCACATGCTGCTGGCCGCCTTCCTGACCACCGGCATGTGCGTGGCGGCCACCGGCGCCTGGTACCTGCTGCGTGACAAGGACGTGCCGGAGTCGCGCGCCATGCTGCGCTGGGGGCTCGGGTTCGTTGCCGTTATGATCCCGATCCAACTGTTCTTCGGCCACGTGACGGGTCTCTACGTTCTTCAGCATCAGCCTGCGAAGTTCGCTGCGATCGAGGCGCGCTGGAAGACCCAGCAGCCGGCAAGCGAGGTGCTGATCGCTTTGCCCGATCCATTCGAGGAGCGGAATCTCTTTCCGATCGAAATCCCCAAGCTCGGCAGCTTCATCGCCTCCGGCAATTGGACCGCGCGCGAGATTGGGTTGGAGACCTTCCCGCCCGAAGACCGTCCACCGGTGATCATTCCCTTTTTCGCGTTCCGTATCATGGTGGGAATGGGCCTGATCATGCTCGCGGTATCCTGGTTTGGAAGCTTGCTGCGCTGGCGCGGCCACCTGGAGAGCACGCGCTGGTTTCTGTGGGTGGCGTTCCTGTCCTTCCCGAGCGGCTTCATCGCCGTGCTGGCGGGATGGTTTACCGCCGAAGTCGGCCGCCAGCCCTGGGTCGTCTACGGCCTATTGCGCACGAAGGATGCTGTCACGCCGTCTTTGACGACGGGTGACGTGCTGTTTTCGCTGACATGCTACGTCGTCGCCTACGCGACCATATTTGGCTTCGGTCTATTTTTCATTCACCGACTTTTGCGCGATGGCCCAGGGCGCGATGCGTCGGACCGGGCGAAAATGACTCCGGCTCGGCCGCTGGCTGTTGCAATGCAATCCTCCACGGAGGCCCCCCGATGAGTGCGACCGACCCCTCGGCGCTGGCCCTGTTCTGGATCGCCGTGATCGGTTTGGCGATTCTTGCCTATGTCGTCCTGGACGGCTTTGACCTGGGCGTCGGGATCCTTTTTGGCGCCACCAAGGACGCGGCGCTGCGCGACGAAATGATCGCCTCGATCTCTCCATTTTGGGACGGCAACGAGACTTGGCTGATCGTGGTGGGCGCCACGTTGTTCGCAGCCTTCCCCTCAGTCTACGCCGTGTTCCTGGGGGCCTTTTACATCCCGGTGCTGCTGCTCCTCTTGGCACTGATATTCCGCGGCGTCGCGTTCGAATTCCGCGCTCGGGGCGCTGCACAAGGATTCTGGGATCGCAGCTTCGCCGTCGGCTCGCTCGTTGCGGCCTTTGTCCAGGGCGCCGCGGTCGGCGCCATGATCCGCGGAATACCCGTCGTGAACAGCCAGTTTTCCGGAGGCTCGTTTGACTGGGTCGCAGGGCTTCCGTTCCTGTGCGGGATCGGCCTCGTGCTTGCTTATGCCCTGCTGGGCGCGGGCTGGTTGGTCCTTAAGTCGGAAGATCCTCTACGCAGCTGGGCGCGCAGTCGCATACCGGTGCTTGCCGGTGCGGTTGTTGCGGTCCTGTGCGTTGCCGTCGTGATGGCGTTCATCGATCGGGCCCGCATGACTGGAAGCCTGTTTCTCGACCGTTCCTGGGGCTTTGTCTTTCCGCTGATCGGCATCATCGCGATCGTCGGCATTTTTTCGGGTGCACGTCAGCGTCGCGACTCATGGCCGTTCGCCATGACAGTCTTGCTCTTCGTGGCCGCCTTTCTCTCGCTCGCGGTGATGTTCTGGCCGTACATGATTCCCTACAGCGTCACGGTGGCCGCGGCGGCAGCGCCTGAGGCTTCCCTATCTTTCCTGTTTTGGGGCGCCGGACTGTTCGTGCTGCCGGTGATCGGCGCCTACACTGCGGTCGTCTACTGGATGTTTCGCGGCAAGCAACGCAAAGGCTACACCCCGGCGACCGCGCCGCCCTCTACCGTAAAGCGATCGTAATGCACGGAGTCACGCCCCTCTACTACACCTGCAACTGCAATACCAACGGGAGGAGATTGAAATGGCCAAGAAGGAAAAGCCGAACATCCTCGTCATTTGGGGCGACGATATCGGCATCTCCA
>DATMPS010000117.1:0-4169 GCA_035567435.1 Terriglobales bacterium | reverse complement strand
GTATCTTCGAAGCGTTTTATCGCCTTCGAGAATCCGGCAAGAAGACCGAAGGAACAGGCCTCGGTTTGGCAATCACCCATCGCTTGGTCGAACTGCACGGCGGTGAGTTGAGCCTTGACAGCGAGATCGGCCACGGTAGTTGCTTCCACTTCTGCTTGCCGGTTGCCGTCGGTGTGCGCGAACCGTCCTCCGCGAAAACCGAGTCAAGCCCAAGAGCTGTTGTCCCCGCGCGAATTCTCGTGATTGAAGATGACCGCGCGGCAGCGCAGCTCATTCAATCGCAGCTGACCTCCGCCGGGTACGAGGCGATCCTATGTGACAGGCCACAAGATGCCCTGGAGACTGCCGTGCGACTTCAGCCCAGCGCCATCACCCTGGATATCGTGATGAAGCCAAAAAACGGCTGGGAAATTTTGACGCAGCTAAAACGGGACCCCCGCACAGCGCAAATCCCCATGATCGTCGTCTCCATTGTCGACCAGCCCAGTATGGGAGCGTTGCTTGGCGCCGACGAATATCTGGTCAAACCAGTGGACCGCGCTACTCTCCTGGCCGCTATCGAACGCCGCGTCAAGAGCCGGCCGGCATCAGCCTCGGCGCGGCCCATCTTGATTGTCGAAGATGACACAGCCACGCGGGAATTCATTGCTGAAATGCTCAACGCGAAGGGCTACGCCGTGACTGCCGTCGCGGATGGTGCTCAAGCCCGAGCCCAGGTGGCCACTTCCTTGCCTGAACTGGTGATCCTCGATTTGGTGCTGCCGGAAGTGAGCGGCTTTGAACTACTCGGTGAGTGGCGTGCCAGCCCTCGCACCGCCGACCTCCCGGTATTCATCCTGACAAGCATGGACCTGAGCAAAGAAGAGCAGAGCTACCTTCGCTCGCATGCAGAATCGCTATTTCGCAAACAGGAGCCTTGGCAGGACAAGTTGCTCAAACAATTGGAGCGCGCCGTGTTGTTGGGTACGCCGGAGAAAGTGTGAAAAGTCGCATCCTGGTCGTGGAAGACAACTCGCTGAATCGTGAGTTGTTGTGTGACTGGCTGGAAGCGGAAGGGCACGAAGTCCTAAGCGCCGAGAATTTAGCCGCTGCGCGTCACGTGCTTACAGATCGGAAGCCCGATGCGGTCTTGCTCGATGTCCAGCTTGGCCATGAGGATGGACTTTCTCTGGCCGACTGGATGCGGCAGCAGCCGGACCTGTGCGGTATCCCGGTGATCGCGGTGACGGCGCACGCCCTGGTGGCAGAGCAACAGCGTTTCCTACAGGCAGGTTGCAACGCCTGCATTTCCAAACCTGTGAATTTCAAGCTGCTTAGTGAACAGCTGGAACGGTGGTTGCACCCTCGGCGGAAGTTGCCCTCCGTCACCTAGATCCGACAGACGGGACGTTCCGTTGACTTTTGTTGAATTTGTCTCGCGGAAGAAAATCATCTCTTTTTTCTCCGCTACCCTTCTCACCCCGCGATAATCGGACAGCTGCACCTCTTCTTTCCCTTCGTCCAGTTGTAAGTAGTTAACCTATCGGCCATCTTATGCCATGGCTATCGCGCAGCCCCGTCTGTTCAGGTTCTCGACGTGTTCGGCATTCCGGCGTGCAACCTCATTTCTGTCGGCCGTTCGCAGCTTCCCAAGCTCTCCCTAAGCCCCTTTAGAATGAAGAGTTGCAAAACTGTAAAAAACAAACAACTTTAACTCCCTTTAGAATGAACACTTACGTAAAACCCAGGGGGAGGGGAAATTATTGTTAACCCAGACTGGTCACACTGAAAGCGCGTTAAGTACCGGCACACTTGGATTGCATGCTCCCTACCCCCGTCCCCTTCCTTGCCCGTGCTACGGCAGGACGATCACCTCACCCGTCATCCCCAACTGATCGTGAAAGGCGCATATGTACGGGTACGTTCCGGGATTCATGAAGGTCACGCGAAATCGCGTGACCGCTCCCGGTGGCTGCACCTGCGCGATGGGCGGTGGCGCCTGCACCACTCCACCACGTTCGTGCCCGGCCTGCGCGATGAACCCGGAGTGTACGCTGTCCGTCGTGGCATTGATAATCGCGTGTCGCGCGCCGTCCGTATCGGCGAATACGTTGGCCGACGGCGGGGTCTGCGGCGTGACGTTGGCTGGCTCCTGACCGAAGGTGATGGTGTGGCCGCTAACATCCGAGCTGGCCCACTCCACCGTTTGTCCAGCGTGGATGGTGATACTCGGTTGCATGAAGCGCATCAGCGAGGCGGACTGGATGCCACCAGGCGTAGAAACGATTTCTCCACTGCCCACAATGACCTTGTGGTTGAGTGCGTTGGCATTCGCTTCGCCACGGTCGTCGTCGCCATCTTCGCCAATTTTTCTGCGCAGGCCGGCGTCTCGGTCGAATAGCAGGCCGCGCTCTTGATTGGCCGCTTGGCGGTCATAGAAGCCCTGATCGTGCGGGAGAGGCTCCGACGGCTTTAGGACGTGAACCAGTCCGGTCATGTTTACGTGCACCAGGCAGACCAACCGGTAATTGCCGGGCGCCGGGAAACTCACCGTATAGGTAGTTCCCGCAGTCGTGATGCGGCCGCTGTTTACGCACGTGGAACCATCGAAGGGAGAACTATCGGCTGTAATGCCTGGGCAACCCGCCGTGAAACTCGGACGCACCTGCCCAGTCTTCAGAAAGGTCACACTATGCGGCTCCTCGGTAGGGAGACTCCAAGTGATGCTGTCTCCGGCGTGAATCCAGAGCTCATCCGGCAGAAATGCCACCGCCTGCATGCCTCGGTCTGGACTCTGCGCTCCGGCCGTCGCTTGCCAGGATTGGGCGTGAACTGCCTGAGAAAAAACCATCGCGGCACACGGCAACACCAACCACCTTAGTTTTCGTCGCATAAGCGAACTCCTTTTTCTTTTTGGCGTCGCGGGATGGAGACGCGCAGCCACAATCAGGCACTCTGGCGGGTGTCGTCAAACGGCAATGCGTAGAATTACAGCCATTACCGCCATTTGCCGTTGAATGCTGTATATTGCCGTGACCGGACCATGCCGATACAATTTCGTTACTCGGACTCGCGACAACCGCTGACCTAGCAGGAGACTGCGATGGGCGTACCATCCCCTGACACACCCCCACCCGTGACGCCGCCCGAAGACCGCCTGGATTCCTGGAAGGAAATCGCCGCCTACCTCAACCGCGACGTGACCACCGTCCAGCGCTGGGAGAAGCGCGAGGGCATGCCCGTTCACCGCCACCTGCATGACCACATGGGCTCGGTCTACGCATTTCGCGCGGAGTTGGACGCCTGGGCACGCGGGCGGAATCTTCGAGCAGCTCCGCAAAGCGAGGGCAATGTTCTTTCCCCAACTCTCGCTGCGACGCCGCCGATCTCGGAGACATCTATCTCGCCAGCCAGATGGAAACTCGTGCTGTCCCTGTTAGCAGTAAGCGCCGCTGTGCTGGCTATTGGCGTGATGCTCTGGCTTCAGCGGATGGACTACTTCTGGCGAAACCCCATCGCCGACGCGCGCTTTCAGACCGTCACCGACTTCGACGCCGAGCAGCAGGATGCCGCCGTGTCGCGCGACGGTCACTTCGTTGCGTTTCTTTCCGACCGCGACGGGCAAATGGACGTCTGGCTCACCCAGCTCGGCTCTGGACAGTTCCACAACCTGACCCGCGGCAGCGCGCCAGAACTCACCAATCCATCCGTCCGCACTTTGGGATTCTCGCCCGATGGTTCTTTCGTCACGTTCTGGGTTCGCGAGAACGCCGCGTCCAGCGCCGGCAAGATCAGCGTTCGGGCAGTGCCGACTCTGGGCGGACCGGCGAAGCAATACCTCGAGGGCGTTGCCGAGTTCGATTGGTCGCCAGACGCCTCGCGGCTGGTGTACCACACGCCCGGGCCTGGGGACCCCATGTTCGTAACCGACGCCAGCCGCCGTCCGCTCGGTCCCCCCATCTTTACCGCCCCCGCCGGCCTTCACTCTCACTTTCCTCTGTGGTCCCCCGATGCAAAATTCATCTACTTCGTTCAAGGCTCCCTGCCCGACAAGTTAGACATCTGGCGCATCCGCCCAACCGGGGGTACTCCGGAACGGATCACGTCGCACTCCGGCCGCGTGACCCATCCCGTCCTGCTGGATCGGCGGACGCTTTTGTATTTGGCGAGCGAACCCGATGGTTCCGGAC
>DATMPS010000116.1:0-38833 GCA_035567435.1 Terriglobales bacterium | reverse complement strand
TATGTCTTGCTTACGGCCAAACCGAACCGGGCGCAAGTCTACGAATCGTTTCTGGCCTTTCTGCCGGGAATTGCGGGGGCTTACGGCGGCGCGCTCATGCGGCGAGCCATCCAGAACATCTTTTCGGGGGCGTAGAGACCCGCAGGAGTCGGCGTGGCACCTCGGTACGGCTCGGGCCGAAGCCGGGAATAGTAAGCACCAAGGTCTCGGCTAACCAGAAAGTTACTCCCGATTCCACAGGAAGTACGCGTATCCTGCGGGTATATGGGTGTGTCGGTGTCGGTGCTGGCCAGCGGCAGCCGTGGCAACAGCGCCGTAGTGCAGACGTCGAAAACGAAGATTCTGGTGGATGCGGGGATTTCCTGCCGGGAGACCTTCAAGCGATTGAAGGCTCTGGGGGAAGATCCGCGCTCGCTTTCCGCCATCCTGATCACGCACGAGCATTCCGACCACGTCTATGGTCTGCTGACTCTCGCCAAGAAAGTGAAGGTCCCCGTGTTTATGACCGGGGCCACGCATCAAACTTGGGCGAAGGCCCTGCGCGATGAGAACGGGATCCGGCCAGAACTGGAGAGGCTGGAGATTTTCGCATCGGGCCGGAGTTTTCAGATCGGCGACATTGCCGTGACTCCGTTTACGATTCCACACGACGCCGCCGACCCGGTCGGGTTCACCTTTCGGGCGGAGGGCGTGAAGATCGGGTTTGCTACGGATCTGGGCTACGTGCCGGCCAGTGTGCGCGATCATCTGCAGCGCTGTGAAGTCCTGGTGATGGAGTCCAATCACGACGTGGAAATGCTGCGGGTGGGGCCCTATCCGTGGTCGGTGAAGCAGCGAGTGATGAGTCGGGTAGGGCACCTGTCCAACGACGCGCTCGCGGAATTCTTCAACAGCGACTATGATGGAGAGGCGGCTTACGTGGTTCTGGCGCACCTCTCCGAGCACAACAATCATCCCGAACTGGCCCGGGGAGCGGCGGAAAAGGCTCTGGGGCCCCGCCAGACATTGCTCCGTAACCGCGTGATGCTGGCTTCACAGACCGAGCCCTTGGAGCCCATCCGCCTGTAGTCACTTTGTATGAGCCAATGCGTCGATCCCCTCGTTGGCAAGATTCTGGCTGGCTGGCGCTATGACATATCCGGGCTGGCGCCCGAAATGCGCGAGGACTACGAGCACCACTTCGCCGCCTGTGAGCATTGCCGCAGCCGACAGAAAATCCACCGCATCATTGATGTCTCGCTGATCGTGCTGGCTTCGGTTTCAGCCGGAGTGTTTCTGCTGGCCTTCGGCGTCATCCGGCACTTTGGGCCGCGGCATGCGCTTGTGCTAGAACTAGCGGCGCTGGCGGGGTTTGGGCTTTCTGCGCTGTTATGGCTGATCGTCGCCGTGGCGACACCGGCGCCGATGACAGTAGTGGACGTGGCCCGCATCGGGGCACGCCGCGTGCATGACCGCTTGCCCGCTGAGATTCGGGAACGGCTGCCCGAGGATCTGCGGTTGAAGATTACCGGGTCATGATTTCGTCTTCACGAACCGTAACTTCTCGGCCTGTTACCGCATCCCACAAATCTGGGATGAGTTATTTCCTCAAGTCTCTGACCTTGGTTTTGCTGAGCACAGTGAGTGTCAGCGCCATCACCGTGCCGATTTTGCCTGTGACAACCGCCCCAGACGCGCAGCCCGCAGGCTGCCACCAGCACCGCCAGAAGCTTCCCAGTCATCCACCGGCTAACTACCTCTGTTGTCTGGCGGGGCATGATTCCGCAATTCCTCAGGCGGCGTTCGCGCCTCGCCTCGTATTCGAGAAGGCGCCGAGCTTTGAACTTTGCGCCCCTTTAGTCGAGATTGCCGCCCTTGGTGTTGTGGAGCACTTACCCTTCTCTTTCGGCGACCCACCCGGGACAGCCCGGCTGCGAATCTGATTTTCGCCCCTCGTTGAACCGCGTGCTCCGGACTTCACGGAACGCGCTTCGAGCTGCATGCATTTTCCATCTAGACGGAGGGGTATCCGGTGCGAGCAATGCTTTCGGGTTTTTGGGTGATCGGGCTATTAGCAGGTTCTCTGGCCCAGCAATCCGACCCTACCATGGCTGGACATGACGGCTCGAGTCACGACATGCCGAGCATGCCGGGGATGGACATGACGGCGCCCGCTCCCGATTGGATGCCTTCAATCCACGCCGGCTCGGGCACGGCCTGGCAGCCGGCGTCGCTGCCGGGGCATCTGTGGATGACTTCGAGCGGCGGGTGGGATTTGATGGCGCACGGAGTGGTCTTTCTCACTTATAACCAGCAGGGCGGACCGCGCGGTGTGGGCAAGGCCGAGTCGGTGAACTGGCTGATGTTGATGGAGCAGCACAAACTGGGCAAGGGCACGCTGCTGTTCCGGGAGATGCTTTCCGCCGAGTCGTTGACTTCGCCGCATCCGGGCTTCCCCCAGATTTTTCAGACGGGCGAAACGTATCACGGGGCACCGCTGGTCGATCACCAGCATCCCCACAACGTATTTGCGGAGTTGTCGGCGTACTACTCGCTGCCCATCGCAAACAGTGTTTCCTGGGAACTGTATGGCGGGCCGTCCGCGGAACCTGCGCTAGGTCCAGTGGTGTTCATGCATCGAGGATCTGCTTCAGATTTGCCGGCCGCGCCGCTGAGCCATCATCTGCAGGACTCGACACATACCAGCTTTGGGGTGGTGACGACGGGAGTGGTGGTCAGCCGCTTCAAGGTCGAAGGCTCGGTTTTCAATGGGCGCGAGCCGAACGAAGAGAGGTGGAGTATCCAACTCGCCGCGCTCGATTCGTGGTCGGCGCGGGCCAGCGTAGCTCCATCCCGCAACTGGGTGGCGCAATACAGCGCCGGGAAACTGATCCATCCCGAGGCCTTGGAGCCGGGGAACGAAAAACGGCAGTCAGCGTCTCTCGAGTACAACCGGCCATGGCGGGGGGGAAACTGGGCGACAAGCGTAGTCTGGGGGCGGAAGCGCAAGCAAGAAACGGCGACGACTCTGAACAGTTACCTCGTGGAATCGACCGTCAACTTCCTGAGGCGCAACTATGCGTACTCGCGTCTGGAACTGGTCGACAAGGACGAGTTGTTTCCACAGGCCGCGGTACATCCGGCGTATCGCATCGGCGGCTACACGTTCGGAGGTGTACGCGACCTGGTGCAGAGTCGAGCCTGGGAGCTGGGCTTGGGAGCGGACGTAACTTTCTATTCCAAGCCGGCCGTGCTGGATTCCGCCTACGGAGCTAACCCGGTGTCGTTCCGCGTGTTCCTGCAGGTACGGCCGAGTTTGAGCGAGCATCGACATTGACCGGCGGGTCAGACGGGATGGGCCAGTGATTCGAACCATTTGCTGGGCCCGCGGTTGTTGCCAAATGCGACACTTGGCGTAAGATTTCGAGAGGGACGGTCTCAGGCTGAGGCAAAATGTCTGCCATGGAATCCGCGATCAAGGTCATCCGCGCGGTTCAGATCGCAATGTTGGTGAGCGTGATTCTGTATGTGGCGGTGGGTGAGGGCATTGGGTCTGTTCCGCGGCTTAACAACCCGGTACTGTTTTACGTGCTGTCGCTGGTCACCATCACGATCGTAGGGGTGATTCTCGTCGTACGGCGCACGCTGGTGTTGCAATCGGCCGCCACACTGGCCGCCCGTCCGAACGATACCGCGACGCTAAGCCGCTGGCGAGCGGGCCATATCATGACCTACGCCCTGTCGGAGGCGATCGCCATTTTCGGCCTGGTTCTACGCCTGATCGGGTTCTCACTGTCGCAGGTCTGGTCCTTCTACATTGCCGGCTTCATTCTGCTGCTGTTCTTCGGACCGCGCCGTCCGGTGAGCCAAGTCAGCTAGCCCGCCAAAAAGCGCACTCTCGGCTGGTTGCTTTCTGTTTCGAAATCCTCTAAGAGCCTTTGAGAAACGTCGGCTTCCGGGTCGGCCTGAAGCCGTGCCTTCCCGTGCGGAATTCTGGTGCGAGCGTCACCTGCGAGGAACAAGCAGATTCCACCTGCCTCGCTGCGCTCGCGGGTCGGAATGACAAGAAGACCGGTCGGAATGACAGGAAGAATGGAGGCGTGATCAAGGAAAAAGCGTCCGATGGCAAAGATCCTGCGGTCCAATCTAAACCCAAGCGCCTTTAACCGCTGCGGGGTGCAGAGTAGTCGCGAAGGGCGCAGGGGACGAGTCCTAGCCATCTCCCGGCATTTTCCCGTAGGATTCCTCACAGGAGAACGGCATGTCCATTACTGGTCCGGAGGAACTGGAGGCGCTGCGGGCGGCGGGGGCGGTGGTTCGCCGCGTGCTGGAGGCCATGAAGCGGCAGGTGCGGGCAGGCATCACGACCGGACAACTCGACGCCGTTGGCGCACAGGTGATCGAGGAGAATGGTGCGCGGTCGGCGCCGGCAATGGTCTACAGGTTCCCCGGCGCGAACTGCATCAGCCTCAACGAGGAGGCGGTGCACGGAATCCCAGGCGATCGCTCTTTACGCGACGGGGACTTGCTGAAGCTAGACGTTACGGTGGAGAAAGGCGGCTTCATGGCGGATGCGGCCGAGAGCGTAGCCGTGGGGGCGGTTTCCGAGGAAGCCGAGCGTCTGATCGCATGCTCGCGCCGCGCCTTCGAGAAGGCGATGCTGGTGGCGCGGGCGGGCTTCCGGGTTTGCGAAATCGGGCGCGCGGTGGAGCGGGAAGTGCGCCGCGCCGGATTCTCCGTGATCCGGGAACTGGGCGGCCATGGCATCGGGCGGACAATTCACGAAGAGCCGCGCATCCCCAACTACGCGGATCCGAATGCCCAGCAGATCCTGACCGAGGGCATGGTGATTACGGTGGAGCCCATCATCGCGGCCGGCTCCGGGCGCACCCTGCTGGCGGCAGATGGCTGGACCATGAAGACCGCCGATCGCAGGCCTGCGGCGCACTATGAGCACACCATCGTTATCCGGAAGGGCACGCCGATGGTATTGACCGCGTGACGGCGGCCAGCACGGTTCCAAGCAGGAACTAAACCAAGCTCCCCAAGCGAGTTCCGGTTGATATGGCACAAGTGTGCTATCTCGTTTTGTTGCAATTAGTTGACGCCGTACCGGTTTCCAGATAAAGTCCAAGTCTTGCAGCGCCTGCTGCTGGGGAACTGGATTGTCTCACCGTTTTCACCGTTGGTTTCCCGTTTTCGCATTGTTGTCGGTGCTGCTGTCTGTGTCGGCCACGGCTGCGGGCCTGGGGTTCACGCCGCCGGCGCGCGTGGGGCTTCGCTTGGGCGACCAGTGGGAGCCGGCGATCGCGGCGGACGGCTACGGTCACGTCTACATCCTGTATCCGCAATACGTCCAGATCCCGGGCTGCGCCACCTGCCCGGTTCCGATGATGATCCTGGTGGAAAGCGCCGACAACGGCGCCACTTGGAAGGGAGAGCGAAAGATTGCTCCTCGAGGCTCCGCCCAGTTTGACGCGCAAATCGTAGTCGATCCGGTGGACCGGCGCACGGTGTATGCGGCCTGGCTGGAAAACGACAAGCGGGACATCGTGGTGGCGCGATCGGTCGATTTCGGGCTGACTTGGGCGGCGGTCGTGGCGACGCGCACGGAGACGGAGGCGGACAAGCCGGTGCTCAGCGTGCGCGGGCTCGACCTTTACGTGGCCTACAATCGCGCCGCGAAGATCTGGGTGGCGGCCTCGCACGACGGCGGGAACTCCTTCACGCCGGGCAACGTGAATAGCACGGACGGCATGGGTTGGTCCCAGGCGGGCGGCTCCACTATTGATCCCGCCGGAAATGTCTACCTCTCGTGGGCGGGGTACACGCGCGGCGGAGCAGGCCAGGGCCCGGTCGATCTGTACGTGAGCCGGTCTCCCGATGGCGGCAAGAACTGGACGACGGTGCTAGAGGATGTGTCGGGAGCTCCGCCCGAATGCGCGACCAACGAATGCGGGTGGGCTTACTTGGGCGCGCAGATTTCTGTGACGTCTGACGCCGCAGGGACGATCTATGTTTTGTGGAACGCGGGCCCGATCAACAAAGGCGCGGAGAGGATTTACTTTTCGTCCTCGACGACCGGTGGCGTAACCTGGTCGCCGAAGTCCGATGTATCGACGGCCAGCTATGGAGTGACGCACGCGTTCCCAACGATCGTGGCGGGCATGGCCGGCGATGTGCGCATCGCCTGGATGGATGCGCGGCGCAGCCCGCTGTGGAATACCTACTACCGTAGCTCGACCAACGGGGGCGCCACCTGGTCGGCGGAGACCCAACTCTCCAGCTTTACGCCCGGCTACGCCTACATCGAATCTCGGGGCTTCAAGTTTCCCTTCGGCGACTATTTCGAAATCGACATCGACAACCATGGGGACACCCAGGCGGTGTGGGGTGAAGGGTTAACCTACGAGTCACCAGGTAGTATCTGGTACAGCAGCGGCCGATAGCGCATTCTTTCTTTATCCGTCTTTCCTTGGGTTAACGACGGAGTAAAGGAGGACACATGATTTTCATGCGCGTGAACCTGTGGGCGGTGCTGGGGTCGGCGGCGGCCACGATGGTGATCGGGTTTCTCTGGTACTCGCAGTTCCTGTTCGGAAGGCCCTGGATGGTGCTCATGGGCTACGACCCGAACGACAAAGCGAAAATCGCCGAAATGCAGAAGAAGGCGGGGCCGCTCTATGGCATCTCGATGCTCGCCAGCCTGCTGTCGGCGTTTATTCTCGGCAAAATCATTCACAACCTGGCGATCGCCACCTGGCCGTACGGCATGAAGGTAGGGTTTGCGGTGTGGGCGGGGTTTGTGGCCACAGTTCAGTTAACCGACACGCTGTTTGGGAAGCGTCCCTTCAAATTGTTTCTGATCAACACGGGGTACCAGCTGGTGTGCTACCTGGGGATGGGGGCGATTCTGGGGCAGTGGGTGGGGCGCTGAACGGTCGCTCCCGCAAACATTTTATTCACTTCTTGCGGAGGAGGGCAAGGCGGGAGCCTCATTCCATAATCAGGGCGCCCGTCAAATCAGCCAATTCCTGGATCTTGTGTTCCACACAATACGTGCGCAGTTCGTCCACAATCTTCTCGGTCGCGCACGGATCCCAGTAGCTTGCGGTCCCGATCTGAATCGCGGTAGCGCCCGCCAGCATGAATTCGATGATGTCCGCTGCGGTCGAGATGCCACCCATCCCGATCACGGGAATTTTCACGGAGTGGGCTGCGTCGTAGACCATGCGCACCGCGATGGGCTTGATCGCAGGTCCGGAAAGCCCGGCGGTCACGTTCGCAATGCGGGGCTTGCGGGTCTCCGGATCGATGGCCATGGCCACGAAGGTGTTGACCAGCGAGACGGCGTCGGCGCCGGCCTCCTGCGCGATGTGCGCCATCTGCGCGATGCTGGTGACGTTGGGCGATAGCTTCACGATCAAGGGGCGCTCGGCCGCGCGCTTAGCCGTGGTGACTACTTCGTCGAGCGAGCGCGGGTCGCTGCCGAACTGAATGCCGCCGTGCTGGGTGTTGGGGCAGGACACGTTGAGTTCGTAGGCGGCAATGCCTTCGCCGTCGTTGAGGATCTGGATGGTCCGTTCGTAGTCTTCACGGGTGTAACCGAAGACGTTGGCGATGACCACGATATCCCGCAGTTCGTTCAGCTTCGGCAATTTCTCGTCGAGGAAGGCCTGCGCGCCAATGTTCTGCAGGCCGACAGCGTTCAGCATGCCCGCGGTGGTTTCGTACAGGCGGGGAGGTGGATTCCCGGTCATGGGCTCGCGCGACAGTCCCTTTACGACGAAGCCGCCGAGTTTGTTGAGGTGGACAATGTCCTCGAACTCGAGGCCGTAGCCGAAAGTGCCGCTGGCGGCGATGACCGGGTTCTTGAGCTGAATGCCGCAGAAGGTGACGCTAAGGTCGGGTCCTCCGGGGAGCATTTCGCTGGCGGCGGTCACGGGCGGCCTCCCTGCACTGCTACCAGCGCTGCCGGCTTGAATTCGGCGGGCTTGGGCGGCCGGGGGGAGTTCTCGGCGGGAGGAGCGGAATTCTCCGCATGTCGAGGAGGAGCCAGAGCCTCGGTCAACACCCGTCCCGTGGCGTGCGTGGGCGCGTTAATACCAAGAAGCGAAGACAATGTCACGGCCAGATCCACAGGCTCAGCATGGGTGTGGTAGGTACCCAGCTGAAATGGGAGGCCGTAGAACGCAAGAGGAACATGTGTGTCGTAGGTGTAGGGGCTGGCATGATCCGTTCCCTTGGTGGAACCGACGGTAAAAGGCACGGGGATTCCCATGACGTACCAGCCGCCTACGGGCGAATAGCTGTGTAGGAATTTTCGTCCCAGCTCGGTGTCGGCAACGGCGCCCTGGGCTAACTGCCAGCGCGTGAAGTAACCTCGCAACCCGGCCTGTTTCATGGCTTCGCCCGTGGCCCTCTCGGCGTCTTCTTCCTTAATCTTGAGGGAAGAGAAAGCTTCGTCGTTCAACCAGGCCACAGGATAGTCGAATGACGCCAAGAACTCCGTGGCCTTGCCGGAGGCAAACTTGGTCGCGAGCGCCTTGTTGATCACGGCTTTCAGCTCGCCGCCGTTGAGGCCCTCGGCGGGGATGTGCAGCTGGCTAGCAGCCTGGGGTAGCGGCGCAACGCCATGATCGGCGGAGAGGGCGATCCACAGGTTGGCCAGGCCGACCTGATGTCCCAGGAAGTTGAAGAACTCGGCGAGTTGGCGGTCGGTGGCCAAAACCATGGCGGCCATTTCCGGAGAGTCTGGTCCCACCCCGTGCCCAAGAATGTCGTTGGCACTGAGGCTGATCGTAAGCAAGTCTGTGGTGGGTCCGGTGGCGAGTTGCTCGTGGAGGATGAGCTCCTTGGCGAACTCAAATTCGTAGTCGTTGGCGAACGGAGTGGAGCCAACGACTTCATAGAATCCGGCGTCGGAGCCGTCCTTGCCTTTCCGGTGTGCTGTGGTGTGAAGCGTCTTGCCGTCCCCGTCGCGCCATTCCCGGTCCCAGTACTTGCTGCTGCGGTTGCTTGCGTTGAAATCCGCCGCCCACCGGGGAAGATCGTTTCGGTAATAGGTAGAAGTGACCCACGCGCCAGTCTGGTGATCGATCCAGTAGGCTGCGTCGCCCGCTCGCCCGGCGGGCAGCACCGCCGCCCGATCCTTCAGCGCGAGTCCGAAGACGCGCGACTTGCCGGCGGTTGCCAGCTTGAGTTCGTCGCCCAGGGTGCTGGCCAGCAAGTTGTGGGGAGAGGCTCCTTGGGTGTCGCCGGGAACTCCGACCAGGTGGGTGGAGTCGTCCTCGACGGAGGTGACCATGTGTTTCTTCTGGGGGTCCCACCACTCGTTGGCGACGATCCCGTGTCCGCTGCTGTAGGTGCCGGTGAGCAGAGTGGCATGTCCGGGGGCGGTTCGGGTGTTGGCGTAGTCGTAGTTGCAGTCGGTGAAGTAGGCGCCCCGATCAAGGAACAAGCGGAAGCCGCCCTCGCCGAACTGGTCGCGGTAGCGTTCCAGGTAGTCGCCGCGAAACTGGTCGATGACTACGATCACGATCAGCTTGGGATGGCCGTTGTAGGCCGAGGCGAACGCCGACGATGGGAGGCACAGCAAGGCGCAGCCGAGCAGATGCACGATGCCAGGTCGGAGGAGGGCTTTCATTCGCGTCGATAGTGTACAGGCTGCCCCGACCCGGACCCAAGCCGGAAAACGCGGCCCCAGTGTGCGGCCAAGCGCTTTTTCGATAAACTATAAGTTTGCATGCTTGATCTGAACTTTGTCCGTGAGCACCTGCCCTTGGTTGAGGAAAAACTGCGCCTGCGCGGGATGAACCCCGCGGAGGTACTGGGCGATTTCCGCGCAGTGGACGCGGAGCGGCGGGCCAATATCACCGTTCTTGAAACTGCGAAGAAACGCCGGAATGAACTCTCCCCGAAAATCGGCGCCTTGAAGCAGGCGGAAAAGAAGGGAGCCCTGTCTGCGGAACAGCAGAAGCAACTCAGCGAACTGGCGGGGGCGGTCGCCCAGGAAAAATCGGTGATCGAGCAGTACGAGGAACGGGTCAAACAGGCCGACGAGAAATTCCTTAACGTGCTAAAGGGGGTTCCGAATCTTCCTCACGACTCGGTTCCGCCGGGGAAAAGCTCGGAAGACAACGTCGAAGCTCGCCGTTGGGGCACCCCCCAGAAATTTGATTTCACTCCCAAACCTCACTGGGAACTGGGGGAGCAGCTTGGCATGCTGGACCCGGAGCGCGGGGCTAAGCTGGCCGGAGCGCGTTTCACCGTGTACTGGGATCTTGGGGCGAAGTTGGAGCGAGCCCTTGCCAACTTCATGCTCGACCTGCACACGCGCAAACACGGCTATACCGAGGTTTTGCCACCGTACCTGGTGAATTCCGAGTCGATGTACGGGACGGGGCAATTGCCGAAGTTCGCGGCGGATCTGTTTCGGGTTCCCCAGGGCGAAAAGGATTTGTGGTTGATTCCGACCGCGGAAGTCCCGGTGACGAATCTCTACCGGGATGAGACCCTGGATGCGGCGCGACTGCCCATATCGCTCACCGCGTACACGCCTTGTTTCCGCAGCGAAGCAGGATCGTATGGCAAAGACGTGCGCGGGATTATCCGGCAGCACCAGTTCCAGAAAGTGGAGCTGGTGAAGTTCGTGCGGCCGGAGCGGTCCTACGACGAACTGGAGAACCTGACCCACGACGCCGAGACAGTGTTGCAGAAGCTGGGCCTGCACTATCGCGTGATGACACTGTGCACGGCGGACATGGGTTTTTCCTCGGCGAAGACTTACGATCTCGAAGTGTGGTTACCCGGGCAAGGAGTGTTCCGGGAGATCTCTTCATGCTCGAATTTCGAGTCGTTCCAGGCCCGGCGGGCGGGCATTCGTTTCCGGCCAGACGGGAAGAGCAAATCGGAATTCGTGCACACGTTGAACGGCAGCGGTCTGGCCGTCGGCCGCACTTGGGTCGCGATCGTCGAGAACTACCAGCAAGCCGACGGCAGCGTTGTAATCCCGGAGGCGCTGCGCCCGTACATCGGAGTGGAGCGGATCACGGCGAAAAAGTTCTAGCTGTGGGCGTAGCTTTCATGGCAATCACCATCGTTGCCAAGAGCAGGAGCAGTCACTAGACTTGGAACGCGCAAAGGCCAGTCCGGCGATCCCCCGCGCGCCTTCGCTGCCGATGAATTCGATCTGGCGCACAATCCGGGGTTACATTCTGTGGTCGTACGAGCGGGGCAGTCTCCACTACGACGTGATGGTGACGCTCATCCTGCTATTCGTCTTCCTGTCGCCCAACTGGATCAATTTCAAGGACAAACCGATCGAGCGCGTGCCGCATCAGACCGGAGTGGTGATCCAGCCCGACGGCGGGGGCGGGTTCATCTACCAGATCGAAGCGTCGGCGCTCTCGGCAAGCGATGAGGCCGGGCTGCGGAGGCAGATGCTCGCCATCATCGAGCCCATCACCGGCGCGGCCGCGATCTCGAAGTACGAACCGGTCAAGGACAAATCGGGCCACGTGCAGAGTTACAAGGTTTGGGTGCAGAAGGAGTAGTCAGCCGCGGTTGGGCGGCAGTGCGTCGAGCTTTCAACGAAACCATGAAAAATCGTTCAATGCGCGTCGGGGTTGCGGGGGCTCTGCTGGCAGGTGCGCTGGGTTGTCTGGCCACGCGGGCCGCAGCGCAGGCCGATCCTGTCCAGAAAGTCCTCAACCAGATGGACGCGGCAGCTGCTTCGTTCCGCACGACGCAGGCGAACTTTGAGTGGGAACAATATTGGAAGGTGGTCAACGACAGGGAGACGCAAAAAGGCACCGTCTACTACCGGCGCTCGGGCAAAGAAATCCAGATGATGGCCGACATTGCTGATCCGCCGAAAAGCGTGCTGTTCAGCGAGGGGAAAGTCCAGGTTTACGAGCCCAAGCTGAAGCGGGTTACGTCGTACGAAGCGGGCAAGAACCGGGAGGCAGTGGAGAGTTTCCTGGTGCTTGGGTTCGGAGGCAGCGGGCACGACATGCTGAAGTCGTTCGACGTGAAATACCTCGGCGACGAGACGGTGGCTGGGGTGAGCGCGGCGAAGTTGGAATTGGTCCCGAAGTCCGAACGCGTGCGCAACATCTTTGCCAAGATCTGGCTCTGGATCGATCCGGCAAGGGGCGTCTCGGTACAGCAGCAGTTTTTCGAGCCCTCCGGCGACTACCGTCTGGCCAAGTACTCCGATATCGAACTCAACCAGAAGATTCCGGATGCCGCCTTCAGGCTCAAGACCTCGGGCGACACCAAGCATATCGAGGCGCCCAAGGGTTAACCCCTTGAATCTACTGGTCGAAGATTAGGGCTGAAAATTGGAACATGGGCAGATATACTTGCATTCCGGGGTTGTAGGTGAATTTTTCATGGCCAAAGTTTTTACCATTCCAGTCCTTCCCAGCATAGGCCGCAAGAAAAGAGAACGAACTGCCGATCCGCGCTACGTGGACGGCCAGCGCACGCTGGTGGAAGCCATGAAATATCTGGCCCAGGCTGACCCGATCGGGAACCGTCCCGCCATCGAATTGCTCTCCGAGCATGTCCGTACGCGATTCCGCATGAGTGACTCTCCGCTGGGGTAGGGCGAGGACCTCGAGTTTCACCTTCAAGTCTCGGATACGACAAGCGAGGGGCCGATTTGTGTCGGCCCCTGATCTGTTTGCGGACGTGCTCTTGCGATCGCCAGTTCTCAGAACCGGAGTATTCACCCGAAGTTAGAAATAAAATTTCAACGCGAGCTGAATGAGCCGAGGATCGCGTGCTTGTGTGATCTGGCCGAAGTTGTTGTCAAAACCAGTATGGTCCGGATTGAAGAACTGAGCGTGGTTGAACGCGTTGAAAAACTCCGAGCGGAATTCAATCGACTTGCTCTCGGTTAGCTTGAACGTTCTTCCGACAGTCAGATCAAAGCTGTTGCGTCCGGGACCTCGGATGATATTGCGACCCGAGGTTCCGAACGTGAAGATCGCGTTGTTACAGCTGAATGCAGTGGGATCGAAATAGAAGTGGGCGCTAGTCACCGCAGCTGGCAGACAGTCGGCGTTCTGAACGGCGGGATCAAAGCTGTGCAGCGACCGGGGTGAGAACGTGTGGATTGGCCCGATCAGGTCTGCCCGCTCGAGAAACGTATTTTCCCCGCTGGAACCGGAAGCGGAGAAGATCGTAAAGGGCGTTCCCGTCTGGAAGGTGGCGATCCCACTCATTTCCCATCCTTCTGCAAGCTTGCGAGCGAACCCTTTGCTGCTCCTGAACGGAACATCGAGCGGCAGCTTCCAGATTCCGCTGATGACCAGGCGACGATTTACGTCGAAATTAGCCAGTCCACGATCAAACGCGGGGTTGAACGGATCGGTGAACAGAGAAGCGTTGTAGCGGAATCCGGACTGGTTGTCGGTTGTTTTCGCTAAGGTAAAGGCGCCGCGAATGTTGAATCCGTGGCTGAAGCGTTTGTCTACAGTGAATTGGAATTGATTGCTGCTGGAGGTGCCCGAACTCAGATCGGTGTACAAGTACTGCGCCCCGGTGGAAGAACCGTTGGGGTCAGTCGGGTCCGGGCATCCGCCGAGAGGCCGCGCACAGTCCGGGTTGATGAAACCACCCCCGCTTGCCCCACCCGTGTTGGCAAACTGTTGCTGCAGGACGCTCGGCAGGGGGGCGTTGACGTCATTGGTGACGATCGACTTGCGGGAAAAGCTGCCCACATAGTCCGCTTCGACCATGGTGTCGGGGGTCAGTTGGTATTGAAGACCGAAGTTTGCGTTCTCTGAATACGGAGTGCGGAAGTGGGGGTCTACGAGGTAGGACAATGCAATCGCGGGCACTCCAAACGTCGACCCCGGTATGCCTCCCGTGGGGTAGGGGTTGCTCAGTCCGAATGAGCCAAACGGATCGGCAATCGTGTCGACTCCCGCAGGAACGCCGGTAAAGTCGGTCGGGTTGATGTTCGTGATCCGGCCGAACGGCGGTTGCCCGCCGAACTGCAGGTTTAATGCTCCATCCTCGAGGTCGTAGAAGATACCGAAGCCTCCCCGCACAACCAACCTGGCAGTGCCCAGCGCGTCCCAGGCGAAGCCAAAGCGCGGGGCGAAGTTGTTGCGGTCCGGATAGGTCAGTCCGGGATTTGGAGTGCCGGGGTCACCCGGGTAGAGGACTCCAGCCGGCGCGCCCGGGAATCTCGTGGACTGCTTCCCGGGGAAGAACCCCAGGATCTCGTTGTGCGGGTCTTGGAGAGGAGTGTTGTATTCGTAGCGCATCCCGTAGCTCAGGGTAAGGCGCTTCAACATCTTCCACGAATCCTGGCCGAAGAAATGCCACGAGGTGGTGCGAATCCCGTAAACGGCTCGGGAATATTGCGAGTAGCTGTCGAAGAAACCGCCGACAAAGTCAGCCAGAGGATCGCCGGTATAGTTCTGGTTGTTGCCAAAGTCAAAGAACCCGTTGTTGTCAAAATCGAAGTCGAAATTGTTGCGCACCCTTCGGATGTCGGCGCCAAATTTCAGGCTGTGATGCCCGCGGTTTAGCGAGAGGTTGTCCTGCCAGTGAAAGGTGACATCGTGAAGCTTCGAGGGTCCTTCCGGGTTGGGCCCCAAAGCGAAACTGGGCGTCGCCATTATCGGAGGCGCCGTGCCCGCGGGGTCGTCCGGATTTACATTCGTAAAGCCCAAAGCTGATGGCGAGGTCGTGTCATGGGGCACATCTTGGAGAGTTGCGCTCCGGTTGGCCGCAAAGATGAATTCGTTTACCACTGTCGGACTGAAATTGTGTAGCCAACTGATGGATCCCAGCTGCGTGCGAATAAAGGTATTGAATCCCGAACCGACCGGCACGTTTCCGCCGGTGGAGCCTCCATTGGTGACCTGAAAGGCAAAATTCTGGCTCAGATCGTCAATGATGTAAGAGGCATAGATCGTATCGTTTTGCCCGAGGTGATGGTCTACACGCACGATGCCCTGATCCTCGCGGTCCACGCGCGGAGGTGCGGCGATGAAATTGTTGTTGGGGAGATTGGGTAAGGGCAGGTACTTGTTTATGTAGTTGGCGATAACGGGGCTTACCGGGACCTGGTTGTTCTTGAAAGGTGTGCCCACAGTTACGTTTATCGGAACTCCGTTCGCGGGCACTGAAGAACAAGTAACTGTCTGGGTTGGGAAATGCGGGTCCAACAGTGTACCCGAATCAAACGTGGGATCGCCCGCCTGCGGATTGGGGCAAATCGGACTCCCAGTGAATAGTTCACTGAAATCTCCAGTCCGTTCAGCCGGACTGAGGACCTCCAAGATGGCCGCAACTTGTCCCTCGTGCCGGCGTACACCCTGATATGAAACGAAGAAGAATGTCTTGTCTCGAACGATGGGCCCACCCAGCGTTCCCCCAAAAGTGTTCCTTTTGTAAGGCGTGACTGAGGGCAGAAAGTAGTTCCTGGTGTTCAGTGCATCGTTGCGGAAGAATTCAAATGCATCCCCGTGAAAACCGTTGGTACCTGACTTGATCACCTGGTTGACGATGCCGCCGGAGGTGCGACCGTATTCCGCCTCGTAGTTGTTGGTCAGGATCTTGAACTCGTCGAGCGCATCGGGGTTGGGGTCAACGACGGCGTTGTTCCCCAGGAAGTCGTTGTTGTCTGCGCCATTGACGAGGAAGCTTAGCGACTCCGAGCGCTGGCCGCTGACAGAGAAAGGATTGTTACTGCCGTCGTCCTCATCGGGCGGGAACACGCCCGCTTGCAAGAGGCCAAGCTGAAATGCGTCACGTTCCACCAGAGGTAAATCCACGATCCGGCGCTGTGTCTCTACGTTCCCTAGCGTTGCGCTGGCCGTATCGACTTGGGTGACGTCACCGACCACTTCGATCGTTTGACTGGTAGTGCCGACTTGCAGCGCGACGTCGAGCTTCGCGTTTTGATTGACGTTCAACCCAATCCCGTCGCGGACATACTTCCTGAAGCCCGTTTGTTCTACCGTTAAGCGATAGGTCCCGATGGGTAGCTTTCGGAATTGATAAGAACCATCGTTCTCGGTAACCACACTACGAGAATCATTCGTGGCGACGTTGGTCAGAGTAACGTTCGCCTTCGCGACCACGGCGCCGGTCAGGTCGGTAACCGTTCCCGAGATGTTGGCCGTGACTTCGGCAGCGCGCGCTGAAACCAAGAGGAGGGCAACAAACGTAAACGCAGCACCAAGCACACACAAAACACGGGACAGCGCGGGGGAATCGTTCATAAAGGGTCCTCAAAGCGTATGGGGCTCAACTACTTTGGCTGTGTATTGTGCCGTCAGCTGCAGGACACTATCAAGCTGAAAGTGCAAGACATCACAACCCCATAACGCATGTCAGTGTGACTGCAAGTCAGCCGGGGATGTTTTGGGCCCTCCCCAGAGCGCCGCGGCCATCAGGATCACCGTCGGGTAGCACTCAAGAGTGTAGCGGGACTCGGGATTCTCGAGGGTTCCCAAAAATAAAGATCGTAGGACGATATAGGAAATTCCCAGGCCGACCCATGCGATTCGCCGGCCGCGGATCAGACCCGCGCCGGCGGCGATCACATAGAGGAGGTTGAGGATGCCGAGGCTCACGGCCAGCACGATCCACCGAGTATCGTCGGTGAAGTCGTACCAGCGCGTGTCGGGGGGGAGTAGTTCGGTGCGCGGGCGGAGCCACATGTCGGCGATCTTCAGGGCCGGCAGCCACACGTAGTAGCGCAGAGGATGCGCGTGGATGCGCTCGGCGGCTAAGCCGGCAAATTGGACGTCGATCTCGGGCGTGATGTGCAACGCCTGGTTGTACTGCGCCAGCAAGGCGAGTGTCTTCTCGTGCTGCTGCGGGGTGTCGAACGCGCGCGCAGGGAGGTTCGTGGCGTCAACCGTGTCGCCGGGAACGTTCCAGTCGATTTCTTCGGTGGATGCGTAGTCCGCGATCCAGGTTCGGGTCCAGCGGTTGAAGCCGTTCGGGACGAACTCGTCTTCCTCGTTTGCATACCGTGGGGCGAGAAACTCCAAGCGCTGCAGGGTGTGCCAGTTGCGCAGGCCCCAAACCACCAGGGGAGCGAGCGCGCACGCGGCTACCACGATCCCGGCACGAACCAACGGCAACGGAGACCGTGCGCCACGCCAGGCGCGGACTGCGAGAATTCCCAGGTAGAAGCCGATGGCGAGCAGCAACAGACCCCCATCGGGCCGCAGCAGAATGCAGGCCGCCACGGCCACACCGCAACCGAGCCACGGCTGAAGCCTGCCTTGTTCCAGATTGTCCAGTCCGATGACCGCGAGATTCATGGCGAGCGCGGTGAAGAAAATCTCCAGGGTCTCGGCCAGCACCGCGGCCGAGTATTGGGCCAGGAACGGGCACAGGGCGGTGAGCAGGAAGGCGGCCTTCGCGGCGCGGGAGGAGATGCAGCGCCGAGCCAGGTCCGCGACCAGAAAACAGGTGCCCACGTCCACCAGGAGTTGAAGCAGGAGCACGGTTTTGTAGTGATCGAGGCCGAAGACCGCGAAGACCAGGGCGAGGAAGGCAGGATATCCGGGCAGGCGTGCGAAAGTCGGCGCGATGCGGCCACCCTCGACGGTGAGCCCATACACGCCGTGCTGCAGCCAGTTCTTCGCCAGATCGGCGTAGAAGGTAGAGTCCGCGGTGATGTGGGGGAACTTGAAAAAGAAAAACCATCGCAAGCCCAGCGCGGCCAGCGTCGCCCACAGGAAGAATCGATGATTTTGGCGCACAAGTTCGCGCACGTTAGGAATATAACGCGTTTTTGATGGGGCACGCTGGCGAGAGCGATGCTTTCATGGGGCTCGGCAGTGCGTGTTTCCGGGTTTGACCCTTCGCCAGACGCATCATACGATGAGTAAGACGCGTGCTCATGGCCAAACCTGTTTTCTACGATCCCCGGCAGTCCCGTTGGCGCCGCTTGCGGCGCTTGTTCGACGTGCTCGGCGTCACCATAACGTTGCTGGTCATTTTCTTCGTCTATACCGCGATCCGCAACGAGCAACTGCCCGGTCTGTTCCTGCCTGAGCAAAAGCGTCCCTACCACGCACTCAAGGAAAAAGAGCGGGAAAAGGAGAAGGAACGGCGGCGGCAGGCGGCGCTCCGCAGCCATCGCAAGACCCAGAAGCCGCCTTCGCAGGTAACGCTGAACGCCGATGAAGGCATCCGGGCCGCGTTCTACGTGCAGTGGGACGCCGCCAGCTTCTCGTCGTTGCGGGAGTATGCGCACCAGATCGATCTGCTCTATCCTGAGTGGCTGCACGTGTTGGGCGCCGACGGGAACGTGCAAGGACTTGACCAGCAGAACTACCGGTATTTCAACGTCGTGCAGAACGGCAAGGTTCGTCCGGTGGATGATGAAGTCATGCCCTTCCTCAAGACGGAGGACACCGGAATGGAGGTTTTTCCGCTCGTCAACAATTTTGACGAGACGGAATGGAAACCGGAAATTGCCGGGTTCCTGATGAACCCCGCTGCTCGGGCTACGTTCCGCCAGCAGATCGACGTCTTTCTGGCCTCCGACAAATATCACGGGCTGATGGTGGACTTTGAAGACTTTCCGAAAAGCGCGCAGCCGGGCTACCTGGCGCTGCTGGGAGAGCTTTCCGCGGACCTGCATGCTTCCGGCCTGAAGCTGTACGTGAGTGTGCCAGCGCGCGACCGGGACTTCGACTATGCCGCGATTGCCGCCCGCACCGACGGCATCGTCCTGATGAACTACGACGAACACGAGTCGGAGAACGAAGCCGGACCGGTGGCTTCCCAGGACTGGTTCACGAAGAATCTCGAGATTGCGAAGCAGAAGGTTTCCCTCGACAAGCTGATCTGTGCGGTTGGCAATTACGGCTATGACTGGGTGGACAAGCCGAAAAAAAATCCGCCCGCCGGGTTGAAGAATGTCAATGTCACGGTGCAGGAGGCATGGCTAGCGGCGCGGGATTCCGACGAAGACGTGGACTTTGACTACGACAGCATGAATCCCCACTTCAGCTACCGGGATGAAGGCAATTTGCGTCACGATGTCTGGTTCCTTGACGGAGTGACCGCGCTGAACGAGATGCGTGCGGCCCGGACGCTCGGCATCCGGACTTTCGCCCTATGGCGGCTGGGGTCGGAGGATCGTTCCTTGTGGAAGGTATGGGATTCTCCGGGTGATTGGTCGGCACCCGACAAGCTCAAGGATGTGCCGCCCGGGCAGGACGTCGACATGGAAGGCCAGGGCGAGATTCTGCGCATCGAGTCCCGTCCCGCCAACGGCGAGCGGGAGATCACGCTGGATCCGGCGACGGGTCAGATTACGGACCAGACCTTCAAGGAGTTGCCCGAACCGTATCGCGTGGCGCGTTACGGGGCGACCGCGAAGCAGGTGGCCATCACCTTTGACGATGGTCCCGATGCCCAGTGGACTCCCAAGATTCTGGACGTTCTTAAGCGAGAACACGCTCCGGCGACCTTCTTTCTGATCGGGTGGCAGGCGGAGAACAATCCCAACCTCACACGTCGGATCTACGAGGAAGGGCATGAGATCGGAAATCACACCTTCACCCATCCCGATATCAGCAACATTTCGAAGAGTCTGATGAAGCTGGAGTTGAACCTGACCGAGCGGCTCTTCGCCAGCCGACTGGGGATCCGCACCGTTCTTTTCCGCCCACCCTACGCCATCGACCAGGAACCGGACACGGCGGACCAGGTGCGCCCGCTAGAAATCACCCAGGACATGGGGTACATCACGGTCGGCAACCGGATCGATCCCAACGACTGGCGTGAAAATCCACACCGTAGCGCTGAGCAAATCACGGCCGCCGTCATGAAGGATCTGCCGCCCTGCTTGGGTATGGACCAGCTTTGCGGGAACATTGTGCTGCTCCACGATGGCGGCGGAGATCGTCGGGAGACGGTTCGCGCGCTGCCCATGATTATTGAGGGCTTGCGCGCACGGGGATACGAGATCGTCCCTGTCTATCAGCTACTGGGCAAGACAAAGGCTGACGTCATGCCCCCGATTCCCGGCAACGAGCGTTGGGCGGCGTGGCTGAACTGGATTGGCTTCTGGCTGTGGGGCGTCGGCATGGCCTCGATCACCTGGATCTTCTTCCTGGGCGACCTGCTGATGACCTCCCGCTTGCTATTGGTGGGCGCGTTGGCGGTCTATGATCGCTTGGCGACTCACGAGCCGGGAACGCCGGCGCAGATTGCTTCCTATAAGCCGAAAGTCGCGGTTTTGATTCCCGCCTACAACGAAGAGAAGGTCATCGAGCGGACGGTGCGGTCGGCTCTGGATTCCGATTATCCGAACCTCCACGTCATCGTGATTGACGACGGCTCGAAGGATCGCACGCTGGAAGTCGCCCGCAGGGCCTTTGCGCAGGAAGAAGCGGAAGGGCGGGTTCTAATACTCACGAAACCCAACGCCGGCAAAGCTGAGGCGCTTAACTACGGGCTGGAGCACCTGACCGACGAGGAGATATTTGTCGGGATCGACGCCGATACCATCATTGCGCCTGACGCGATCTCGCATCTGGTGCCGCATTTCATGAATCCTGAGGTTGCGGCGATTGCGGGGAACGCCAAGGTGGGCAACCGCGTCAATCTTTGGACTCGCTGGCAGGCGCTGGAGTACATCACCAGCCAGAACTTTGAGCGCCGCGCTCTGAATACCATGGGTGCGGTGAGCGTGGTTCCGGGTGCGATCGGGGCCTGGCGAGTATCCGCAGTACGCGAGGCCGGCGGCTACCATGTGGACACCGTCGCCGAGGATGCCGATCTTACGATGGCCTTGCTGCGGCGCGGCTATCGCGTTGAATACGAAGACCAAGCGCTTGCCTACACCGAGGCGCCTACCAATGCAAACGGGCTGATGCGGCAGCGCTTCCGGTGGTCGTTTGGCATTCTGCAGTCGGTGTACAAGCATCGCGGCGTGTTCGCCCGGAAGGGAGCGCTGGGATGGGTTGCGCTGCCCAACATCCTGATCTTCCAGATTCTGCTGCCGCTGGTCTCTCCCTTCATTGACGTGATGTTCATCGTGGGGGTCGGATGGTATTTCATTCAGAAGTACTTCCACCCGGAGTCGACTGATCCCGCGAGCTTCCAGAAGCTGGTGGTCTTTTTCCTGGCGTTCCTGATTATCGACTTTTTCGCGTCGACCATCGCTTTTGCGCTGGAGCGCCGGCGATCAGAAATCAGGGAAGACACGTGGCTGCTGAGCCAGGTGTGGTTGCAGCGCTTCGCGTACCGGCAGCTATTCTCGATTGTTTTGCTGAAGACGCTGAAGCGCGCGGCGGAGGGACAGAGATTTGCCTGGGACAAGTTGGAAAGGACGGCCGCTGTGACGGCTCCAGCCGAACGGAGGGAGTCGGTCAAAGTGCCTTGATTGGGATGTCAGCCGTTGGACGCGCGTCGTCCGCCTTCGCCGGGAGTCACCATGCCTGTCAAGACCATCATTGAACCCTTCCGCATTAAGAGCGTCGAACCCATTCGCTGGACCACTCGCCCGGAACGTGAACAACTGCTGCGGGCGGCGCATTACAACCTGTTTCTTCTCCCCGCCGACGACGTGCTGATCGACCTGCTCACTGATTCGGGGACCGGGGCCATGTCGACGCGGCAATGGGCCGCGATTATGGAAGGCGACGAAAGCTACGCCGGCAGCCGCAGCTTTGATCATTTCCGGGAATCGATTCAGGACATCTTCGGATACAAGCACGTCATTCCGACGCATCAGGGCCGGGCGGCGGAGAGGATCCTTTTCAACGTTACCTGCAAGAAAGGCGATTTGGTCCCGAACAACACGCACTTCGACACCACCCGGGCCAATGTCGAATACGTCGGCGCCGAAGCCGTGGATCTCGTGATTCCGGAGGGGCGCCAGCCCAGTCTGAAACATCCCTTCAAAGGCAATTTGGATGTGGAGGCGCTGGAGAATCTGATTCAGAAAACCGGGCGTGAGCGGATTCCGCTGGTGATGTTGACCGTCACCAACAACTCCGGTGGCGGTCAGCCGGTCGCGATGGAAAATGTCCGGCAGGTCAGCCAAGTCTGCCGCAAGCACGGGATCCCTCTCTATTTCGACGCCTGCCGATTTGCGGAGAACGCCTATTTCATCAAGCTGCGCGAGCCCGGATACGAATCCAAGACGCCTAAGCAGATTGCCCAGGAGATGTTCTCCTACGGCGATGGCTGCACCATGTCCGCGAAGAAAGACGGCATGGCCAATATCGGGGGGTTCCTGTGCACGAACGACGACCGTTTGGCCCTGCTGGAAAAAGACCTGCTGATCTTGACCGAGGGCTACCCGACCTACGGCGGGCTCGCAGGGCGCGACCTGGAGGCTGTCGCGGTGGGCGTGCAAGAGGCGCTCCACGAGGATTACCTGCGCTACCGCATCGCGTCCACTGCCTACCTGGGGAATCACATTGCCGAGCGAGGTGTCCCCATCATGCAGCCGCCAGGTGGACACGCCATATACCTCGATGCGCGGGCGTTTCTGCCGCACCTACCCTCGGATCAGTTTCCCGGAGTCGCTCTGGCGGCGGAACTGTATCTCGAAGGAGGAATCCGCTCGGTGGAAATTGGCACGCTGATGTTTGGCGCTGCCGCCAAGATGGATCTGGTGCGGCTGGCCATTCCACGCCGTGTCTATACGCAGAGTCACGTGGACTATGTGGTCGAGATCATCCTTGAGGTTTGGAAGAATCGCGAGCGGATCCAGGGATTGAAGCTCAGCCATGAGGCGCCGTATCTGCGGCATTTCACGGCGCGGCTGGAGCCGGTGGAGAGAGTCCTGGCCCAGTGAGCACGCTGTGCCGGTGCTACAATTATGGGTACTGCCGTCCAGTTCTGGACTGGATCTCGAAATCCCTAAAGAGGTGCATTTCATGGCAACTGTCGAAGCCCCCGCGCGTCTCCAGGCCCGCCTGCATGAAGGCCCCTTCGTCAACGAGCCGGTGGTCGATTTCAGTCGCGAAGAGAACGCACGCAAGATGCGCGGCGCCATCGAGAAAGTGCGCGGCCTGCTCGGGCGCGAGTATGACCTGATCATCGGCGGGAGTCGCGTCAGAACCGCGGAAAAGATCAAGTCCATCAACCCCGCCCGACCTCCGCAGATCGTGGGGGTGCATCAGAAGGCCGGCCGCGAGCACGTCGAACCCGCGATGAACGCGGCGCTGACGGCCTTTGCGTCCTGGAGCCGGACTTCCGTCGAGGAGCGCGCCAGCCTGCTGTTCCGGGTGGGCGACCTGCTGCGCGAGCGCAAGTTCGAATTCATGGCCTGGCTGGTGTTTGAAGTCAGCAAGAATTGGTGGGAGGCGGACGGAGATATCGCAGAAACGATCGATTTTTGTGAGCTCTACGGCCGCGAGGCCCTGCGCCTAGCAAAAGTCGAAACGCCCGTGCAGTTGCCGGGAGAACGCGATCGCCTCTTCTATATCCCCCTTGGGGTAGGGGCAGTGATTCCGCCGTGGAATTTCCCGTGTGCAATCATGGCGGGGATGACGTTGGCTTCGATTGTGTGTGGCAACACGGTCATCTTGAAGCCGTCAAGCGATTCGCCAACCATCGCTGCCAAGTTCATCGAACTGCTCGAAGAGGCCGGCATGCCCGAGGGTGTGGTCAACTTCTGTCCCGGTGCGGGCGCGAGCTTCGGCGATGCCATCGTCTCCCATCCCAAGACGCGCTTTATCGCCTTTACCGGATCGCGCGAGGTCGGACTGCACATTAACAAGAGTGCGGCGACGCAGGCGCCGGGACAGATCTGGATCAAGCGCACTGTGCTGGAGATGGGCGGCAAGGACGCCATCATCGTCGACGCAGACACTGATCTTGATGTTGCCGTTGAGGGGGTGGCCCAGGCGGCGTTCGGATTTCAAGGGCAAAAGTGCTCGGCGTGCTCGCGGGCCATCGTGGACACGCGCGTGTACGACAAGTTCCTCGAGATGTTGAAGTCGCGGGTCGAGAAGTTCACCGTGGGCGATCCGGCCGAGAACCTCAATATGGGTGCGGTCATCAACGAAGGCTCGATGAAGACGATTCTCGAATACATCGAAGCTGGAAAGCGCGACGGACGACTCGTGACCGGTGGTGGTCGTGCGGTAAACGCGGGTGAGGGATATTATCTCCAGCCGACGGTGTTTGCCGATATCCCGCCCAAGTCGAAGCTCGAGCAGGAGGAAATTTTCGGGCCGGTGCTGGCGGTGATCAAGTCACGGAACTTCGACCACGCACTGGAAATCGCGAATGATACGGAGTTCGGCCTCACCGGAGCGGTCTACACCAACTCGCGAGACAAGATCGAGCGCGCCGTCCGCGACTTTCATGTGGGCAATCTTTACATCAATCGCAAATGCACGGGTGCGATCGCGGGAGCGCACCCGTTCGGAGGGTTTAATATGTCGGGGACCGACTCGAAATCCGGTGGTCCTGACTACCTCTACCTGTTCTCGCAGGGAAAAGCGGTGGGCGAGAAGCTCTAGCGTCGAATGGAAGAAGCCGGAGACGACGGTCTCCGGCCTTTTTTATGCGCGGCGCTTGCCCTTTGTCCGCTACTGCTCCACGGCTCCGGCCTTGGTGTGCAGGACGAACTCGACATTCCGCTCGCGATTCACGCGAACCGTCTGATAAAGGTCCACATTCTCAAGCGGGAACGCCTTTTGTTCGCCATCTTCGGAGACGCATTCGATCTGGCCGCCGTGCACCCAATACTCGCGCGCGAGAAACGCCGTTCCACCCTTCAGGATAACCAGCGTGGATGGCACTCCAGCGGCCGCGGCCGGGTTCGCAGGCGGAACTTCGTGCACTGGCTGCCTGCCTGGAGGCTCGGCGGGCGACGATTCGACTGCGGGCAAGTCGACCACCGCCGGTTGCGGCACCGGTGCCGGGACGGTCTGAGAAGCAGCGCTCAGAGCTGGCTCCTCCACCGGGATCTCGGGTGCGACGGGTTCGCGGGTGATAAGGGCAGCCGGCCGCATCAGTCCGTACGGCGACGGAATGTAGCGGGTGGGTGCGGCCCATGGCGGCGATGGAATTGTAGCCCGGGCGGCTACCGGCAAGGGCACGACCACGTCCTCCATCAGGCGCATGGTGAGGCGTGACTCACCCTTCAGTGCGGGGTACGGTCCTCTGGCCGGCAACATCATCAGCTTCATGGGCCATAAAACCGGAATCATCCATTCCACCGCATCGCGTTTGGGATGGCCGCCGCCGTGAAGTTTTCCTTCGCGGTCCGATTTCAGGTGTGGCGCGCCGATGATCTTGGCCGACAGCGGCATGACCTCGGCTCCGGGCAGGATAATGCGATCGAATTCCAGTTCCAGCCATCCCTTGCCGACGAAGTGTCCGGGATCTTTGGAATCCTGCAAGTGCCCGCTCAGCATTGCGCCACGCGGGAAGACCGAATGTCCGAAGGTGGAGATGGGGCCGAGATGGCAGAGAACGGGATCGCCGGCCATTGCGGTTTTGGATGAGAAGTTCTGCTCATCCATGGTGCAGTGCAGGATGGTTCCGGCCGGAACGATTTCTTCTTTCGAGGCCGCTGTCGCCCCGAGGACCGAAACGCAAACAATGAGGGGTAGAACCAGAGATTTTCCAGCCATGGTAGGTCTCCTTGTGGGTACGCAACATGCCGTTTCCGACGCCACAATGGAGGAGGATGGGCACGGAAAAGGCTGAGACCCCCGGGGGATGGACGGGGATTGGACGAAGCGTATGCGATTTTGCCTCCTACGTCAACCAAAGACGGAGGGGGACGCCGGACCAGGTCCGCCGCATTCGTCGGGGAAGGTTTGCTGGACAACATTGGGCGGGGTGACCTTGAAGCCCGTCCTTGCCGGACCTGCACGGTGTTGGTAGCGGCGCCATCGAGGAGAACGCGGCAATTGAAGAGGCGCGAGGCTCGAAACGTTGCTTCGGGCCCTACAGGCCGCCGACGTTTCGGTTCCCCAGCACCTTGTCGTCAAAACGCCAGACCCGCGAAAAGCCTTTCCGGGCACGGGTTCTTCTCGCCGGGGTGCACGCTGAGTGAATTGTCCGAAGGAAGGATCAATGCTACGCTTCGCGAAATGCGCTGCCACGGGACTATGAGCCTTTCAGCACGCCTGCTTCTGACCTTCACTCTGGGATGGCTACTGATGAGTCTTGCCGAAGGCGACGCTGTCGGCCAGGGGAACGCTATACCGCCCCTGATTCGGAGGCCAGAGCCGGGCGCCCCGGGACAACCCACGACGAATCCGCCCAACAAGTTGGCTGCCACCGGACTGGCCGAAAACGGGGGCTCGATCGCCAACGGCGTTTACACCAACTCCATCTACGGCTTCTCCCTGAACATCCCGCCAGGTTGGGTGGCGGTACCTCCTCCAGCGCCAGCCCCGGTCACCCAGGATCCCGCAAAGGCCCCGATTCCGGGAACGTCTCAGACAATACGGATGATCTTGATCGTTACCGAGAATGCCCCGTTCAAGAAAAACTACGAGCGGAAGTCCATCCAAGTCTCGGTTCTGCAGCTGGGGGCCCTGGCTGGTCCGAACACGGGACGTGACTATATTGCCTTTGCCGAGAACAGTGCCCTAGAGAAAGGCATAAACGTGCAGTATCTTGGCAGTCCCAAAGCAGTGATCATCAACGGCCGAAAATTGTGGAAGGCGCAGCTGAACGAGACAATCAATGGCACTGTGCAGCATATCGAACAGTATGCGGCGACCGATGGAAGAACCCTTTTGCAATTCATGTTGGTCAGTCCCGAGGCGGAGGGATTGAAAAGCATGCACTCAGCGATACAGTCCTTGCGCTTCAAAGCTGCTGCACAGAAAGTAGCCGCGAAGAAAGCTCCGACGAAAAGTAACAAGCAGAGTAAGTAAAGATCAGGAGCATCTGCCTCAGGGGGCAGGCACGGTCCAGGTACGCAAAAGGGAGGTACGCCATGTGTGATCTCTGAAAGCTGGAATCCCGTGTGACCCCGAGTTGCAACGAAAAAAAGGGCCGCCATCTGGCGGCCTTTTTCTTCCTGCGAAAAACGTGCCTCTCACGAGCTTACACCGGCGCCGGCTTGCGGCTGGTTGGTGGCAGCGGTTGCGGCCGCAGCTTCGTTCAGAATGCGGTGGTGAATGGTGAACAGCGCGAGTTCCAGGCGATCCGAAACTCCGATCTTGTCATACACGTTGCGCAGGTAGTTCTTGATCACCTGCTCGGTTGTCCCGAGCTGCGAAGCGATTTCCTTGTTCTTGTAGCCCTGCACAATGAGGGCAACGATGCGCAGTTCCTTGGCGGTCAGGCGGTCGCGGACGCGCAGGCCCACCATATCGTTTTCGGTGAGCTCGCTGGGAACAGCCACGTCCTGGACCCATGTTTCCCCGCGGGCGACCTTGCGGACACAATCGACCAGAGCCGGGCTGGTGACGTTGCGATACACCACGCCATGAGCGCCATTGCTCATGTAGCGCTGGGCGCTCTCGCCGGTATCGGCTAACACTACGATGCGCGTTTTGCTCTTGGTTGCGCCCTGCACGATGGCGTTGAAGTCGGACTGGAAACCGCCAGCCACGACCAGGACGGCGGCGCGGAACTTGTCCAGCGCCATGAACATCTGTTCGGGAGTCTGCGCCTGAGCAACAATGCGCATTTCGTCTTCGACCGCCAAAACTTTGGCGATTCCCGCGCGGAAAATAGCCTGGTTATCGGCCAGAATCAACTTGAGCATCTCGACACCGCTCCGAGGTTTAAGAGTTACGTACGAATTCGTACGAATCGATCACGCAGGCTACCCCTCGGGTGCCGTCGGGATCGGTACTGGACTCGTCGGTGCGGACAACCCGTCCGCGACACTGGATGACCACGTTTTCTTTGCCACCGGTCACTTCGGGGGGGAGAGTAATTTCAAACTCTACGGGGGAACCCATTTCGAGCGAGGCGTCGGCGCGAATGTAAACGCCGGCGGCGCTCAGGTTGCCAGTCATGCCGCTGGCTTCGCCAGCGACGTTCTCTTTATGGATCTTGATGGGTAGTTCGAGCGGAAATCTCTTGCCGGTCCGCGCTTCGGACACAATCCCTCCTCCGTTGCGGCCTTGTTTACGTGCACAGGCGCGCCCTACCGCTTTCCTGAGGGAGCAAAACGTCTGCTATATGGGCGGTTATATCACGGATGATACCCCCGATAAAAGCCTGATCACTCGTTAGTTAAGGGTAGGAACTAGGTTCCCCCCGGGCGGTTACCCGGTTACCAGGGCTTCAGACGCGGCGTGCAGCCAGCCTTTTCCGCGGGGTGCCACTTTTCTGGCACAATGAATACCGGGCGAACTCGGTCAAAACTCAGATTGCAGATTGGCTTCGAAGGAGCCATGCCCCATGCCCATTCAAGCTCGTTGCCGGACCGCCACTTGCGCTCTCCTTTTTCTCCTACTGCTTGGGGTTCTGCTGGTTGCGAGGGTCCGGGCCCAAGGACCTGATTCAATCGACCGCGCGGTCCACGGCGCGGGAACATCTCAAAAGGCGCCAGCGCCGGCCCGGGAGGCCGCTCTTGAGGCTCGCGCCGCAGAGACGCCGGCCGCGCTGTTGCAGCTCAATGCCGCGCTGGAGGGACTGGCAGCCAAGGCGTCCCAGGGAGTGGTGCAGATCCTGGTTACTGGTTACGGTCCGCTTGAGGATAGCGGGCGAACCGACACCGCCCTGATCGCAAGGCAGAAGGCGATCGGGTCGGGCGTGATCATCGACCCCAGCGGATACGTCATCACGAACGCCCATGTGATCGAGGGAGCGCAGCGGATCCGGGTGGTGCTGCCGGTTCCGGCAGGCGAGGGAGCGGTGCTCGAACCGGAAGGCAAGCGGCGCGTTCTCGATGCCAAGCTCGTGGGCGCACACCAGGAGACGGACCTTGCGCTGCTGAAAGTGGAGGCGAAAGATCTGCCCACACTGCCACTGGGCGCGGCGCGCAGGGTGCAGCAGGGACAGTTGGTGTTCGCGATCGGGAGCCCGGAGGGATTGCAAAACACGGTGACCCTGGGCGTCGTCAGTTCCGTGGCGCGGCAGCCTGATCCGAACAAGGCGATGGTGTACATCCAGACCGACGCTCCGATCAACCCAGGCAACAGCGGAGGCCCGCTGGTAGATATGGACGGCTACGTGGTGGGGATCAATACGTTCATTGTTTCCGGCAGCGGTGGGAGCGAAGGCCTCGGGTTCGCAATCCCGGCGCGCGTCGTGAAATTCGTATACGAGAGTCTGAAGCGGTACGGGCACGTCCATCGCTCGGAGATCGAGGCAGGTGCGCAAACCATCACGCCATCCCTGGCGGCAGGACTCAATCTGAAGCGGAGCTGGGGGGTGCTGATTTCCGATGTGGCGCCGGGAGGTCCGGCGGAAGCCGCGGGACTCAAGGTGGGTGACGTAGTGCTGGCCGCCGATGGCCGCTCGATCGATACCCTGCCGGCGTTTATGGGTGCACTGTATTTGCATCCCACCGACCAGGTGTTGAAGCTGGACGTGCTGCGGGACACCGGCAAGAAGACGTTATTCATTCCTGTTTTGCAGGAGAAGCACCAGATGGATCAGCTACTCGACCTGGCGGACACGCAGAATAATCTTGTGCCGCAGTTGGCGATCCTGGCGGCGAGCGTCGATGACAAAATCCGATCAATGGTGGGAGAGTTGCGAATTCCGTCAGGTGTGGTCGTGCTGGGACGGGCGGCAGATCTGTTTGGCCCGAGCATCGGATTGACCACCGGGGACGTGATCCACGCCATCAACAATCGCCCGGTGGATACAGTCGAGAATCTGCGCAGCGCACTCTCGCAGTTGAAGTCGGGAGATGCGATAGCGCTGCAAGTCGAGCGGCAGGGGCAGCTGCGTTTTGTGGCGTTTGAAATGGACTAAGCGAAGAGAGGATTTTCTGGCCGATGGCCTTTTACTGCCGAGGAGCGTAGTAACCCTTGCGAGCACGGACCTGCAGGTCCTTTTTCAGGGCGCTGATTTCGATGGTGCGGTAGCGACCGTCGGCGTCGAAGTCGGCGGGGTGATACGACACCACGTACTGGCTGCGCAGTTCGTCTTCGATCGCGGCAAAGGAGTGGGTGATGTCTTTCATCTTGAAGGGATAAAAGGCACGGCCGCCGGTCGCTTCCGCGAGCTTCTCCAGGTTCTTGTCGCCGCGCAGGATGAGGCCGCTGTCGTCGGTTGAGATCGCGTAGATGATCACTTCTGCGCGCTGGGCCATTTCAATGGCTTGACCCTGCGTGAATTCGCTCTGGTTGTCGTCGCCATCACTCAGGATGATGAGCGCCTTGCGCACGGGATGGTCCGATTGCTCTTTCAGAAGTTTCTCGCGGCAGGCGTGGTAGATCGCGTCATAGAGCGCCGTTCCTCCACCATCATGGAGCGAGTGCACGCCCTGCGAAAGCTGCGGGACACTGTCCGTGAAATCCTGCGCCAGTTCCTGGTGGCCGTTAAAGCCCATAACGAAGGCTTTGTCGAAACCGGGGCGGATCACGTGCTGCAGGAAGCTGGTGGCCGCGTCCTGCTCGAAGTCGAAGCGCGTGCGGACCGACCCGCTCACATCCAGCAGGAGGCCCATCTTCAGGGGCAGATCGGTTTCACGCCGGAAATTTACAATCGACTGGACCGGCTTATGGTCATCGAAAAAATTGAAGTCGTTTTGCGTCAGGTTTCGTACGAACTTGCCGTGCTTGTCCGTGGCAATGAACAGGACGTTGACTTCGTCCACGCGCTTCCGGATGGTAAGGATGGAATCCTGGGGATCGTCCGATGGAGAGGAAGAGGTCGGAAGGGCGGTCGTCGAGCGAGCCACGTACGCAGCCGATGGAGTCTGTGCCGGCGCGGCCGGTACGGCCAGCGCCAAGCCCAGAGCCAGGAGACAAAAGATGGATATCGTGTACTTCATTCCCACCGCTTCCAAAATTTTTACTGCCAATCACGGCCTGAAGCCATCCCCTAACATTAGATGCACGTTTCAGGCCGAAAGCCGCTACCCAAGCCGCAATGGCAAGACTCGACTCTAGGAGAGACCATCGCAAGTTCCAAGTTACAAAAGGAGCACCCGTTTGGTCATGGCCCAGAAGGGCCATGAAATCCACAGCTTAGATCGCGTAACTCCTGTAAAACTGGGGCGAAATGTGTCTCAATGACACGGTGGGGAAGGCAGGGTAGTAGAACCTGCTACCAGGATACCTTATGGAGACGGGAAAAGGACTTGAAATCGACCCGAATTAAAACACGCGATCCGATACGCTGCAGTTGGGCGCGAAATGAACTCGCCATCCTCTATCACGATGCGGAATGGGGCGTGCCGGTCTATGATGATCGCCGGCTATTCGAGTTTCTCATCCTCGAGGGGGCGCAAGCGGGGTTGAGTTGGGACACGATTTTGAAGAAAAGAGAGAGTTATCGAGCCGCCTTCGACAACTTCGATCCTCAACTTGTCGCCCGCTATGATCGACGCAAAATCGGCAGCCTGCTGAAGGACCCCGGGATCGTTCGGAATCGACTGAAAATCGAATCCACTGTACGAAATGCCCAGGCGTTCGTGAAGGTCCAGGACGAAGCGGGCAGTTTCGATCAATATGTCTGGCAATTCGTGGATGGCAAGCCGCGCGCAAACGCCTGGAAGGCTGGACGGCAAGTGCCGGCGTGCACTGCGCAGTCGGACGCTCTGAGCAAGGATCTGCGAAGGCGAGGCTTCAATTTCGTCGGTTCCACAATTTGCTACGCATTCATGCAAGCGGTCGGCATGGTCAATGATCATATCCTGGATTGCTTCCGCTATCGGGTTATCATGAAGTCGTCAGGGAGGCCCTCGTGACCCTTGCCGATACCGCCAGCGCGACCATGTACTTCGAGCAGTTCTACCTGGGATGCCTGGCGCACGCCTCGTACTTGCTGGGGTCGGATGGCGAGGCCGTGGTGGTTGATCCCCAGCGGGATGTTGAGATTTACTTGAAGGCGGCACAGGAGCACGGGCTAAAGATCCGCCACATTTTTGAGACCCACCTGCATGCCGATTTCGTATCGGGCCATAAGGAACTGGCGGCCCGCACGGGCGCGACCATCTACATAGGAGCTCAGGCGGGAGCGAAATTTCCGCATGTCGATTTAACCGATGGTTTTGAGCTGCGCTTCGGCCGGGCAGGAATTAAAGTGCTGGAAACGCCGGGGCACACACCCGAGAGCATTTGCCTGCTGGTTACCGACGAACAGAAGTCGTCGCAGCCGTGGGCGGTTCTGACGGGAGACACGCTATTCATTGGAGATGTCGGGCGTCCCGATCTTTCAACGACGCATACTCCGACACAGCTGGCTGGGCTCTTGTACGACAGCCTGCATAACAAACTGCTCAAACTTGCAGACGAGGTTGCGGTGTATCCGGCTCATGGCGCCGGGTCGTTGTGCGGGCGCCAGATGCGCGCGGAGCGCTCCTCGACAATCGGGACAGAACGCCTGACAAACTACGCCCTGCAGATCGCCAGCCGCGAAGACTTCGTGAAGCAACTGACAGAGAATCTGCCGGCGCGACCGGAATATTTTCTGCAAGACGCCGAGATCAACCGGGGAGGAGCCGCGCCTATGGCAGACCTTCCGCCCTTGCCGCGCTTGTCGGCGAAAGAGGTCAGGGCTTTGATGGAGCAGGGCGCGCCGGTATTAGATGTCCGCCCGGGAGATCAGTTCGCCGCGGGATCGATTCCGGGAGCCATCAACATCGCCCTTTCAGGCCAGTTCGCGATTTGGGCGGGGACCATCCTGGGCCTCGCCGGGCAACCCGTCCTGGTTGCCGGCGGTGATGAGCAGTTGTACGAAGCGACGTTGCGGCTGGCGCGGGTGGGTATCGACGCCGAGCGTGGGTATCTTGGCGGAGGTGTCCAAGCCTGGGCTGGTGCAGGTTTCAAACTCGCCCTCATCCCGCAAATCGCAGCGCCGGAATTGCGGGAGAGTCTGGCGCAAAACCGTGTGCAGGTTCTTGATGTACGGCGCGAGCCGGAGTGGAGAGCGGGACACATAGCAAATGCCCAGTTGTTCCCGCTAGACCGGTTCACCGGCCAGCTGCCTGCGCCCGACAAGACGCTTCCGCTGGTCGTCCACTGCAAAAGCGGCTATCGCAGCATGATTGCCTGCAGCCTGCTGAAGAAGGCGGGCTATGAGTCGGTCACGAATCTAGCCGGAGGCTTTGACGCCTGGGAACTGGCGAAGCTTCCGATTTCGAGGGAGTAGTACCCCCCTTTCCTCCCCCCCTCGAATGTTCCCTACGCTACCCGCGGTGTGCAAGAATTTGAACGAAATGTGTCTAATTATTGATACTTCCTTACAACTCCTCACAGCCAGGCGATCTTTAACATTAATCAATTCTTCCGTTTAGATGTCCGATCCGAATGGAAGTCCGCTTGCCTGTATTTTTTACAATTAGTTTACATGGTACCTTTGAGGGACAGCTCGCCCCTCGGGTATCGGTGCTTGTGTAGCCCTCGGTGAACCATCCGAACACCAATGATGGAACTGGAAAAGACAGTCTCTCGGAGTGCGAGCGGGGTCCGACAGCGGGCTGGGACTGGCCATTGCTCACGACCTCGCCCGCTCTCACTCGCGAGTACTGCAACTCACGGACACGACCGCCGCACGCGTTCGATTCACACTGATCTTGCCCGGAGTGGCGACCGGGGCGGTCACGACGAAAGCGTAAACGTACTATGGGCAGAATTCTGATTGTTGACGACGAAGCGCACATGCACAAGATCCTCGTTTCCAACCTGGAGCAGGACAGGCATGTGGTATTTCACGCCGCCGGAGTGGAAGAGGCGCGGCAGGCGGTGAGCAGCAACCAGTACGAGGCTATTCTCACCAACCAGAAAATGCCCGACGGCGGAGGACTGGACGTTCTGGCGGCGGCGCGCGAGGTGGATCCCAACGTGGCGGTGGTCTTTCTGACCGCTGTGGCCACTTCGGAGTTGGCGGTCGAGAGCACGCCTGAAGGTGCTTTCGATTTTCTCGCGAAGCCTTTTACGCCGGAAGTCTTCCGCGCCACGATACAACGAGCATGCGAGCACACGACGCTGCTGCGGGAGAATGGCCTGCTGAAAGCGGCCGTGGGACGCCTGGAAGGTTCGTCGGAGGTTTTCGGCGACACCGCGTTAGTGCGCGAGCTTCGCGAGAAAATCGCTCGGGTTGCGCCCACCACCGCCACCGTGTTGATCAGCGGTGAGATAGGGACGGGCAAGGAACTGGTGGCACGCGCCATTCACCGCCAGAGTCCCAGGGCGAGCAAGCCGTTCCTGGCAGCCCACTGCGCTGCCTTTACCGAGGCCTTGCTCGAAAGCGAATTGTTCGGACATGAGCGGGGCGCGTTCCCGGGAGCCGATCGCAGCCGGTTGGGACTCTTTGAAGCTGCGCACGAAGGAACACTGTTCCTCGACGAAGTTGCGGAAATGTCGCCAGCGGCCCAGGCGAAGCTCTTGCGGGTCCTCACCGAGGGACGGGTTATCCGGATCGGTTCGCTGAAGCCTCGCAGTGTGGATGTGCGTGTCCTCGCAGCGACTCACCGTGATTTGCAGCAACGCGTCAACGAGGGCCTGTTCCGCGAGGATCTCTATTACCGCCTGGCAGTGGTCCCGGTTGCGATTCCTCCCTTGCGCGATCGCAGGGCCGACATCGCAGCACTCTGTGATCTTTTCCTCGGTCAGATGGCTGGCGAGTTAAACGTGCCCAAAGGGCGTTTGAGCATGCAGGCGTTGGTCCGTTTGATGTCTTACGAATTCCCCGGGAATATCCGGGAATTGCGGAATTTGATCGAGCGCGCGGTCATCCTTTCTCCGGGGGAGGAAATTGGCGCGGAGCACTTCCCACTCGGTGCCGCCGCGGGAGCACTCACTCAACCCCACGGCAACGGTAGCGCCGGTCACGCGAACTTGGCTTGGATCGAGGCATTGCCGCCGAGTTTCGATCTGAGGGATTTGCTTTCGACAGTGGAGAAGACACTGATCGAGCGCACCCTGCAATCGACCGGCGGCGCCCAGGCGGAGGCGGCGCGTCGCCTCGGCCTCTCGCGCAGTGATCTTTCTTACAAACTGCTGAAGTACCAATTGCGCAAGGAGTCAGCAGCTTCTTGAGACAGGCCTGCCTTGGATCTCCCCTTTACCGGAAGCGTCACCCGGACCCGAATCGTTTGCGGAATCTGCTCGAGTTCCCGGATTAAGCCTTCGTCACAGGTTTGGTTGATCTCCTAGATAGCATACCCACGGTCGCCGCGCGTCCAGAACCTGGCGTTCGATGTTGATGCCGCGCTTGGCCAGCACCTCGTTCACCGCAAATAACATGCCTCGAACATTCTGATGGATGTGAGTGAGCCGATCGGAGTCCGGGAAGGTTTAGCTTCTTTGAACGGCGTTCGGCGTGTGCAGGCCTGACCAGCATTTTTCGGGGTTAGCCACAGTTCAGCCACAGAACTTCGACCAGTTCCATAGTCCAGCCGACGTGCTCTTCTTCTTCTCTTTTTTGACACAACGGACGGCCGCTTTGCCGCATCAATTGTCCGTGTCAAACTCAGACCTCACGTCCATTCTTCTTCTGCTATTGCTCCTCGCTTCTCTCGCCCAGCTACTCGGCTATTTGTTCGTCAAGATTCGCCAACCGAGGGTCGTAGGTGAGATTCTTGCAGGGATTGTCTTGGGGCCAGCACTACTGGGACGGCTGCGATTCGCATCATACTCATTTCCTGAATTGTCCGAGCACCATGCACCCATCCTGGATTTCGTCTACTGGATGGGATTGCTGCTTCTGATGTTCATGTCCGGGGCCGAGACGAAGCAGTTGTTTACTCGTGAGGAGAGGCGAGAGGTAGCTTGGCTAGCTGCGGTCGGGACTGGGATTCCTTTTGTGATTGGTCTGGCGTGCGGTCCTATGTTGGTTGGCACGGCTATTTCTGGGCCAAGGGGGAACAAACTCTCCCTAGTCATCATTCTTGCAGTAGGGGTCGCTGTCACTTCAGTTCCCGTGATTTCCAAAATCTTCGCCGATCTCAAGATTCTTCACACTCGCTTCGCCCGCTTAGTCCTGGGCGTGGCAGTCCTTGAAGACATTGTGTTGTGGGCTGCGTTGGCGGTCGCCACTGCTTTGGCAGGAACAGCGGCTTTGCAGCCACGACACGTGGCATACCATCTTCTGTCAACTCTAGGTTTTTTCGCACTGGGTCTCACGTTGCTGCCGAGAGCTGTGAAGAGAATCAACAAATCTCGATTTAATGTTTTTGCCCAGCACTCACCCATTGCCTACGCCCTAGCGGTGTTGCTTGCATACTGCGTCATCGCTGGCGCCCTCGGTGTCAACCTCGTGTTTGCTGCATTTCTGGCCGGATTTGCGGTTGTACACAAGAAGCGGCGGCTGTTTTCGGAAGCACTCGATGCCATTGGCAAAGTGTCGTTCGCTTTCTTCATTCCGATCTATTTCGCCATGGTTGGGCTGAAGCTCGATCTCGTTCGTGCTTTCTCATGGCGCATGCTGCTGCTCTTTCTCGTCGCTACGTGCGTGATTAAGCTTTTGTCTGTCGCACTTGCGGGTCGGCTAGCTGGATTCCGCGGACTCGACCTGATTAACTTGGCGTTTACAACGAACGCCCGTGGCGGGCCGGGCATCGTGTTGGCGAGTGTCGCCTTCAATGCTGGCATCATCAATGCGACTTTCTACACGACTCTTGTCCTGGCTGCGGTACTCACGTCGCAGTTCGCAGGAGCTTGGCTGGAATACGTCCTCCGACGAGGATGGCCACTGCTCAGTTCAGATAGGAACGAGCCACAAATCGCCACAGGAGATGTCACTGTAACTGCGTAGGTTCCTATCCCGCTCTTTTGTCCTGCGAGGCTCCAAGCGAGGGGAATGTCGTGATCCTGAGCCTTCCACCAGCAGACCTGCCGGGTGGTTTGCAAGGGTGGGTATTTTGTTTAGGAACGCCGGGACGGATTGACTATCGACACCAAGGGGGAAACCATATTTTTGTCGAGCCGATTGCAGCTGTGCCCGCAAAGTTGACGTTGTTCTCGCCTTCATACGCATTTTGTTCATCTTTCATTCTAGGAAGTTGCGCTCTGTCCGTTCGGAACTCTGCGCAGGGGAAACGTGAGACCCAAAGTAGCGGCCAAGAAACGTAGCGAATTCGATCCCGAGACACTCCTTTCGACCATCGACGGTGGGAGCAAGATCGCAAACGTTTCCAATAAGTAAACGATTTTCGTTCAGGGCGATTCGTCCGATGCTGTCTTTTATATTCAGAAAGGTAAGATACGACTCACCGTCGTCTCGAAAACGGGAAGGAAGCCACCATCGGCATTCTGAACGAGGGCGATTTCTTCGGAGAAGGTTGCCTTGCGGGACAGCCTCTCCGACTTTGCTCCGCAACCGCAATGACCGATTGCTCCGTAATGCGAATCGACAAAGCCCATGATGGAAGTACTCCATCGTGAACACACTTTCTCCGACATGTTCGGGGCATATTTGCTGACACGGAACATTCGATACCAAGAGGATTTGATTGACCAGCCCCTCAATTCCAGTGAGAAGCGACTTGCTCGTATGCTTCTCCTGCTGGCTCACTTCGGGAAGGACGGAAAACCAGAGGTTGCAATTCCCAAGATCAGTCAGGAAACGCTAGCGGAAATGATAGGCCCAGCCTGGGCTGGTGCCGGGAGGGGGAGTCGAACCCCCAAGACCCGAAGGTCGGCGGATTTTGAGTCCGCTGCGTCTGCCAGTTCCGCCATCCCGGCACTTCGTGGAAGTGCTTGATTCAACAGCTAATTTCGCCTTCTACTTCGTTGCCATCCCAAACGACAAATGTGAAACTGTGTAAGAGAGTGTGTCGGTTTTCGCCGATTTCCATAGCTTCTTGTCCCTGCCCGTGAAACGCTGTACCGGCGATTCTCGGGCTCAGAGCCCATAGCCAAGTCACAAGAGAACACCCGTTCGAAATTTTACCACTCATTCGAGCTGCTATCTTTTGATTCGCGTGAAGCGGACCACTTGGCGTCGAACCTTTGGCCGAGCGGCGTCAAGCGCTGCGTTTTCCCTTCTCTTATGGCATTCTCGTCAATTCGCAATTTCACACGGCGCAGATAAGCTAATCTCGGTGTTTCTCGTCAGGTGGATTAGCGTCGGCGAGGGAGTCCCTTTGCCGAGGCTTCGGACCCAGGTGGTTCACGGAACGGTTCCACAGAAATGCGCTCGTAACTCACTTCCAGCACGGTCAAGTGTTCTGTGCCGCCAGGCAATTGAAGGACTATGCTGTCACCCGCTGCCGATTTCATCAATGCGCGCGCCAGAGGTGACACCCAACTGATGTGGTTGCGGTTGAGATCGATTTCGTCTGTGCCCACGATGCTCACCACTCGCGATACTCCCGCGGCATTGGCATAGCGCACGGTCGCTCCGAAGAATGCCCTCGTCGCCGCCTGCCCTGCTCTCGGAGCTTCCGGGTCCACCACTTCCGCGGCTTCGATTCGTTTCGTGAGAAAGCGAATCCGCCCATCGATCTGCCGCAGCCGCCGCTTGCCGTACTGATAGTCGGCATTTTCACTGCGATCGCCGTTGCTGGCAGCCCACGCCACCACCTCCGTCACGGCCGGACGCTCCCTGGTGAGCAGAAACCGATGCTCATCTTTCAGGCGCTCGAGGCCGCTCGGCGTGATGTAGTTCTTGACCGGCGTCGCGGGCTCGTCCGGTTTTGGTTTTCTTGTAAAGCCTTTTCGCATCTCGTAGTCTTTCCAGGGCGAATCCAGTGGGTGCACCAATGAACCCGGACGAACGCCAATAAAAAACACCGTAGGTTATCCGCTTTATGGGAGTTCATCTGCGGCCCTAACTGCCTGCCTTG
>DATMPS010000115.1:0-49686 GCA_035567435.1 Terriglobales bacterium | reverse complement strand
AGAAATCGATCGACGTCGTCGCTACTCGATCAAGATGCAACTGAGATGGAACCACGCAAGATCTGCGCCAGGACTAGAGGGCAGAAAACCAGAACCCAACGGCGTGCATAACGAACAGGGGCTGGAAGTCACGGAATCTCTCTCTTCTTCCGGTCGAGGGAGAAAAATGTCCTTGACATCCCCTCTTATAGACCAGGCGTTTACGGTGCGCCGGGCTAAACCGGCTTGAAGTAGAGGATGAAAGAGCCTGTGCAGCGATGCTAGCTGACGTTCCAGTGGGTGAAAGTCCCATCGGTGGAGGCGCTCAGGTGCCACCGTAGTTATACCCGACGACGAGAAGGGTGACCGACTCGCCGGAAGCTCGGGAGTAAAAGTCCCCGTTGGCTGGGAGAAATGCCTGGTCAGATCCGTACAGGGGGGCGAGCAACTCGACAGGCCGCAGCGAAGCAGTGAACCAGTGAAGCCGCGAAACCATCCCCCATCGGAAACGGATGATGGGAATTTCGGGAGTGCCGAGCCGTTAGGCTTTCGGCGTAAGGCCAATGTCATCGGTGAAGGAACTGAGCAAGTGCAACTGATGAACTCCCCGCGGTCATAGAGGGCGGCATGTGGAGAAGGAAGGTACAGCGAAAGCACGGAACCACTCGCGGGTCGCCTAGGCGGAAACGCACAGCGAGGGCATCAGGTATAAGCCGCAAGGCGGCGAAATCAGGATGTGCCCATGAGTGGGGCGGATGGGGCCGATTAAGTGAAGATGGACCGAGACAGCATAACTCGGACCGGAGCGAGGGCCCCTGGGGTAGAGCGGAAGACCGCTTGCACGGAGGTGCTCATAAGCACATTGCCCCTGACACAGAGCAGGGAATCGCGATGGTAGCAGAAGAGCACGAAGGGCGCAGGCAAACTGATGTCATTGGGAAGGCCTCGTCTGACAGTCCGGCCTTGAAGCCGTACCGGGGAAAACCCGCCGTACGGAATTTTAGGGGAGGCGATGGAAACGTCGGCATCATTCGAAGCCCGGTCCGCGCCATTGCCTTACCCGACTACGAGAAAGGAGTAGCGATCCGCTCGGCCTCGAGTCTTGCGCGGGGTACCGCGAGGTACTCAGTGAAGCGTAGACAGAGGATAGGTGGGGTGGGTATCCAGCTGCGAAAAGATCATTCTGGACGCCAACCTTTTTAATATGCGCGGAAGGCAACACGAACAGGGGCGATAGCGCGAAAGTGCGAGCTGCGGAGATGCTGACAAACCTCACGAAGGCGCACCCACACCGATGATTGACTTGCTTTCGATTCTTGGCGACTGAAGACAAACCTCCCACTCCCTCAAGGTTAAAGGATGGGTGGTTCTGTGGTCGAAATCACCGGCACACAAGAGGTCAGGCTTTCAATTTCGCGAGCTTGCGACGAACCGCGCCCGCCAGACCCAGCAAACCAGTGCCAGATAACATCAACGTGCTCGGTTCTGGCACGGTGGTGACAAGGGTGGTTGCGCCACGCACATTGTTCGGTTGGTTGGGATGAAATCTATCGACAGTAAAGAACTGAGTGGTAGTACCGTTGAAGGTCTTCCCATCAAAGATAACAGAGAAGGTGCCCACAAGCCTCAAATCGCTGGCGCCGGCGGCGGCGCCGCCAAAGATGGTACCCGCAAAATTATTCGCAGTAACGGTAACGCCCCCAATGTCGAATGTAAAACTTCCTCCACTAAACACAGACCCAATAATCTTGTTGTCGACAATGTACGGGTGAAGTGACCCCGTAATAAAGTTGAGGGAACCAAGACCTTGCACCGATAGGCCGCTTACGTCATTGACCAGCGAGTCTTGCAAAGTGAAGAGCCCTGTGACTGTGCCTCCGGTGTTCCTAAACGAGATGGTGTCCGCCATCGCGGGCACTGCGCACACCGCCAGTAGAATCACGCACGTCATCAAACGTGACTTCATTGAGACTCTCCCCTGAAAGCGAAAGTAAAGGCGACAACTGTTGCGCCGCTATGAATCCCCGCCGAAGTCAGTAGGTTTGGTCTCTGCTCCCGTCGCGATGGCGCAACAATACCGAGACGGAGCAAATCATACACGAGGTTCAAAAGTGCGAAAATCCTCCATTTGAACGACATCCTTAAATGTTTACTCCGACTTGGTTCGCTGTCGCTGCAATACATGACATCCTCCGCTTCCAGATTACAGAGCACCAGACCAGCGACATCCCTGTAGCGCCCCAGAACTGATTGATGAAATCAGCGTTCTCGCAACTTTGCGCCTTTTGTTCGCCAGGAAGGCGCTTGCTAAGGCGATGTTTTCAACAGCAGTCCGACGTTCCGCCGCCGGCTGGGCACAAGCACCCCTTGCACAATCTCCAACGGTAACGCAGATGGCGATGTTTGTTCATTTGACGACTGAGTCTCGCATCCCACGGATTCGCCGAACTGGAATCGCTCGCCTGCGTAAACCTGTCGGGACTTCACCCGCAGGTGTTTATGCTGTGCCCGTTACACGCAACTTTTATGCCTCTCACCAGTGGCTGAGAGAGTTGAAGCGGCGAAATCAGGGTGCAATTGCTGGCATCTACTTTCGAGTTCCCGATGAACAACTGGTCTGGGTCGGCCACTATGGGAAGGCTCATCGTTTTGTCACATCTGCCCAGGCAATAGCCGAGTTTACGAAGGCAGACGATCCATTGGGTTGGGAAGTTGTAGTACCTCGTCGTATTGAGGCAAACGAAATTCACAAAACCCGGCGACTGCCTCAAGTGATCGGCTGGAGGTTCTCTCCAAAAGACGCGGTGCTTGTCACTCGACGTCTAGCGCTCGGGCGGAGGATATCGCTTTCGTGCGTTGACCGAGCGCAGTCAACTCGGTCCCCCAAGCTCGCCGCACACTATTCTCTAGTTGTTCCTGGCGTGCCCGAACCCACGGAGCATAGTGCTTCTCTGTAACCTTGATGCTTTTGTGCCCCAGTAGGATCGAAACCTGATCAAGTGGTACTCCCGCGAGAAGCATTTCCACGGCAAATGTGTCGCGAAACATTTGGGGATGACAGCGTTTGCGCGTGCCGTCCGCCTTTCTGAGGTCGGCGATTGTGAACAGGCGCCGGTAGCTCCTTTGCCAGTCTGCAACCGCCGTCTTCGGCAATCCGTTCCCACTCCAAAAAAAATACATGCGGTTTGGCTTCGGTCCGGCGGGAGCCGATCGCAGGGCTGCCGCCACGTGCGGCGGTAGAGGGACGTATACAGGTTGTCGGGTCTTCGCTTGGTAAAGAAGCAACTTGTCGTCCCCGCTCAGACGGCTTCTTTCCAGCGTGACGGCATCCCGAATTCGCAAGCCACTCCAGCGCATCAGCAGCGTCAGCGCGCGGATGCGCTCTCCGTTGCCAGTCTCGCCGCGATGGTCGCGGTAGAAGTTGGTGGAGTCGAGGATGCGCTCGAATTCATCTGCAGGGAAGTAGTCCGTCGGCGTTTGGTCTACTTTGATTGCGCCGATGCCCAGCATCGGGTGCTCCACGATCCATTTGCTTCTCTGGCAGAAGTGAAAAAATCCAATCACCCGACTCTGCTTCTTGCTTTTCGACAGAGGCTTATCAGTCCAGCTCGAGCGGAAGTCGCGCAGAGCAACAACGTCAAGGTCTGCGAGCCGTGAGAAGCGGCGCTTGGCGGCCCAGGTGAGAAACTGCTTGCGGAAAATGGTGTTGAGCTTGGAAAGGGTGGATTCCCGCAGTCCGCGATCCTTGGCGTCCTGTAGGTAGGCTCGCACCGCATCAGGAATGGTGACGCCGACGGGTCGAGGCTTCTCTGGAGACGGATCGCGAGCCTGCTCAAGGCGAATGCATTCGGCCTGAGCGCGCTCCCAACTTTTGGTCTTCAGGCTGCGCCGGACGTAAGCATGGCCCACGGTGCCTTCAACCCACATGGGGCATCGACAGCGCTTCCAGTAACGGTCCCAGCGTTTCGCGCAACCCGGATGGTGGCGACGATACGGAGTGAGCATGGCCAAACTATCGTACAGTTATCGTACAGTGTCAAGAGCCAATTGTTTCAAAGTGTATGAAACAAAAGGCTTAAGTGCTGGTGGAGGCGGCGGGAGTCGAACCCGCGTCCGAAAATGTTACTGGTCAAGAGACTACATGCGTAGTCCAGTTCATGCCCTGGGCATTACCCCAGGACGTTCGCAACCCCCGCTCAGAACGGACAAGAAACGGGTTTTGCTAGCCTGATGATCTCATCCTCCCCACTCAGACGTGGCGGGGAAGACCAGCCCGCTGTGTGACGTCCGCTCGCAGCCCACGGGCGAAGCTGCGGAAGACGGCTACTTAACTAATTAAGCAGCGTATGCCATCTGTTGATTGGCAATTATCATTTTGCCCACGATTACGGGTGTGTGCACCCCGGCATGCCTCTTGGCCGCAAGCATCTCCGTCGAAGCCGTGACGCCCCCACTGGTGGGATGGCCTGTAAAGATCCACTTCCAATCTAGGTGGCAACCCAGAGGAAGTCAAACACCTGATTAGATGCAGCTTTCGGGCCTTTCGGACCATCCCTTCCGTGCTCTCTCCGCGCTCCCACCCTGGCTCCAACTAACTTGCATCCCGCTCATCCGTCCAACATCTCATCCAGAGGCAGCCTGTACAATATGGGACCTGTCGCCGACCATGACCTTGAATGTCCATCGATGGCGGGAGAATTGCCGGTGAAGGTCGAGTGTCTGCCCTTTTCCCGCATTCCCCATAGCACCCGGCTCTTTCTGGATTTTCTTTCGTATTCTCCTCAACTTCAGAAGTTCTATCCGCGCTCTCCCAGCCTTGCCGAATGGCGAACACAGGAAACACCCGGTGAGGGTTATGATGCGGCGCGGCGTCGGCAAGTCAGCGACGCGCTCGAACGCCAGAACCGGGCCTGGAACGCTTCGCCGAAAACTCTGGACAACATCGCTCGCCTCCGCTCCGGTGCGTCGGCCGTCGTTACCGGGCAGCAAGTCGGTCTCTTTGGCGGGCCGCTTTTCTCGATCCTGAAGGCTCTTACCGCAGTGAAGTTGGCGGAAGAAGCCTCCGCCGCGGGAGGCGACGTCGTCCCGATTTTCTGGTTGGCCACCACGGATCACGACCTCGCAGAAGTGAATCACACCCTGCTCCCCGGTCCGGAAGCGTCGCTCCATGCCATCGCTACCGCAAGCCGCGGGCTCGACGAGGCGCCCGTGGGCACCGTGACCTTTGGCCCCGAGATCGAGGCTGCGGTGCAGTCGGTCAGCGAACTTCTCGGCGCAACCCAGGCCACCGACTTTCTGCGCGAGTATTACCGGCCCGGAGAAACTCTGGGCAGCGCCTTCGCCCGTCTTTTCTCCCGCCTGTTCGGCGACTTCGGTGTGATTCTCATCGATCCCTCCGATCCGGACTTCCATGCCTTTGCCGAACCAATGTACCGGGCCGCCATCGAGCGCGCAGCCGAACTCGACGATGCGCTTCTGACGCGAGGCAAAGCCTTAGAGGATGCCGGCTATCACCAGCAGGTGAAGGTCACGCCGTTGTCCACTCTGCTGTTCACGTTGAAGAACGGCGCCCGGATCCCGATCCATCGCCGGACCGCGACGGCGGAATTCCTGGTGCGGGACGAGAAGCTGTCCCGGGAAGAACTGCTCCGCCAGATTGCGGCAACTCCCCAGGACTTCAGTCCCAACGTGCTGTTGCGACCGGTGGTACAGGACTACCTGTTGCCGACCTTGGCCTACACGGGAGGAGCCGCAGAAGTGGCGTATTTTGCGCAAGCCGGAGTGGTCTACGAAAAGCTCCTGGGTCGCGTGACGCCGATCGTCCCGCGCTTCAGTGCCACCCTCGTCGAGCAGAAACCGAAGGCGCTTCTCGACCGCTATGGTCTGGCTTTGCCCGACGCCTTCCATGGAGAGGAGTTGCTGCGAGAAAAAATTGCCGCTAGAGTTCTGCCCGCGGAATTGCAGCAAGCCTTCGATCGCGCGAATACAACCGTGCAAGAATCGCTGAGCACGGTTCGCGAGGCCCTGGCAAAACTGGACAAGACTCTGGTCGATGCCGCCGACAATGCCAGCTCCAAGATGCAACATCAAGTCGAAAGCCTCCGTGCCCGCGCCGCCCGAGCCGAGTTGCGCCAAAGCGAGGTCGTCACCCGCCACGCCCAGCAACTCAGCAACTCGCTGTTTCCGAACAAGGCCCTGCAGGAACGCGAAATCGCCGCCATCTATTACCTGTCTCGCTACGGCATCGAATTCCTGAGCACCCTCTACAACACCCTCCAAACGGGCTGTCACGACCACCAGGTCGTTCGTCTCGACTGAACCTGGTTTGGTTTGTGGGGCGACGGGTGTCTTCGCCCGTCACGCTACGCCATGTCATAAGTAGGACGTTCGGGAGCTTTGGTCACGAAGACCGGGTCTTCGTACGGAGTGTTCTCGCCCGTGTACTTGTAGGCATCATCGGCAGATGTAGAGTTGAAACGGTGCGCCATCTTTCGAGGGTGCCGGAAAGACTCTTCCCCATCGTAGGGAGGGGTCTTCAGGGCGGTCTTCCAGTTCCCAGGTGTGGTCGGGCCTCCCGAACTGTCTGCTACGACGCGATTGACGAGTTTGCCAACGGCAGAGTGACATCAAAGGTGATGTTGGCAGGAGACGGCACACGAAACGGCGGGCGACGGTAGAACCTGAAGCCGACGCTTTGCGCGGTCATGGTGTAGACACCTAACGGGAGATCTGCTCGGTACTTGCCTAAATCATTCGTAGCGACAGTCTTGCTCGTGCGCTCGCTCTGAAACGTAACCTTGACTCCCCGGATCACGGCTCCAATCGGATCTGTGATCGTTCCCCGAACATGGAAGGTCTGAGGCTGAGTTGCAGGGGTCGCAGACTGTCCGAAGAGAGTCGCACTGAGCAGCAAGCCTGCTAGCGGAACTGAAATTACATAGGTCGTCCATCGAAGAAAAGGGCTCTTGGCAGGTAATCCTACCGCAAACATGGCCTCATATCGCTTTCTGTGAGATGAGTCTCACTCCGCTTTGCTCGCTGCCAGATAACTCCCCAGCCCAATCATAATCGCACCGGTTGCCGTTCGCTGGCTCCGCCGGACCCTGGCCGACGAACGAATCCGATTTCCCAGTGGCCCGGCGAACATGGTCACCACCAGATCGGCAGTAGTGTTCAAGGTCACCGACATCGTTCCCAGCACCAGAAACTGCCCGAAGACGTGGCCGCTGTGTCGGTCCACGAACTGAGGAATGAACGACAGAAAGAACAGCGCTGTCTTTGGGTTCAATACTTCGGTAGCGACCCCTTGCCAGAACGGATTGCGCGCAGGAAGGCGAGCCTCGGCAGGCAGGGAAGCATCGTCCTTCCGCGCCTCCAGGATCATCCGGATGCCCAGAAGGCAAAGGTAGGCCGCGCCGACATATTTCACGGTAGCGAACGCCACGGCGGACCGTGCCAGTACCGCCGATACCCCGGCAGCCGCCGCCATCACGTGCACGATGCCGCCGACAAACGTTCCCAGCGACGACAGCACTCCTTCGCGCCGCCCGCCTGCCAGGCTTCGCGCCAGGACATAGAGCATCCCGGGTCCCGGCGCGATCGCCAGTAAGAGCGCCGCCGTCAGGAACAACACAAGCTTGCTCGAGTCGATCATGATTTCGCGATCCTACGCAATCATCCCCACCAATTCTTCGAGCGACTCCACCCGCGACAGCCCCTTTTCCCGATAGGCTCCCGCCACGTCGAAGAGAACGGCCTGCATTCCCGCTCCCATGGCTCCGCGGTAATCCACCGAATACACGTCGCCCACGTACAGGCTCTCTGCCGGCTTCGCGCCAACACTTTGCATAGCGGTCTCGAAGATCACCGGATCCGGTTTTTCGCGTCCTACGATGCCCGAGTCGGTGATCGTCAGAAATCCGTCCGCAATCCCGCAGCGCGCGAGGACGGCGGCGATCTTTCCGTCGGCATTAGAAATGACCGCGGTCTTGTATTTTCCCCGGATTTGTCCCAGCGCTTCGTGCGTTCCCGGCCTAAGCTGGTCCCAGTTCGCGGAAGTGCGCGTGTTGGCGATCAACTGCTGTCGCAAGTCCTCGGCCCGAAGATCGAGTTCCTCGAACAGCCGCGCGTAGAACATGTCCCAAAAGCTGTGGTCGGCTTTCCCGCCGTGTTCGACGATGTCATCAAATTTGTTCTTCACTTCGGCTTCGAGCCGGTGCAAAAGTTCCTCTGCCGGCGCGATGCCGCGTTGGTGCAGCGGAGCGAGAATCCGCGGCCGGTTGGCGAAAAGGAGCGTGTTGCCGACATCGAAGAACACAAATCGTAGGTTTTGCTGCATGAGGAAATTCTATACGCGGCGCTTTGACGGTGCCTTAGTCGGTTCCGCCCTATTCCGTTTTCACCTTCTCGACTCGTGACCCCGCCCCCAAAAACGGGTAATATCCTATTTCATAACTGCCGCTGGAGCTATCATCCTTCGGCGTCCGCAAAGGGCAAACCCGCTTGCACTTTCTCACCCTGGTCAGCCAGTTCAACCGCGTGCGCTGGGCTTTCACCCTGATGCAGGGCGGACTCACGGTGACGCCTCTCGCCTTCCTCGGTACCATCCTCCTCATCCAGTCTTCGAGCAAGAAGGGGGACGCCTTTGACCTGCTCTGGGCGCTAGTTTTTGGATTTGCCACGCTCAACATCCTTAGCCTCGTGGCGAAGCGCTTCGATCCCGACCGCAATCGCATGAGCTTCGGCGAAATGATGGCTGTCCTGACCGTGATCGTCGCCGTCTTCCTGCTGGGCTGGGAGATGTTGTACTTGTTCAAGATCCTCCCCATCCGCCTCTCTCACTGACTGTTTTTTGGAGTATGATTCGCTGCAATGGCGAAGAATGCCCCAGCTTTCGAAGTGACCTGCCCCTGCTGCAACGCGGTCCTGAAGGTAGATCCGGACACAAAGGCGGTGATTGCTCATACCGCTGCGGTCAAGCCAAAAACCTTCAACGACATCGAAGAAGCCGCCCGCGCCATGAAGGAACAAGACAGCCGCCGCGACTCGATTTTCCGCCAATCGGTTGAAGCCCAGAAAAACGCCTCCGACCTGCTGGAAAAGAAATTCCAGGAAGCCGTGAAAAAGGCGAAAGAAACGCCCGACACCGGTCGCCCCCTGCGGGACTTTGATCTGGATTGATGATGTCCCGCCCGCTGTTTCTGGGGCACCGCGGTGCCCGTGCGACCCGGTCCATTCCCGAGAACACCATCGAATCTTTCGATCTCGCCCTGGCACACGGCTGCCATGGCTTCGAATTCGACGTGCGTCAGACAGCCGACGGTCGTGCCGTGATCTGCCATGATCCGACCGTCCACGGAATCGAAGTGGCTCGCGCGGGGTCCGGGGACTTGCAAGACCTCCCAGTCTTGCAAGAGGTCCTCGCCCGATACTGGCAAACGGCATTCCTCGACATAGAAATAAAGACGACGGGTCCGGAAGCCACCGTGCTGGAAGCTCTTCGATCGCATCCCCCTCAACGGGGATACGTTGTCTCGTCGTTCCTGCCCGCAGTCTTGCACGCCATCAGAGCCCTCGACCGCGAGATTCCCCTCGGTCTGATCTGTGAAGATCGCCCGCAGCTGGCGGCATGGAAGGAGCTACCCATCCAGTTCGTCATGCCGCACTACAGCCTGGTAGACGAGGCTCTATGTCAGCTTCTGCACGCGGCGCGGAAACAGATCCTCGTCTGGACGGTAAACAGAAGGGAAGAGATGCTCCACCTGAAAAGCTGGGGAGTAGACGGCATCATCACTGACGATACGAAGTTACTGCTGGAAGTGCTGCATCCGCCGAAGGCTTGAACCCAAGACCTGACTCAAGGCCTGACACCTGGTTCTTTTAATCCGCCGCCACCTCGAGCTTCATACCCGTTCGCGGTCTCCGCAGGTACGCCGCCCGCTCCATCTCCAGCGCTTCCAGGTTCCCGCCCGTGGTCTCCTCATTCCAGCCCAGCACTGCGCCAATCCGAAAGGCGGCTTCCCGGCTGCACGCTTCCGACCAGCATGGCCCCAAGGCGACGGGAACTCGCCGCAGCAAGACGTCGCCCAGAGTCACGGCGCATTCGTGCACGTAGGCATCCACGGCTTCCGCGACAATGTGCTGCGAATGCGGGCAGACGGGCGTACGCAATTCCACGCTGCCGAGCGCCATGCGGGCGATATCCAGTGCCCGTTTCCCGTGCCATTCCACGATCGCCCGGGCCGAATCCTCGCTGATGCTTCCGGTCTCGGCGATCTCCACCACCCAGTGATCGAGTAGGGGATCGATCACTGCCGCGTCCGCCACCGCCACGGCGTTCGGTTCCGCAACCCGGATCCCGATCTTGCGGGCGCAGTCGCGCGCCACGCTCGCCGCCGTCGTCAGGCTTCCGCCGACCACGGAAATCATTCGTGAGACGTTTTCATCCTCGTGGTCGTGGAGTATGTGTTGGCGGTTGATCGCTCCCGGATCGACCTTGGCCTCGTACGGCAGTGAGCGCACTCCGGCAAACGCATAACGGATGTGATTCTGCGAGATGCGCGCCTTGGGAAACATCCCGAGCAGCGATTGCATCAAGTGTTCGATTTCATCGAGCGCCGGGTGAACCTTGCCCGGATCCGATGTGTCGGCAACGTTGGTCGAACCCACCAGAATCTGCTCGTTCCAGGGAATCACGTAGAGGGGCCGCCCATCGCGTCCCGTGGTGTAGACCGCCGCGCCTGGCGCGCCCGGAAAATTCGATACCACGATGTGAGAACCGCGCACCCCACTGAGCATCGGCCGTCGTGTCTTAACCCCCGATTTTTGGCACGTCCGGTCGGCCCACGGACCCGTCGCGTTTATCACCCAGGTCGCTTCAACCTTCTCCTCGACGTTGCGCGTCCAGTCGCGGAGCAATAACCCACGCGCACGGCCGTGGGCCACATCGACCGCCAAAACCTGCGTATGATTGCGAGCCACTGCGCCCGCCGCGATCGCTTCGCCCAGCCATTCCGCCACCAATCGTTCCGGGAACTCGCACTGGGCGTCCTCGTAGTCAAACAGCGACCAATGTTGTCCCGCGTCGAGCCCCCGCTCCAGCTTCTTCCTCTCCATCTCGAACGCGGCGGCATCGACCTTGCGGCCCGCCATGCGCCGGTACACCCACAGTGCGGCTCGCACTGATAGGGCGCTTCGCCCGTTCCGGTCGCTCAAAGCCATCAGGAAGTGCGCCGGATGCGCCAGGTGTGGGCGCTCCCGCAGCAACCGCTCTTTCTCGCGCAACGACTCACGCGCGCCCGCAATGTCACCCTGTTCCAGGGACCGCAGCCCGCTCAGGATCCGGGTGGAACGGCTGGTAGTCCCGCCGGCGAAGTCGTTCTGCTCCACCAGGAGGGTCCGCTTGCCCGCCCGCGCACACTCCCGTGCAATCGCCACCCCGATCGCGCCGCCACCCACCACGGCCACCTGAAAGTGCTGGCCCGTCAGCGGTTGTCGATGATTGCTGGGCAAATTCATTTGGGATGGGTCGGGGCAGCCCGCGTCCGTACCTGGGCGCACTTCCCCAGATAGAGTGTTACCCCCGGGTCATATGTCACGAAAGATCACCATGGTGTTGCAGCATTCGTTCACGAATGAGTAACCATGGGCCTCACTCCAAAGGAACTATGGATGGAATGGGTCAACCCCGTAAATCGCGCTATGAGAATCAGATGGGGGCATTCATCGATGCAATACCTGATGGCCGTGAACCCCCTGAGAACGTTCGTGACTCAGTTCGCTTTCCCCGGTTCCTCGCATTCGCACCCCGGTCGGAAAACCTACATTGCTCCTGCGCACACACGTCGTTTAGATTGGTTGCCAATGCCCCCGACAACTGGTGAACGCTTCGAGCGGGCCGTCGCCATCATGCGTCGTCTCCGCGCCCCGGGCGGATGCCCCTGGGATCGCGAGCAGACCTTCGACTCCATTAAGCCCTTCACCCTCGAAGAAACCTACGAGGTCCTCGAGGCCATCGACAATCGCGATTGGGACGAGTTGAGCGGCGAGCTCGGCGACCTGCTGCTGCAGGTGCTTTTCTACGCCGAAATGTCCAAAGAGCAGGGAACGTTCTCCATCGACGATGTTCTGGATCGCCTTTCCACGAAACTTGTTGAACGCCACCCGCATGTGTTTGGTGACGTGCAGGCCGAAACCTCCTCCGAAGTCATCCGCAATTGGGAAGCGATCAAAGCCGAAGAAAAGAAAAAACGCCTGGCCGCGGGCGGGGGCAAATCCGCAAGAGAATCCGAAGCGCCCCAGTCGATCCTCGCCGGCGTTTCCCCGGCCATGCCGTCCCTATTGGAGGCGCACAAGCTCAGCGCGAGAGCAGCGCATGTCGGCTTCGATTGGCCCAATGTCGACGGCCTTTTCAAAAAGCTTGACGAAGAGACCAAAGAGCTGCGCCAGCAACTGAAAGACTTTCCTGCTCCTGGACCGCGCCCTCCGGCCCGCGGGATCGCCGGCTCCGGCGCCGCGCAAATTCCGGAACCACTTCGCGCCGGCACGGAAGAGGAAGTTGGCGATCTCTTCTTCGTGCTGGTCAACATCGCGCGTTATCTCTCCGTCGATCCCGAGTCTGCCCTCAAGAAAACCAACCGCAAGTTCAAGCGCCGTTTTCAATGGATGGAAGACCAGCTCCGCGTCTCGGGCCGGTCCCCGGACCAGGCCACCATGGAGGAGTTGGAGTCTCTCTGGCAGCAGGCAAAAGAGGCGGAAAAATCGCATCCGTGAACACCGACTCGATCGTCATTCGCGATTGCCACGAACTCAACGAACTGCACGCCGCGGTGGCCCTGCAGAAGGAAGTCTGGAACTTCAGCGACGCCGAGCTCGTCCCACTGCGCCTGTTTGTCGTCGCCGAAAAAGTCGGTGGCCAGGTCATTGGCGCCTTTGAAGGCAACGACATGATCGGCTTCGCCCTGGCCGTGCCAGGCGTTCGCGACGGCCATCCTTACCTGCATTCGCACATGCTTGCTGTGCGCAGGGACTTCCGCAACGCCGGCCTGGGTCGCCGCATCAAGCTTTTCCAGCGCGAACGGGCCATGGCACGCGGCTTCGAACTCATCGAGTGGACCTTCGATCCGCTGGAAATCAAGAACGCATACCTCAACATCGAAAAACTCGGAGCCATCGCGCGCCGCTACACCATCAACCAGTACGGCATTACGTCCTCCCCGTTGCAGGGAGGTCTGCCTACTGATCGTTTGATTGCGGAATGGTGGGTCAAGTCGAAGCGGGTGGAGAGCTTGCTAGGTAAGGGCGCCATTCCCCAGATCTCGGCGGTGACAACAATCTCGGTGCCCGCTGCCATCTACGAATGGAAGGCTTCGCCCGGCACGCGCGTCCGCGCCCAGCAGCTACAAGACGGCAACCGCGGGCAATTTCTCAAGGCTTTTGCCGACGGCCTTGCAGTGGTCGGTTATGAGCGGGACAAAGCCGGCAACGGCAAGTTCCTGCTCGCTCAATGGGACGAGCCTTGGTCCTTCGCGAGCGAATAGTCCGGCACGACGGGAATTGAGTCAACAGAAGCTCCACACTATGAAGATCGAAGCGATCACGCTGCGCGAAATCCAAATGCCCCTCGTCCACTTCTTCGAGACGAGCTTTGGCCGAGTTTACAGCCGCCGCATTGTTCTCGTTACCGTACATTGCGAAGGCATGGATGGCTGGGGTGAATGCGTCGCCGGTGAAGCTCCCGGCTACAGCAGCGAATGGATCGACTCCGCCTGGCTGACCCTTGCCAGCCATCTTGCACCGGCCCTGGTCGGCCGCACGCTGTCCCAGGGCAGGGAAGTGGCAGCGCTTCTCTCCCGGGTTCGCGGCCATCGCATGGCCAAGGCTGCCCTCGAAAACGCGCTTTGGGACATCGAGGCCAGAATCAAGCAGCAGCCGCTGTGGAAGCTTCTCGGTGGTACCCGCCACGAGATTCCATGCGGCGTCTCCATCGGCATCCAGGACTCTGCTGAACAACTTCTCGACCGCATTCACACCGAACTCGCAGCCGGCTACCGCCGCATCAAGATCAAGGTCAAACCCGGATGGGACGTGAACATCCTGGAGAAGGTTCGTGCGCGCTGGTCCGACATCACGCTCAGCGTCGACGCCAACTCCGCCTACACCCTCGACGAAGTCGAACACCTGCGCAAGTTCGACCAATTCAATCTGCTAATGATCGAGCAGCCCCTCTGGAACGACGACATCTACTATCACGCCCGCCTACAGAAAGAACTGCGCACCTCCATCTGTCTTGACGAATCCATCGAGCATGCTCGTGACGCTGCCTGCGCCGCCGAAATCGGCGCCTGCCGCATCATCAACATCAAGGTCGGCCGCGTGGGCGGGTTCGTCGAGGCGAAGAGAGTTCACGACGTCTGCCAGAGCGCGAAAATCCCGGTCTGGTGCGGAGGGATGCTCGAGTCCGGCGTCGGCCGTGCCCACAATATTGCCCTTTCCACGCTGGAAAACTTTCGCCTGCCTGGCGACGTTTCCGCTTCGAAGCGTTACTGGAAAGAGGACATTATTGAACCGGAGGTTGAAGTATCGCAGGAAGGCCTCATCGCGGTTCGCGACGAACCTGGCATGGGCTACCGCGTGCGCGAAGATCAGATTGCGAGCATCACGGTAAGAAAACAGACCATCACAGGCTAACCGCGAGAATTGCTACGTCAACGGTGCCCGGAGTCAGCGCTGGCTATGTGCCGCGCGTCCGTTATTCGCCACCGTCGCTTCCTCCTTCTTTAGCAGGTCCACTCCCTCGGCGAAGCTCAGGCCGCGCGGAACTGGCCGGAAGTCGGTGAGAACCTCGGTCGACTTGATGTCGATCCGCTTGAAGAACAGGATCCTTCCCGTAAACGCGAGGCTCATCTTCTGGATATCCCAGGAGCCGTCCCCAAGATCGCCCTGCTCCACCAGAAAATACCCGCCTCGGTCGAGGTGGCCAAGAATCCCCCATCCGAAGCCCACATCCTTGAAGAGCGTGCCGTTGATCTTCGCAATGCGGTTTTTCCCGGCATCAATCAGAATGTAGCCTTGCATTCCTTGCAGCACTTGCTCAGTCCGCGTCGGCGGATCGTACTTGGGATTGGGCCGAAACTTCAGCCGCACCAGTTCATCACCAGCTTTGCCTACCCCCGCAGCGCCCGGTTGGCTCCCGTCATAGTCGAACAGAAACGCGTCCGGCATCGCTCTGACGATTCGTCCAACCCGGTCGGCATCTTCCTTCTCTCGTTCCCGCTTCTTCTTCAGTTCTTCGGGATCCTTCATCAACTGATCCAGGCGCGCTTCTTCCGCCAGCCGCTGCTCGTTCGTGAGCGGCTGGTCGTCGTATGCCACCGCCATACCCGCCATGGCATCCTTGGTTTCACAGTACATTTTCGTTTGCGAGCCGTGCCCCGTTTCCTTGCGCGACAGGAACATGTGATGTACAGAATCATCCTGCGAGGCCTTCACCTCGTTCTGCACGGTGCGGCGAACGAACTCTCCCGGCGGAATCGACGGCACTTGGTCGCCGAAGAAGCGAGGACCGAAACACACCATTCCGGTCAGCAGCACGACCCGCCGCCAGGTATCTTGATTTCGCCCCATGTGCCCCCCCCACTGACCGTAGTGTACCTTTAGAAGAGGTCTGCGCAGCCGCCGTTGTATGGAAATTGCCTGTTTCGACTGGCCCTCGAACAACTTGCCCGCGCCGCCATTTCGCGTATAGTCTGATCGACGTTCCTGACCTTATCCTCGCATCCTGTGTCCATGGTCTGCGGCTGCGATAGGTGCATACGGCCTGGATGGGTATGGTTTAGAATCGTAGCTTCCCGCCAATATGGGTCCCCGGCTGCGCCGCCAGGGATAGGCCGGAGACAAGGCGAAGCACACTTAACTCGCGGTCCGAAATTCCGCAAACCACCCGGCAACTAGCCCAAGGAGATTGCGCTCATGGATGTGCCCAAGACTGGGGAGTTCGCACACATTGGGAAGTCGGTCGTCATCAAGGGGGAGCTTTCTGGAAGCGAGGACCTCTATCTCGACGGCCAGGTGGAAGGCAGCATCCTGCTGAAGGGCAACAATCTCACGGTTGGCCCCAACGGCCAGATCAAGGCCAACGTCGACGCCAAGGGGGTCATCGTGCAGGGGAAACTCGAGGGCAACCTTCACGCCAGTGATCGCGTGGAGCTGCGCAAGTCCGCGGTCGTCGTGGGCGATATTGCCACCCAGCGCATTGCCATCGAGGAAGGCGCCTACCTTAAGGGCAAGGTCGATATCAGTAAAGACGGCGCCAAGTAAGGCGTCCGCGCAGTTTGATCGTCGCGTCGACGGTCCCGAAGGTCGCAACATTGGGCTACGTTCTCGCCGTGGCGTGCGGGACCGGTCCAGTACGGTTGCGCTCTCAACACCGCGCCCGGTATGCTGTCGGACTTTTCAGAACGAGACTAGACCCGTACTCCAGAGCTACATGAAACTGTTTCGCGGCTCATCGTCCGGACCAGACAAGGGTTCGTCCCCGGCTCCAAGCAGTCACAAACCTTCCCGCCGCTCGAGCGGCCTGGGCGAGTTGACCCGCCACTGGTCAACGCAGGAAAATCTTTGTGTTCTCGATTTGGGCGCTACCTCGCCCGCCAATATTCGCTACTTCACCGAGCGTTCCCACAAAATCTACAGCGAAGATCTGCTCACCGCCTCCACCGATGGCTCTCTGATCGTCAAGGACGAGCAGGGCACGGTGACCCTCAACAGCCGCCAATTTCTCGAGGATAACCTCGTCTATCCCGCCGCCCAGTTCGACGTGGTTCTGTGTTGGAATCTCCCCGACTACCTCGACGAAAGCCTGGTCAAGCCCGTGGTCGGCCGGCTCTGGTCTGTGCTGAAGCCCGGCGGCATGCTGCTGGCCTTCTTCCACACTCGCGACGCCGGTCCCGACGCTCCTTGTTACCGCTACCACATCATGGGTCCCGACGTTCTTGACATGCAGCCCATCGTTCCCCAACGCGAAGTTCGCCGCGGACCCACCGGTGCCGTGCACCGTGCCATCGGGGCCGGCTTCCGTCTGCAACGTGTCTTCAATAATCGCCACATCGAGAATCTTTTCCGCGATTTCGCCTCCATCAAGTTCTTTCTGAGCCGCGACAACATCCGCGAGGTGCTGGTAGTGCGCTAACCTCCAGCCGAGTTGTTTCGGGGGGGTGGGCTTGCAGAGACTTCCAGGAGCGGCCCATCAGCGAGTCGCGGTCACCAAATATCTTGTCACCGCGGGAGCATCTTCGAGGAAATGAAGAATGGTGCGGCGCACAGGCCGAGGCAACCTCAGCAGCCTGCGAATCCGCGACGAACTCTGAAACACCGGCAGGAGTTGGCGCTGGTAAACTCGACGGTAGCGCTCGACCGCCGTTCCGAGCGAGATCTCCTGCCTGAAAAACGGAATCAAGCACTCCACCGCGGCCACTCCGCTGCGCAGCGCCAAAGAAATCCCGTCTCCTGCAAACGGATCGACAAATCCCGCCGCATCTCCCACCCGCAGCATCCGGCCTTCGGCGGGTTGCGGCCTTTGAAAAATCAAGGGAGAGGTGCTGATGGTCTCCATGGCTGGCTCCCAGCGGCGGGAGCGCTCTGCAAGCTGAGGATGCCGCGCAAACACCTCGGGCAGAGTGTGACCGACATCCGAGCGGATCATGGCACACGCATTGATCTGTCGCGGACCTCCGTTTTCTCCAGCACTAACGGGCTGCACCCCGCAATAACCACCCTCGAAGAAATAGAGGTCCACCGACGCCCCGCTTTCGCGCTCAGCAAAGTGCGCCTTCACCCCCAGCCAGGACGGGTAAGCTTTGTCCTTCCGCGGCGCGCGTTTGCCGTCGAGGTTCGACCAACGCCCCGATGCGTTGATCACGGCGTGCGCCTCAAACTCTTCCGTGGCGGTGCGAACTCGGAACGGTCCATCCCCCGCAACACTTTCCACCGAGGTTTGAAGGTGCGCGTGCACGCCCGCCTCCTCCGCGGCCCGCCACAACTCCGCGTCCAGATCGAATCGAGAAATACTTGCTCCCGCCGGATCAACGGGGGTTGTGATCGTGTGCCCATCCACGAACAACCGGCCTTCGGAGATTCGTACCGCGGACCTCAGCAAGGTGTCGGCACGACTACCCAACTGCCCAGCCAGCAACTCCAGCGATTCTCCCGAAACAAACTCTCCGCACACCCGCTGCCGAGGCAGTCGTCCCCGCTCGAGTAAGAGTACCCGCGCCCCCGCGCGCGCGGCCGTGATCGCTGCGGCGGTACCTCCCGGTCCGCCGCCAACCGCAATCAGGTCGTACTGGTCCTGGCGCTGATGTCCTGGACTCACGAAGCCCCTGCCTTCCACGCGATCACGCCCATCCGAAACAGGTAGGAGCGGCCAATCTCCACTCGTGCCGCCGCCGTCCTGCCCAGAATCTCGCGCATCTCGTCCGGTGTGTAAGCCTGGAGTACCGAGGCCGGCGCATCATGACGCGTGATCCGGCTGCGGTAGAGAGGCACTCCGGCGTAGACCAGCGCCAGATGCGTCGGATGCCGGATCAGGTCATTGATCAGCACCGCGCACCGGCTCACCCGCAGCGCCTCATTCACGAAGCGGACCAATTGGTCAGGGGACAAGTGGTGTGCAAACAGCCCGCAGCCGACCAGATCAAAACTGGTATCTCGGAAAGGAAGCGCCAGCGCGTCTCCCACGATCGAGCGGCCTCCGTTGCTGAGGTGTGATGCGGCGCGATCGAGCAGCGTCACGTCGAGCTGAATGCCCCCCTTGCTCAAGGCTTTCCGGGCCGAGTGCGGCACGTAGCCCGAGCCGGCCGCCACTTCGAGCAAGGAGAAGCTCTTCCGCCGAGCACGCCCGGCCACATGCTGAATCATCTTTCCGGTGGTTGTGATTCCTCCGAACCACCGGTTGAACCACCGCAGATCCAGTAGGGAGTCGGCGACCTCCGCCTCCGTTCCGGCGTCATTGTCCAGGAGTTCGGCAGTGGGAATGCGCTTCATTAGAGGAGGCACCAGCAGTGGGATCGTAATCAAACGGCTAACGGCTAAAAGCTGAGTCTCTCAAACCTCCGCTAGTTCCTCTTCCAACAGCTGCTTGTTGTAAAGGTCGGTGTAGTACCCGTTTCGTGCGATCAGTTCATCATGCGTGCCAAGTTCCACGATGCGTCCGCTGTGCAGTACGGCGATTCGATCTGCATTGCGTACCGTCGATACCCGGTGTGAAATGAAGATCGTGGTACGTCCCCGCATAATCTCGCGCAGGTGGTTCAAAATCTTGTCTTCCGTATGCGTGTCCACGCTCGACAGGGCGTCATCCAAAATCAGAATCCGCGGGTTGCGGATGATCGCCCGGGCAATCGCCGTCCTTTGTTTCTGCCCACCCGACAACGTGAGCCCGCGCTCGCCCACCACGGTCTGGTAGCGCTCGGGAAAGCCTTCAATATCGATCGCAATGTTGGCGGCATCCGCGGCATCACGGACCTCGCCATCGCTCGCGTCTTCTTTCCCAAACGCGATGTTCTCGCGGATCGTGTCACTGAACAGAAAGGTTTCCTGGGGGACGAACCCGATATTGCGGCGCAGGTACTCGATCGGAAACTCCCGAATCGGCCGCCCGTCGATTAGCACCGCGCCTGGCTTGGCGTCATACACTCGGGGTATCAGATTCACCAGCGTCGTCTTGCCCGATCCCGTCGGCCCCACGATCGCCAAGCTGCTTCCTTCCGGCACGTGCAGGTTGACGTCATGCAGCACCGATGCGCCGTTGTAGGCAAAACTCAGCCCGCGGAATTCGATCTCGCCGCGCAGTTCGTTTGGCACCGACCCCGATTCCAGAACCGCCGGGTCATCCGCGATCTCCGGTTGCTCGAGCAGGATCTCATTGATTCTTCCGAGCGATGCTGTCCCGCGCTGGAAGATATTGATTACCCAGCCCAGCGCAATCACCGGCCATGTTAACTGCACCATGTAGGTCAAGAACGCCGCGAACTCGCCTACGGTCATCCGGTGTGCCAAAACCTCCCGTCCTCCCAGCCACAGCACCAGCACTACCGCCAGTCCTAGCGTCAGTTCCAGGGTTGGCCAGAGCAATCCCATCAAGCGCGCGAGCGGCAGGCTGCGCGCGATGTACTCCTTGTTGGCCGCTTCGAACAACCGAACTTCGGCGTCCTCCTGCGCGTAAGCCCGAATTACCCGTGCCCCGGAGAAATTCTCCTGCGCCCTGGCCGAGATGTCGGAGAACATCGCCTGGATCTTCTCGAACCGTTCATGAATCTGCTTGCCAAAATACTGGATCACGATGCTGGCCACCGGCAGCGGCAGGAAGGTATACACCGTCAGCTTCGGACTGATCTTGAGCATATACGCGAGCGCCCCCGCCGTGAACACCAGCGTATTTGCCGAGTACATGATGGCCGGGCCCAGCAGCATGCGCACCGCGTTCAGATCGTTGGTGGCTCGTGCCATCACATCCCCGGTTCGGGTGCGCTGGTAGTAAGGGTAGGAGAGGCTTTCTAGGTGCTGGAACATGTCGTTCCGCAGATCGAACTCAATATCGCGCGAGATGCCGATCACGATCCAGCGGGTCAGGAACTGAAACACTCCTTTGCTGGCTGCGATTGCTACTAGCAACAGCGCATACCAGCCCAGTTGCTGCGACGCCCGGCCCCCGTTCTTCAGGTAGTCCAGCGCCCTTTGCAGGACCTGCGGAAACTGCACCCAGATTCCATTCAGCAAGAGAACGCAGAGAGATCCCCACGCCAGCCCGCGGCGGTACTTCTTCAGGTATGGATAGAGCGGACGCAGACTTTTCGGCAACATCACTTTTAGTAGATGCGATTCTACCAGCGGCCGGTGCAGGTGGTTGTCACCAAAGGAACTTCGTCGCACTCACTTCGCGGTGGCGCGGAATCGCCGCTCCCCCAAAACCACTGTATCCGCGACCACCAGCCCGGGTACGTTAGTAATCTTGCTGGGTTACGAGCGGCTGGCATAACGTCTTGGTCAGGCCGACCCTGGGAAATTTTTCGCTTGGAGCCTTTTTGCCGAAGTCACCCAAATACCTGCCATTCGTCACCCGCCTGGTCCGCCGCTTGCCCAACCTGGTGGGTGTGGCCTGCCTGGCATTTCCGGTCGCCTTACCCCCGTCGGCTCAAGCGGCCGACAAAACTCCCAGGAAACTCATCTATAAAGAGAATCCTGGATACCCGCTTACCCTTCGGGAGGCTCACATCGGCGGGGTCGTCCGGTTGGAAGTCGTGATCTCGGCGAAGGGCAGTGTGGACTCAATCTCGCCCCTCGGTGGAAACCCCGTCTTGGTGGAAGCCGCCAGCGCCGCGGTCCGCAAGTGGAAGTACGCTCCCGCCGAAGCAGAAACCAAGACTCAGGTCGAATTTACCTTCGATCCCAGGCACTAAGCGCGCAGTCCCCTGGGGGGGAACCTGCCCGACATCAAGCAACCTCAGGAATCGTTCTGGTAGCCAGGCCGGACGTGCCGAGGAAAAGACTCGCGCTAAGCAGGGGGGAGGGGCAGGACTTCAGGGGCCCACCAGTCCGCGCCTCAGAACGCGCTTTCGAACCTGATGTGGGCCTTTCCGGCGGCTTTCGGCGATTTTCGTCAGCCGCGCCGCGGCCCCGGTTTGATCCCCAGTTTGCCTCCGTCGAACTTCTCCGCAAACCCGGCAAACTGCACCGTTCGATCCGCTCGAAAAACCGATGCGCAAGCGACCAGCAGGGCCAACGCCCACCCCGCGAGGAAAAACCAACCCATTCCCATCAGGAACGAGTACACCAGTTCGCTGTTCATGAAGGCGACTCCGAGAAAGCGAAGACTGCTACGCAATGTATCCATCGTGGGCCCCACCAGGTTCACCGCTGTTGCGGCGGTACTGTTGCAAAACCTCGTGCACCGCGTTCATGCGGCCCAGCGTGGTCAGTCTCGGATCGTGCAAGGCTTCTTCGATCTTCAACATCCAAAAGTTCAGCACACAATCAATCCCTTGTGACATTTCCGCCGCGATTGCCTCAATCAGCGCGTGATCTGTCGCTACCGTCGCCAAACCCGTACCCGCCTTTCCGGTACCGCAGGAGCCTCCCCAGTTCCTGGCCAGACTAGCCGGCTGATCTGGAGAGGCTCCCTTTATGAAAACCCGTAAGTCTCGTTTTATGAAAACCCGTAAGTCTCGTTCAAGTTGCTCGAAAAACGGGGGGGGCGGGCTGGGAGCGTGCCCCGCCCCCGCCTGTGCAGACAGCAAACTTATTGGTTCGGCGTCGCCTCGTTCGGCGCAGCCTGCCCCTGCTGGAAGTGCTTCTGGAACCGCGCCTCCCGGCGTGCCTCAAACGCCGCCATCTTGGTCTTTTGCTCCGGTGTTAGGACCTGCATCAGTTCTGACTTGATCCGCGCCTTTTGCACGATGAGCTCCGCCATCGTTTGGGACTGCTGGGTCGCCAGCGGGCGAACCTTGTTCTCGTCGAAATTGCCCGCCGATTCCAGTTGGCGCATCTGCTGGCGGTTCTGAGCCAGCTGTTGCATTAACGGCTGAATCGTCGGTTTTTCCTTTGTCATGATGTCTTTCATCTGCGTCTTCTGCGCATCCGTAAGCTCGAGATAGCGGGCGCTGATTCCCAGCATCCTGCCGAAGTGCCGTCCGCGATGGCCCGGCCCTGGCGTTGTCACCGCCGTTTGTGAGAACCCTATCGCCGCCAGTAACGCGACCACCGACATCGCCACCAGAATCCATCGACTCGCTTTCATTTTTCCTCCGCCAACCCCCGGCTCTCCCGGGCTTTGAAATGTCGTGCACTCATGGAAACACGGTTCCCGCCTCCATGGCGGTAAAGAATCGGTCAACCGGAGTAAAGTTTTGTCAATGCGATAGGCCTCGATTTGACAATTCTTTACGCCGATTTTTGCATCAACTGTTGTAAAAAGAGAGTGGCGATGGACCGCATTCTGATCATCGACGACGACTTCGAGCTCTGCAGCCTCGTGACCGAATACTTGGCTGCCGAAGGCTTCCGCGTCGAATCTGTTCACGACGGGGAGACCGGTCTGCAGCGCGCCTCCGCCGGTCACTACCTGCTGGTTGTCCTCGATGTGATGCTGCCCGGTATGAGCGGGTTCGATGTTTTGCGGCGTTTGCGCGCTACCTCGCGCATCCCGGTCCTCCTGCTCACCGCGCGCGGCGAGGATGTCGACCGGATCGTCGGCCTTGAAATCGGCGCCGACGACTATCTCCCCAAGCCCTTCAATCCCCGCGAGCTCGTGGCCCGCATCCGCGCGATCCTGCGCCGCAGCGCTGCCGACCCCAAATCTCTCGGCTCGCCGCGGCCCCCTGAAATCCTTCGCGTCGGCGACATCGAGCTCGATCCCGCCACCCGGACCGTGCGCCACGCTGGGGAACCGGTTGAGCTGACCTCGGTAGAATTCAATCTGCTCGAGGTCTTGCTGCACGAGGCGGGCCGGGTCGTCACCCGGGAACAGCTGGTCAGTGCCGTCCTCAGTCGCAAGTTCTCGCCCTTCGACCGCAGCATCGACATGCACGTCAGCAAGGTTCGCAAGAAGCTGGGCGACTTGAACGGCGACGAAGAACACATCAAGACGGTGCGCGGTGTGGGTTATATTCTTGCCAGGCCCCGCGAGGCGGCAAAGAGCGGCTCTCGATGAAAAGCCTGTTTCTCAAAATCTTCCTGTCCTTCTGGCTAGCGCAGGCCCTGATCGTCGCTTTGGTCGTCATCGCGACCGTTGTTTTTCGTCCCCAGACCGAGTCCCCATTCTGGGAGTACATCAAGGAGCACACAGCGCAGCAATTGGTGGACGCCTATGAAACGGGAGGGGCACCGGTACTCGACAAACAGATCGATCAACTCAGCACGACCTTCAAGTTTCAGGCCTTCTTGTTCGACGACCAGGGTAGGGAACTGGCCGGCCGCACTGTGCCGGCATGGGCACACAGACTTAGTAGTGGCCTCGAGCCTCAGACCATCGGCTGGGCGCAGCGTTTCTCAAGCCGTCGCTTTGTGACCCATGGGATAGCCGCTGCGGACGGCCATCGTTACGTTATGGTCGCCGAAATTCCTCCTCGTCCTTGGCTTCCTCTGCTTCGCCAAAAGCCTCCCGGCACTGGCCTTTTCGTCCTGGCTCTGGCGGTTCTGGTCTCGGGTATTGTCTGCTATTTGTTGGCACGATACTTGACCTCAGACGTGGGCCGCTTGCGGGCCGCGACTCAGCAACTGGCAGCGGGAGATCTCAGCGCCCGCGCGGAAGCGCCCCCAGGTCGCCGCCGCGACGAAATCGCGCAACTCGTGCGCGACTTCAACACCATGGCCCAACGCCTCCAGGACTTGGTTAACGCGCAATCTCGCCTGCTCAACGATATCTCGCATGAACTACGCTCCCCCCTTGCTCGACTGAGCGTTGCCCTGGGACTGGCGTGGCAGCGCACCGGACCTGATGCTCACAGCGTGCTCGAACGCATGGAACTGGAGGCCAACCGTCTCAACGAACTCATTGGCCGCTTGTTGACTCTGGCTCGCCTCGAGGGTGGAGAGGACGCCGTCGGTCGCACCCCCATCGCCCTCGAAGAGCTGGTGCTCGACATCGGCAAGGACGCCGACTTCGAAGCCCAGAGTCGCCAATGTCGGGTTCGTTGCGTGATTCAGGACGATGCCACGGTCTTAGGCAGTCCCTCGCTCCTGCACAGCGCGGTGGAAAATGTCGTCCGCAATGCCATGCGGCACACCCCCGAGCGCACGGAAGTTGAGATTCGTCTTGCGCGAGAGTCTCGTGGTGGCAAGGACGAAGCCGTGGTTCGCGTGACCGATCGCGGGCCCGGTGTCCCGCAGGAATCTCTCGACAAGCTGTTCCGCCCCTTCTATCGTCTGGACGACGCCCGCGGACGCCAAACCGGCGGCGTCGGCTTGGGGCTGGCGATTACCGAACGCGCCGTACGCCTTCACGGCGGTACTGTCCGGGCGGCCAATCGCCCCGAAGGTGGTTTGATGGTTGAAATCCGCCTGCCTTTGGATTTTGAACTCACCGCTGAAGTGTCTGCCAAGTCTCCGGAACGAACGGCCGTCCAGCCGTCATAGAACGACCCGAAGGCAACTGTGGACCGGAACTTCTCAGGTCTTCTGTCAGGCCCCGCCCGACCGCCCCTGGCCCGCGAACTGCAACTCCGTGATTTGGTCGGTCAGGCAACTCTGCGCCCTGCTTCCGACTCCAATAAGTCTTTGCGCCAGTTTGCTCTTCCGGGAATTTCCTGATACACCAATGGAGGTAAGAAAGCCCTCAAAATTGGATCGCGCGCGGCCCGCGTGGGCTTTTGCGATCCTGAGATACCCAACAGGAGATGGAATGTCGATCAGGTCTGGCTGGCTTCGGTGTGTCGCGGTGCTGTGGTTGCTCGTGTTCTTTTTGAGCTGTGGGGGCTCCTCCAGTAAGTCCGCGTTTCTCTATTTGGCAAGTCAGGGCACCGATCCGGGCACCGTCACGGCTTATTCGATCGACCTCAGCAAAGGGACCCTCAGCTCAAGCACCGGCCAGCTTACCCCGGTCGGCAAGAGCGCCAACACCGGTACGCAACCCAGCGCCTTGCTTTTTAATCCCACGCAGACCTTCGCCTACACAGCTAATACTGGCTCGGACGACATTTCCACTTTCACCGTGAACAAAGACGGGTCGTTAGCTGCGGCTCAAGCTACCACCAAGGTGTACAGTACGCCTGGCAATGCCACTCGTCCCGTAGCCCTGGCCATGGATCCGGCTGCCCACTTTCTCTTCGTAGCCAACGAAGGCGTATTCGTCAGCAATACCGATCCCACCCTCAACATCGCCGGCAACCTGTCAGTCTTCTCGATCGGGTCCGGAGGCGCGCTTACGGCGGTACCGAATTCTCCTTTCCCTCTCCTGGAAACCTCGCCGCCCCTGCCTGTCAAAGCCGCCCAGCCTCTGCCCAGTGCCGTGGCGGTGAGCAATCAGGGAAACTTTGTCTACGTGACCGATCGGACCAACGGCTGCGTCTTGGGGTTCTCTTTTGACAGTACCACCGGCGCTCTGTCCTCCGTCCCCAATCAGACCGTCGTCGTCGGAAGCGCACCCAATTCGGTGTTCTCACCGCCCACGGGAAATTTCCTGTACGTGGCCAACGCCGCCTCCAACGACATCTACGAGTTCATCATTAATTCCGACGGCAGCCTGTCATCGATTACCACCGTGGGCACGACCACTCCGGTGATTGCCACGACCGGCAATGGTCCAATTGCCATGACTTCCGACTCCCCCGCGAAATTTCTCTTTGTGGTAGCCAATCAGGGTAACGAGGTCTTGGGATACTTGATCAATCACGTCACCGGTGTCCTGAGTCCGGTTGCCCTCACCACCGGAACCGCTTCGACCGGTGCTGGTCCCGTCGCCATTGCAGTCCGTTCTGACGGCAGCACGAATGGCAACTACTGGGTGTTCACTTCCAACAACGGCGCGAGCACGGTGTCCACATTCTCCCTGGTCTACAACACCGGCACCTTAAACCCGCTGCCGCAACTCGCTGCTCCACTGGCTCCTTACGGCGTTGCCGCCCGTTAGGCTCGGAACTCGTTTTCTGCCACCGACATCTGGCCGGTCTGTGGGCGAGGTCGTTCTCGCCCGCGCTCCTGGTTAGCTCGGCACGCGCAGGATCAGGTAACCCCCCACCAGGGCAAAGATCAGGTCCGGCGACCACGCCGCCAGCGCCGGGGGTAACTGGCTCAAATTCCCCATGGCTTCAAACAACCGCGACATCGTCTCGTACACCACGGCGATCCCAACTGCTACCGCCACTCCCGTGATCGCGCCCCGCTTTCCTGCGGTGAGGGAGAAGGGAATCGCGAGAACCGCCATGACCAGCGTCACCATGGGAAACGCGAATTTCTTCTGCATCTGAACCTTCAATCGCACCACGTCGAATCCGCTCTGTTGCAGGTCGTGGATGTAACGGCGCAGTTCCTCGCAGTTCATTTCCGAGGATTGCCACACCTCCTTCTTGAAATACGTCGGCGGCTCGCTGAATTGCGGGAAAGTCGTCACGTCAAACGGCCGGTAGCCCTCGAACGCCTCCCCGCGGAAATCCCGTTGCCAGCCTTGCTCGAAAATCCACCGCTGCGTGGCTTCGGACCAATGCGCCCGTTCTGCATTCACCCGCCGCGTGATCCCAAAGGTCTTGGGATCGAACTGGAATACCGAGACGTCAGCGAACTGGTTCTTGTCCACATCAAAGAACTGGTAGTAGTAAATGTTCGAGTGTTCCCCGAAAATCCATTTCCGGTCCGGGCGTAGGAAGGTCTGCGCCGGTTTCCCCTTGATCTGGTTGCGCAGCGCGTCCTGCCGCTTGTTGGCATGGGGTAGATAGAACTGGTCAAAGAAGAACAGGCTGGCCGCTAACCCCGACGAAATCACCAGCACCGGTACAATCACGCGGTAAATGCTGATCCCGGTTGCCTTGATGGCGGTGATTTCGTTGGACCGTTCCATCAATCCGAACGTGATCAGCACCGCGAGCAGCACGCCGTACTGCAGTATGTTGTAGAGGAAATACGGAGACACGTTGACCAGGTATTCTCCCACCACCCACCACGAGATCCTGTTGCGCAGGATGTCGCTCAGCAACTCGAACAGCGTGAACACCAGCAGCAGAATCAGGAACGTTGCCAGGATCATTCCCAGGTAAACGAAGAAGTCGCGCAGCACGTAGTCGTCGAGAATCGTCGGGAAGTCCAGGCCCGAAACTCTGCGCCGCGAAGAAGCCCGCTCGAATGCCATCGCGGTTTTGCCCGGGACGCTGGTCGTTTTACCGTTCGCTTCTTCGGGCCTGCGAAACGGATTCCGCACCGAAAGCCACTGCCCGATTTCCAATGGTCGCCGTTCAGCCCGCCACAGCAAAAACAGCCCGCCCATCAAGAATACGAAGTCGGCGAGCCACACCCCGATCCCCGGCCCCACCCGGCCTTGCCGCGCCAGAGAGACGCCGATCAACGAAGCAGAGTAGTAGGTAAACACAAGCCCGATCGTGAGCACGAATCCCGACGACTTCCCGCCCTTCTTCGACGACAATCCCAGCGGAATCCCTACCAGCGCCAGCACCACGCATGCCGTGGGCAGTGCCAGCCGGCGGTGGAATTCGATCAGATACCAGCGCGCTGACTCGGGCGCCGCCTTGCTTGCCTGCTGCAGCAGGGTCGCCGAGTCCATTTCTCCCACCGGCAAAGGCTCGGTATCCTGCCCCTTGTCCGCGGCTGGCACTTCGATCGGAATATCGGTCTGCTGGAAGCTCGAAATCTGGTAATGCTCCGGCGCCTTCGCGTCGATTTCGTGGGTGGACCCATTCACCAGGTGCAGGTGCAGTGTGGTTGGGCCTTCGCTCACCAGCACCCCCTGTTCCGCCTGCCAGATCCGTGGCGAACCGGGCGCGCTGATGTCCGCCAGAAACACCCCTTTCCACACCGCTGCCCGTTGCCCGCTGCGCACGTCCTGCACGTACAGTACGATCTTTGGGAAACCTTCGTAGAACACTCGTGGCTGTACTTCGAACGAGGCCTGCGCTGTTTTCAGCCGGTCCTGCAGACGTCCCAGCGCCGCCTGCGATTGCGGCGCGATGTACATGGCGTTGACCAGCGCGATCAGCCAAGTTGCCAGAACAAAGATGGAAAGGATGCGCAGGAAGTTCCACACCCCAAGCCCGCTCGCGCGCATGGCCGTGATTTCGCTGTCCGCGGCCAGCCGGCTCAGTCCGATCAGGATGCCAACCAGCACCCCCGCCGGGATGGTGATGGTCAGCGTCACCGGAAGAATGAGGAATACCACTTCCACCACGCTCGAAACCGGCGCGCTATTGCGGACCACCAGCTCCAGAATCCGTCCCAGATCTTTGGTGAACAGAACGAAGGTAAAGATCACGACGCCGATGGCCGCGTGCGACACCACTTCGCGCAGAATATAGCGGGTAAGAATCCGCATGGTGGCTGATCGGTAAAGACTAAGCCGAGTCTAGCATGCGGAAAACCTTTAACCAGTGCTCCCCAGGGTCAGACCAGGGGTCGACGACTTGGTCGTCGAAGGCCGAACCGTTGGAACATTTCTTCCAACTGGAGTGATCCAACTACATCCCCATTTCTCCACAGCAGCCCGTAAGTTGTTCTGCTGACTAGCTGAACGTTTGGCCATTCGCATGCGGCCACGCGAGTGGCGAGTTACGCAAGCCGTTGCCACCAGTCAAAAGTTAAAAGACAAAAGGCCCATCCCCATGGCGAAGCGTAGACTTCTTTGCGTCGACGACGATTCTTCCTTCCGTCAACTCTACAAGAATGTGTTGAGCACCCACGGTTTCGAAGTCACCCTGGCTGCCAACGGTCCCCAAGCTCTTAAGCTCTTTCTGACCAGCAAGATTGACGCTGTCGTCACGGACTTCGAGATGCCCGGGATGACCGGAGCTGAGCTGGCCGCGCGGCTCAAGCGCCTGCGTCCGGAACTGCCCGTTGTTCTGGTGTCTGGTTCGAAACAGGCCGTGGAAACTCCACCCGAAGCCGTAGACCTGGCCTTTGCGAAAGGCGCGCCGGTGACGAAGTTGGTCGACGAGGTGGAGGTCCTGCTGGCACGGCGCTTCAGCCGCCCCGCTCCTTTGCCTCCCGCCCGCCTCATTCCGCTGGGTTCGGTCCTCGCCAGCATCGCTCTCGGCGTCTACCTGTTTCCGCGCATCTTGAAGTAGAACGCTTTCCCGTGATTACCGTCACGCCGCAGGGGAATGACTTGTCTCATCGGTGTCCTGAGTGTCGGCCTTCGTGCCCTTCCTGGCGGTCTTCACTCCGGTCTGAAGAACACGATGGCCAAGGGAGGCAGAGTCAGTTCCAGAGAAAACGGACGCCCGTGCTGCTTCACAGCCTCGGCCATAGCTCCACCACCATTGCCCATCCCGCTGCCGGCATATTCGCCGCCATCGCTGTTCAGCACCTCTTTCCACCACCCGCCCGAGGGAACGCCCACCCGGTACTTCTCGTGCGGCACAGGAGTGAAGTTGCAGGCCACGAGCATCACGTCTTTCGGAGACTTTCCCTTGCGCAGCAGCGCGATCACGCTCATGGGCGCGTCATTGCAGTCCACCCACTCGAATCCCGCCGGTTCACTGTCCAGTTCGTGCAGGGCTTTTTCATTGCGGAACAAATGATTCAAATCCCGCACCCAATTCTGCAGCCCGCGGTGGACCGAAAACTGCAGCAACCACCAATCGAGCGACCGATCATGCGACCATTCGTTCCCCTGGCCAAACTCGTCGCCCATAAACAAAAGCTTCTTTCCGGGCTGGGCGTACATGTATCCAAACAGCGACCGCAGGTTCGCGAATTTTTGCCACTCATCCCCGGGCATCTTGTTCAGCAGGGAACCCTTGCCATGGACTACCTCGTCATGTGACAGGGGCAACACAAAGTTCTCCGTGAACCCGTACAGCATGCGGAACGTCAGCAGGTTGTGGTGGTATTGCCGGTGGATGGGATCGTTCGAAAAATACTTCAACGTGTCGTGCATCCACCCCATGTCCCATTTCATGCCGAAGCCTAGTCCGCCCACGTACACAGGCCGCGACACCATCGGCCACGCGGTCGACTCCTCGGCAATCGTCACAATATCCGGATGCTCCTTGTAGACTTCCTCGTTAAATCGTCGTAGGAAGTCGATCGCCTCCAGGTTCTCTCGTCCGCCGTACTGGTTCGGAATCCACTCGCCCTCTTTGCGCGAGTAGTCCAGATACAACATGGACGCCACTGCGTCCACCCGCAGTCCGTCCGCGTGATACTTGTCCAGCCAGAACATCGCACTCGACATCAGGAAGCTACGCACCTCCGCTCGCCCGTAGTTGAAGATGTGGGTTTTCCAGTCGGGATGGAAACCCTGCCGCGAATCCGAGTGCTCGAACAGGTGGGTCCCGTCAAAATAGGCAAGGCCGTGCCCGTCAGCAGGGAAATGCGACGGCACCCAGTCGAGGATTACTCCGATCCCATGTTGGTGCAGATAGTCCACCAGAAACATGAAGTCCTGCGGTGTCCCGAAGCGCGAAGTCGGGGCAAAATATCCCGTCGTCTGATAGCCCCAGGACCCGTAAAACGGATGCTCCATGATCGGCAGAAACTCCACGTGCGTGAACCCCATGTGGTTCACATATTCAGCCAGCTTCGGAGCCATCTCGCGATAACTGAATGGCCGGTTGTGTTCTTCGGACACCCGCATCCACGACCCGCAATGAACCTCGTAAATCGAAACCGGCGCCTTCACTGAATTTTGCGCGCCCCGCCTCTCCATCCACTCCCGGTCACTCCACGTGTAATCGAGGTCCCAGACCACCGACGCGGTGCGCGGCGGCTTTTCCTGGAAAAATCCGAACGGATCCGTCTTATCGATGCGATGCCCATGGTGGTGCGATTCGATGTGAAACTTGTACAGCGCCCCTTGGCTGACGCCTGGAACGAAGCCTTCCCAAATCCCTGAATTTCCACGCGAATGCAAGCGATGTGTCTTCGGACTCCACTGGTTAAAGCTCCCAATCACCGACACCGACCGCGCGTTCGGAGCCCACACACTGAAACAAGTACCCACCTCGCCGACCGCATTTATCAGATGCGCGCCCATCTTCTCGTGCATTCGATAGTGGCTGCCCTCGTTAAACAGGTAAAGGTCGTTCGCGGTAAGCAACGAAACGTCGGGACGGACCGTTGTAGTAGCAGTCTCAGTTGATTGGCTCATAGATTCTCGTGGATCCTAGCTTTGGATCACTACATCGTACGAATGCTTGGCTCTGGTTCCAGTATGAATGTTTGTACGAATGTTTCGCGTCGGCGCTTCGTAGCGGGGCATGCCTTCAAGCATGCCGCCGATACTTGCCAGGGAATGCGCCTCTCGGCCCCCTAAAGCAGTTCCGGCACACCTTCGCGCAGCCTGCCTTAGATGCGCACCTTAGTGTATCCAACTGACCGACCTTTTGCTCCCCACCTGCATGCTAGACTGCTGGCTCCAAATTGGAGCCCGGATTCTGAACAAACTCTCACGTTATGCCCGTTCTGCGTGTAATCCTTCTCTGGCACCAGCACCAGCCCTTCTATAAGGACCTGGTCACCAGCGAGTACCGCCTGCCCTGGGTCCGCCTGCACGCGCTCAAAGACTATTACGGCATGGTGCGCTTGCTCGACGAATTTCCCCGTGTGCACCAGAACTTCAATCTCGTTCCCTCGCTCATCACTCAGATCCAGGATTACGTCGCTGGGACCGCCCAGGACCCGTTCCTACAGGTTGCCGCCCGTCCTGCCCGCGACCTTTCCCTCGACGAGCGCCGCTTCGCCCTGCAGTACCTGTTCCAGGCGAACCCCGTCAATCTGATCGGCCGTTACCCGCGTTACCGCGAGTTGTGGGATCGTTTCCGCAGCGCGGGCGATTCTCCCGAGCGCGCCGAAAAATTCTTCCAGGCCCAGGACCTCACCGACCTCCAGGTCCTCTCCCAAGTCGCCTGGTTCGACGAATTTTTCCTAGCAGACCGCGACCTGGCCGAATTGGTTCGCAAGGAACGCAACTATTCCCTGGAAGATCAGCGCTTCATCATCAAGCGGGAAAAGGAAGTGCTCGGGCAGGTTCTTCCCGCGCACGCTGCGGCTGCCCAAAAGGGCTTCATCGAGATCTCGACGTCGCCCTTCTACCATCCCATCCTGCCCCTGTTATGCGACACCAATATGGGTGCCGTTTCCTCGCCGGGTCTGCCCCTGCCCCAGAACCGCTTCCGCCATCCCGAGGACGCCCGCGACCAGATCCTCCGCGGCCTCGACCTTCACGAGCAGATCTTTGGGATCCGCCCCAAAGGCGTCTGGCCATCCGAAGGCAGCGTCTCTGAAGAAACCATCTCGATCGCCCACAACCTCGGCGTTAAGTGGATGGCCACCGATGAAGGTGTTCTTGGCCGCAGCACAGGACTGGTCTTCTGGCGCGACGGCGAAGGCCGTTTGCCCACCCACCTCGCCGAGAAGCTCTACACCATCCACCGCTACGAAAACGGCCAGACCGCGATGCACTTCGTGTTCCGCGATCACACCATCTCGGACCTGATCGGCTTCGTCTACTCCGGAATGCCCCCCAAGGAGGCCGCCCAGCATCTCATCCAAAACATTCAGACAGCTGCCCAACCGGTTCTGAACACGGGGCGGGACGCAGTCGTCTCTATCATCCTTGACGGCGAAAACGCTTGGGAATATTACCCCCAATCCGGGCGGGAATTTCTCCGCCGCTTCTACGAAGGGCTGCAAAACACGCCCGGTATCGAAGCCCTCACCATTTCCGAAGCCATCTCCCGTCACCGTGATTTTAATCCTCTCCACTCTGTCACACCGGGCTCCTGGATCTCGGCCAACTTCAACGTCTGGATCGGCGCGTCCGAAGACAATCGCGCCTGGGACTGCCTGTCCCAGGCCCGCAGCTTCTATGAGCAGAACGCACCTCAGGCGACTGAAGCCCAGTGCAAACTGGCCTACGAAGAACTGCTGATCGCCGAAGGTAGCGATTGGAACTGGTGGTACGGTCCCGAGCACCACTCCGCCAATGACCGAGACTTCGACGAGCTCTACCGCAAGCACCTCTCCAACGTCTACCAAGCGCTGGGCGCCACCCCTCCGGACTACCTGGCCCAGCCGATTTCCGGTGTCATCGCCCGCCCTTCGTTCACTCCGCAGACTGCCTACATTCACCCACGCATTGCAGGCGACATGATCCGTTACTTCGAGTGGATGGGCGCCGCCATCTACACTGCCGATCATCGCGCTGGCGCCATGCACGGCAAACAATTCCTTCTGGATTCGGTGCACGCCGGCATCGACCAGGCGAATGTCTATGCCCGCCTGGATTTTAAGGGCAAGATCCCTTCGACGCACTTCGAATTGGTGGCCAATCTTGAATCGTGGACTGACTCGAGCCCGCATCCGCGCCGCGCCTTGCGCCTTGATGCGGTAGTCGAAGCAGGCAAGATCCAGAGCTGGAAAGTCGGCGCCGCTAACGAAGAATCCCCACTGCAATCGTCGGAACGTCCCGGCGATGGCGCGGCCAAATTGGCCTTGCTTCGCAACTTCGAGTTTCGGGTCCCGTTAGCCTGGCTCGCTGCCACGCCGGTCCCCCGCGCCGCGCTCCCCGAACAGGATTCCGCTTCTACCCGTCTCCGCCTGCGCCTCAGCCTCTGGCAAAATCGCCTCCCGGTCGACGCGCTGCCGCTGGAAGGCTGGATCGAACTCCACCTCCTCGAAGAATCCGAGCTGATGTCGATGTACTGAGAGGCAGCAGGCAGTGGCTGTGATCAGTGGCCGGCGGTCCACGTTTAAGGCCGGGATGGTCGAGAACAGACAACCTGGTCGCCACCCAACCGAGGCCGCTCCACGCGCTCTTCGCGGAAACAAAGAAAGCCCGAAGCAGAACTCCGGGCCAAGCCTAAGACCTGACACCTAAGACCCAAGACCTGCGTTTCTACTGCCCCGCCCCAGCCGTCGTCGTCGACATCGTCATTGGACGGCTCAATTCCAGAACTAGCTGTGTTCCCGAAGGCAATACCGCCGAACGTCTCTGGACCAGCCAATGGGTTGTCGTGGCGCTTGCGCCAATCGCACCCCCGATGAGCAATCCGGGCCCGCCGCCGATCAATCCACCAACCAGCATTCCCGCGCCTGTCCCGCCGCCCACTTCGATCTGATCGCGACGATCATGGCCCGCGCCCTTGAACTGCCCTTCCTGATTCACATCGGTCCCTTTGATGTCCGTATCCACCAGCACGGCGTTCAACATGTGCCGCTGTCCATCCGGCATGACCACGTTCTCGGGAAAGAGGACGATGGTCGGTTTGCCCTTAATCCGCCGGGGCTCGTTCAGTTTGGTGACGCGCCCTTCCACCATCGCGCCCGCGGGAATCACCGTCTTGCGATCCACCACTACCGCTTCGGAAATCTTCCCCTGAAACGGATCCCCCACTTTGCTGCTGAAGGTCGAGATGGTCGTCTCCAACCTGACCCGTAACGCTGTTCCTTCCGGAACCGTTGCTGTCGTCTGCGCCCACATCGCCCCCGTGAGCAAAAGTGTTCCGAAAACCCCGATCCATTTCTTCATAACTCCTCCTGCCCTCGAACGCCTAAAACTCGAAACTCGAAACCCGCAAGCAGCTCGACATTCGGTTCATCCTGCTTTCTTCGCCGCCTCCAGTACGTCTTCGAGCGGCGCCCGGTCATGCTGATTCTCTCCGCGATAGAGGTAGCTCACATAGCGTTCCCGATCGATCACCAGCGTCGCCGGGTGGGCAATGTTCAGCGCGTCCATCCCGAACCAGTGGTACAACCCGTAAGCCTTGGTCACGACCCGGTCTTCATCCAGCAAGAACGGAAACGAACACGGATGCTTCACCAGATACTTCGCCGGCTTGAACACTCCGTCCCGCTTCTCGGCCGCGATAAACGCCAGTTCCGCGCCTGCCTGCGTGATCTCGTCTTTGATCGACTCGACCCGAGCCATGCGCTGAACGCAGTTCGGTCACCACGTCCCCCGCAGGAAATCCACAATCAGCAATCCTCGACGCAAGAATCCCGAAAGCGTCAGGATCCCGTCCCGGTTCGCTGCCTCCAACGAAAACTCCGGCGCACGCGCACCCACTTTCAGGGTTTCCGTGTAATCGAGCATCTATTAACTGACTGTAAAACAAGTGCAAACCATCAACAACCCACGAAAGGAAAAACGAACCACGAGAGACACGTGTGGAGCGGGCACTGCTGCCATGAAAGGCCAGTGCTCGCCGGGCATCTTTCGACCTTGCCCCTCCTCCCGACTCGCTCTACGATGCTCCGCGGAGGTACCCCATGATCAACGGCATCCATACCCTCATCTATTCGCAGGACGCCGATGCCGTCCGCGTTCTCTTCCGCGACATCCTCAAGCTCCCCAGCGTCGACGCCGGACACGGCTGGCTCATCTTTGCCGCTCCACCCGCCGAGCTGGCCGTCCATCCCACCGAGGGTGCGGCGCACCTCGAGCTGTACCTCATGTGCGACGACATCCAGGCCACCGTTAAAGAGTTGAGTACCAAAGGTGTCGAGCTCCTACGCCCCGTAGAAGACGCCGGTTGGGGACTGGTCACCGCCCTCAAACTCCCCGGCGGTGCTGAACTCGGCCTTTACGAGCCCAAACATCCCACCGCTCACAAGCTCAAGCGCGCCTGACCCACGTCAACCCCGGCCCAAACAATTTGTCGCGTGGGCCGGGAACTATTTTCTTTGGCCTTTCTTCGCGTCCTTTGCCCTTGAAGGCCTCTGCCTTTTCCGTGATATGCCTCTGCCCGCCCTCACATTCCCAGACCCTGCCATCCGATATAATCCCAAGTTCCGGAGACCAAGCATTGGGCAAGACCTATACCGGAGTCGGCCATCTCACGGGCCGGCGCCTTACTTTCGAGCCTGATCATCCCACCGTCCGTGTTGAGGATGAGGCACGGCTTACTTTGAAGGATGGACTCATATCGATGACGAATATCGGAGATGTACATGCGCGCGAGGTACTGGACTCCCGCGGAAATCCCACAGTAGAAGCAGAAGTGTCGCTCAATTCCGGCAAAGTTGGCCGCGCCATCGTTCCCAGCGGCGCTTCCACCGGCGAACATGAAGCCGTCGAGCTCCGCGATGACGATACCGATCGCTACAAAGGCAAAGGTGTCCTCAAGGCGGTCGAAAACGTGAACACCGAGATTGCCGACGCCCTCGCGAACTGGGACGCCTCCGACCAGCGCGCCATCGACGCGAAAATGATCGAACTCGACGGAACCGAGAACAAGGGCCGCCTGGGAGCCAACGCCATCCTCGCCGTCTCCATGGCGGTTGCCCGCGCCGCCGCTGCCGAATACGGACTCCCGCTCTACCGCTACCTCGGAGGCGCCGGCGCCAACGTTCTTCCCACGCCCATGATGAACATCCTCAACGGAGGAGCCCACGCCGACAACAACGTCGACTTCCAAGAGTTCATGGTCATGCCCGTCGGGGCACCCACCTTTTCCGATGCCCTCCGCTGGGGTGTTGAAGTATTCCACACCCTAAAAAGCGTTCTGAAGAAGCGCGGCTACAACACTGCTGTGGGCGACGAAGGCGGCTTCGCCCCCTCGGTAAAATCGAACGTGGAAGCCATCGAAGTGGTTCTCGAAGCCATCCAACAGGCTGGCTACAAACCCGGCGAAGAAATCGCCATCGCCCTCGACCCCGCCGCCAGCGAGTTCTACCAGGACGGTAAGTACGTCTTCAAGAAATCCGACAAATCCAGCCGCAGCTCCGAAGACATGGCCCGTTTCTGGGCTAAATGGGCCAACGACTATCCTATCGTCTCCATCGAGGATGGCCTCGCCGAAGATGACTGGGAGGGCTGGACCAGACTCACCGAATTGGTCGGCAAGAAGATCCAACTCGTTGGCGACGACCTCTTCGTGACCAACACCGAGCGGCTGCAGGAAGGCATTGACAAGGGCATCGCCAACTCGATCCTGATCAAGGTCAACCAGATCGGTACGGTCAGCGAGACGCTCGACGCCATCGACCTCGCCCGCCGCAACGGCTATACCTCGATCATTTCGCACCGTTCCGGCGAAAGCGAAGACACTTTCATCGCCGATCTCGCGGTTGCCACCGGCGCCGGCCAGATCAAAACGGGTTCCGCCTCCCGGACCGACCGTATCGCCAAGTACAATCAATTGTTGCGCATCGAGGAAGAACTGGGAACAAGTGCGCGCTTCCTGGGGATCAAGGCCCTGAACTACAAAGGCTAGCTATCTCAGCAATGGTTTTTGGGTAGGACACGGCTTTTAGCCGTGCCGCCCGGACCCGCGAAAAATGTGGCGGCAGGCCCTGAGGACAAGCGCTTTGCGCAGTGAGTTCATGATGAAATCGCTCGCTGCTTCTGTTGCCGGAAACACCCTGCTACGGGAGCGAGGGTTCCTTATCTGAGCTCTCTGGAAGGAAAATAAGTATGTCTTGGAAGCTTTCAATCGCCGCGGGTCTTCTACTCGTAACGTTGCCAAACCTGGAAGCGCAAACTGCGGCTGACGCTCCCGCCACTCGCGAAGACGTGATGAAGTTTCTCGAGGTGACGCAAGCGAAAAGCCGCGTCGAACAAGTGCTTGCGGGTATGGCGAGACAAGCCCGAGTGAGCGCCGAGGAGGGGTTCAAACAGAGAATTCCCGATGCCACACCGGAACAGTTGACGCGCGTCGACGCTCTCGCCGACTCCATCTTCAAGAACTTCTCTCCTGACGAGTTTGTGGAAGCGATTGTGCCGATTTATCAACGCCACCTGACCAAGTCCGATCTGAACGCGATCCTCGCTTTTTACGCCTCACCCGCAGGGCAAAAATTGCAAAAGGAAACGCCTGCCATCATGTCGGAGTCGATGGAAGCCGGCGGGGAGATTGCGCGCAAGAAAATGAGCGCGATCAACCAAAAAATCGAAACGCAAATTGATGACATGGCCCGCGAGGAACAGCAGAAAAAAGGCAGGGGACTGAAGACCGAGCCAGCCAAAAATTGAAAGCAGCCTGTGCCTTGGCTCAAGATGGATGTTGCCGGAGGTACGTGTGAACAGATTTTGGCCGGGCACTCTCTTGGTCATTGCTTTGGCGGTGTCCTTTGCCGTCGCTCAATCTTCCGTTGATAGCACACCCGCGGCCACGACTCCCGCTTCCAGCGAAGACATGAAGGCCCTCTTTGATCTCATGCACGTGCGGGAACAAGTGTCGCAAGTGATGGAGTCGATCGCTCAGCAACAGCGCAAGATCGTCCATGACAACCTGGCAAGACGAACACCGCGTCTCAGCCCAAAAGACTTGGCGCGGCTCGACCAATTCACCAGCGAAATCATGCAGGACCTTCCCGTCGACGGCATGATCGACGACATGATTCCGATCTACCAGAAACATCTGAACAAGAACGACGTTGACGTGATGACCGCGTTCTACTCAACGCCCACCGGCCAGAAACTGGTGCGCGAAATGCCGGCGATGACCATGGAGTCCATGCAAGCCGCCTCGCCTCGCCTTCAGGCGCTGATGGATAAAGTGATGGAGCGCGCCGCCGCAATGGCCGACGACGCGAAAGGGAAGTCCGCTACGCCAAAGCCGCCTACTGACAAGCAGTAACTTCTGTTTTCGGTTTCAGTGTTGCAAGCATGTGATGATGCTGAAAGCCGAGAGCTGAAAGCGAATATCCAGGAGCCAGCCGCGAAATGCGTCCTAAACCACTCGTCCTCATCATCCTCGACGGATGGGGCTACAGCCCCAAGCGTGAAGCCAACGCCATCGCCCTCGCCCGCAAGCCCACCTACGACCGCCTGCTGCGCGAATACCCCAACACGCTCATTCACACCAGCGGGCCCTTCGTCGGGCTGCCCGAAGGCCAGATGGGCAACAGCGAAGTCGGTCACCTGAACATCGGCGCCGGCCGCATCGTTCACATGGACATCACCCGCATCGACCTGATGATCCAGAATGGCGATTGCGACTTCTTCTCCGACCCTACCCTGGTCGCCGCCATGAAGCACGCCCGCACCGGCGGCCGTCGCCTGCATCTGTTCGGCCTGGTCTCCGACGGCGGCGTGCACTCCCAGCAAGCCCACCTCAACGCGTTGCTCAAAATGGCCAAGCAGCAAGGTGTCGACCGCGTCTTCGTCCACGCCTTCATGGACGGCCGCGACACTCTCCCCACCAACGGCGCCGGCTACCTCGGACAGCTTCAGCAGAAAATGCGCGAGTACAACTCCGGCAGGATTGCCAGCGTCAACGGCCGCTACTACGCCATGGACCGCGACCGCCGCTGGGAGCGCATTGCCAAAGCCTACAACGCGATGGTTCTTGGAAACGGTGAGGGAGGCAGGTACGTCGACCCCGTCCAGGGCATGAGAGATTCTTATAACAAGGGAGTTACGGACGAGTTTGTGATCCCCTTCGTCTGTGTCGACAACAGAGGCGAGCCCCTGGCGACCATCCGCGACGAAGATTGCTGTATCTGCTTCAACTTCCGAGCCGACCGCGTTCGCCAGATCACCCGCGCTCTTGCCCGTAACAGCGGCCTAAGTGTGCAGGCAGGCCGTGAGCTCCCGGGCGCTGACGATCTCGATAACACTATTCCGCGCGACCGAGTTCCCAAGAATCTCCATTACGTCTGTATGACGCAGTACGACAAGAACTTCACGCTGCCTGTGGTCATCCCGCCTGAATCGATGGCCAACATCCTCGCCAACGTCATGGGTAAGACCAACCTCCGCAACCTGCGGGTTGCCGAAACCGAGAAGTACGCCCACGTCACCTACTTCTTCAACGGCGGAGTCGAGCAGCCGTTCCCGGGTGAAGATCGCCTGCTGGTTCCGTCTCCGAAAGTCGCCACCTACGACCTGAAACCGGAAATGTCGGCCGCGGGCATCGCGCAAGGGGTGGTCAAAGCTGTAGAAGACGGTACCTTCGATGTCATGATCGTGAACTTCGCCAACGCCGACATGGTCGGCCACTCGGGCAAGATCGAACCCACCATCAGGGCCGTCGAAACTGTCGACGCCTGCCTTGGCCAAATTGAGAAAGCTGTCAAAGCCAAGGGCGGAGCCATGCTCATTACCGCCGACCACGGCAATGCCGAGCAGATGATCGATCCCGCGACCGGCGGCCCCCACACTGCCCACACCACCAATCCCGTCCCATTCATCGTGGTCAGCGAAAACGCTGGACAGTTCACTCTGAAGCCCAATGGGTCGTTACGTGACATCTCTCCCACGATCCTTGGCATGCTTAACCTTGCCGAGCCGAAACAGATGACAGGAGAGGATCTGCGGGTTGCAACGAATCGGGTGATCGGGCCATAGGAAATAACGGCGTCGCGCAGTGCGGGAAGGGTTCTTGTGAGCGAAGTACCTGGTAAGGCGGAAGAACTGCGAGATTGTACCAAGAGGTCTGCTCTGCGAATGGTCGGCTGTTCCAACACCTTCCACACTCACCCGAAACGCAAGTTCTTGGGAAACACCTAGTGCGATCGGGGACTTCGGTGGGCGGAGTCCGGCATCGCGAAGCAGGAATTGTTGAATGAACTGCTGGTCGAAGCGAACGAATGGCTAGCGATCTTTGCGCCTTCTCAACGTACCGCGAAAGGCAATCGCTAAGCCAGCAACTCGATCGCCCATTCACGCGATGGCCCGATCACCCGATGATCCGATCGCCCGATCCCTAGTACGTAATCGGCGTCGCATTGGTCGCGATGCACACCCAGGTTGGGCCTTTCTGGAGCCAGGTGTCGACGTAGCTCTCCCGCCGCACGTAGATCCTCCCTTTCTGGACTCCCTTCACGCGCAAGACGCCGCTGGCGATGGCGACATCTCCGTGCACGTAGACCTTCATGGATTCAGGTGCGACCTGCTGCTCCTGGGCGTTTGGCGCTTTCACGCTAGCCAGAAACTGGCTCTTGCTCTGCACGCTACCGTCGTCGTTGATGAGCACGATGGAGTCGTCCAGAAGGGCATCGAGTGCCTTGGCGTCTCCACTCTTGTAAGCCTGATTCCAGAGCTTTTCCAATGAGACAATCTTCCCTTGAACGCTGGCGTCGGGATGCTCGGAGTGCTGAGAATGTTCCTGCGCCCCGGCCATCATCGACACTGCACACAATACAACCGCCCAGTAGCCCGGACATCTCATGAAGAATCCTCCCTCGACCGAGTATAGAGCCTCCGATCGATTCTTCTTCTCGCGCGCATCCACTGCTGCACCTCTAGACGAAGCAGGCTTGCGCCCGGATGGAAATCGAAAGCAGAACCAGCGCCCCTTTTTCCCGAGTACAACCGCTTTTGCAACTCCCAGCTTCACGATGACGCCACCATGCTGCTGATCGCCGCTGGGGAGACAAGGGTTCGCGTGGACGTGTCCGGTGAAACGCATGACCGCGAAGTCGTCTCGCCGCACATCAGCCGCACATCAGCAGTTAAGCTCGTTCCCTGTGCATGGCCGGTGCCGTGCCAGGTAGCGCCGGCATCCTGCCGGCTGTCGCGGGGGCGTCCCCGCCCTCGCCCGCTTCAACTTTACCAAGAAGCGGACGCGTTCGACTTCAGCTCGACGTTCCCCAGCCAATTTGCGGTAAACTCGTTTTCCTGATTTCAACAGGAGCCGCCGTGCGATTCCATCTTGTGCCGCCGCTCGTGCTCATCGTCGCCATGGTCCTAACATCTCCAACCCGCGCTGCCGAAAGCGGCACCGCCCTCCTGCTGGTCGCCAACAAGGGGGACCACACCGTCAGCCTCATCGACCCGAAAGCCGGTCAGCAACTCTCGACGGTCGACGTCAACGGCGTCACCGGGCATGAACTCATCGCCTCACCCGACGGCCGCTTCGCCTACGTCCCCATTTACGGCGACTCGGGTGTCGGCCTGCCGGGCAGCGACGGCAGCAAACTCGCCGTCATCGATCTCGCCGCCCGCAAGCTTGCCGGCAACGTCGACTTCGGCCACGGCGTGCGCCCGCACTGCGCCCTGATCGGGCCCAAGGACGGTCTGCTCTACGTCACCACCGAACTCGATCAGTCGGTCACCGTCATCGATCCGCACACGCTGAAGATCATCGGCAACATTCCCACCGGCCAGCCCGAGTCGCACATGCTCGCGATCAGCCGCGACGGCCACCGCGGCTACACTGCCAACGTCGGCCCCGGCACGGTGTCCGTTCTCGACCTCGAAAGCCGCAAGACCATCGCTGTTATCCCGGTGTCGGCACACATCCAGCGCATCGCGCTCTCGGTCGACGACCGCTTCGTCTTCACCTCCGACCAAAGCAAGCCGCAACTCGCCGTCATCGAGACCGCCACCAACAAAGTGAAGACGTGGGTCCAGCTCACCGCTGCCGGATACGGCACGGCGCCCACGCCCGACGGCCGCTGGCTGGTCATCGCCCTGCGCACCGGAAACCAGGTCGCCGTCGTCGATCTCAAAACAATGACGGTCGCCCACACCCTCGACGTCCCCGCCGCCCCGCAGGAAGTCCTGATCCCACCCGATGGCCATGCTGCCTATGTTTCGTGCGATGCCAGCCACAAAGTCGCGATGATAAGTACATCGGATTGGAAGGTTAAAAAATTGATCGATGCAGGTCCGAGTGCGGATGGGCTGGCGTGGGCGGCAGGGAAGTAGGATTTGCGGGGATTCGTCCGAACCTGACGTCTCGCCCCAGGTTATGGCAATGTCAGATCGACATCTTAGAAGAACTCGGTCGCGTTGGGTGTACTTGGCACTCGTTGCCGCTGTGTCCGGGTCAGCGGCGCAGCCGACAAACCCGCCCACCGTCGCGCGACTCCAGACCGTACAAGTGCTCCAACGCGCTCGGGGCAGCACAGTTGGAAATCATGCGAGCGCAAGCGAAGACGGGCGACTTAGCGGGTGCGCTTTCAGAGGCCGCCAAGCTGCGGGCACCCGGGATGCAGGTGGATGCACTGATCGGAATCGCTAAGGGTCTGTTGGAAGTCTCGTCCGCCAGTGGGAGTACGTCATCGCAGGACCGAGTCCATTAACGTCGATCTCATGATTCGTCCGGTATCCGCAGGGCTGGCGTCAGTTCTCTTATTTGCGATTGCTTTCGGTACGCCTCAAAATCCCCAAAAGCGGTCCGCTCCCCCAACCTTCTACCGCGACGTCCTCCCGATCCTCCAGGACCACTGCCAGACCTGCCACCGCCTCGGCGAGATCGGTCCCATGCCTCTGGTTACCTACAAGCAAACCCGATTCCAGGCTCGCAAGATGGCGGACAGAGTACGCGCCAGAATCATGCCACCCTGGTTCGCCGATCCTTGCTGCGGACATTTCTCGGACGACCCTTCGCTCAGCGAACAGCAGATCGCCACCCTCGTGGCCTGGGCCGAAGCCAACGCGCCTGAAGGCGATCCACACGACGCGCCGCCTGGCCCGCATTTCGCCGATGGTTGGAACATCACCCCACCCGATCTAGTCCTCACCATGCCCCAACCGGGGGCCATCCCCGCCGAGGGCGACGTCGAATACACCTACGAAATCATCCCCACCAACCTTGCCGAGGACAAATGGGTGCAGATGTCCGAGGTGCGCCCCTCCAGCCGCGCTCACGTGCATCATGCGGTGGTTTACATCCGGCCGCCGGATTCCAAGTGGCTGCGCGGCGCCCCGGTCAACACACCCTTCACAGCCTCAAGTCTCAAAGATCCGGAACTTCGTCATCAAGCCCACGAAACCACCAGCGACATGCTGCTCGTCTACGCTCCCGGCAGCTCGCCCGATCACTGGCCCGATGACATGGCCAAGTTCATCCCCGCGAACTCCGATCTCGTCTTGCAGATGCACTACACGGCCAACGGCCAGGCCGCCCAAGACCAGACCAGTGTTGGCCTCGTATTCTCAAAGCACCCCCCAAGGCAACGCGTGCTAACCCTGCAGCTGGCTAACGACCATGACCCCGTTCCCATCCTGCCCAACACCGACAACTATCGCGTCGAGGTCCACGGCACCTTGCCCAACGACGCTACCTTGCTCAGCTTCTTCCCGCATATGCACCTGCGCGGTAAGCGCTTCGAATATCAACTCGTCCGGCCCGACCACTCCATCGAGGTACTGCTGCGCGTGAACTACGACTTCTTCTGGCAGCTCAGCTACCGTCTCGCCGGGCCTCGCCCCGTCAAAGCCGGCACTGAGCTTCGCGCCGTCGCCTGGTACGACAACTCCTCCCACAACCTCCACAACCCCGATCCCAACAGCGCCGTCATTTGGGGCGACCAGACCTACAACGAAATGATGGTAGGCTTCTTCGACGTGGCCGTCCCCGCCAACGTCGATAAGACGCATTTCTTCCTGCGTTCTGTCGCTCACTGATCTGCCGTCCGTCCCCGGAAAAGATGCAAGACGATGTCGAAGGAACACATGGAGCCGGCCTCCCGCCGGCTTGCTAGACACTCGCTGCGTGTCAACCAATATTTCCCCTCGGCCGACTTTCTATTCGCCCGGTAAGCGCAAGATTCCATAGGACGGACCAGCTTTCTCGGATATACTTGCCCCTCGAAATCGGCTGCTCGGCCGCGCTCTTTCGTGTTTGGGGTTTCGCTCAGTGATGTCGATACTGACCCTCCGGCTTCGTGCACGTCATGCTGCTGTCATCTCATTGCTGTGCTTGCTGTTTGCCGTCATCGCCTTAAGCATCGCTTCAGCTCAAACTTCCGCGGCCTCGGCCCCGGCTTCCTCGCAATCGGCGAGCAATCCTTCGCAGGAAATCACCTCCCACGACGAGCTCACCACCTTCAAAGTCAACGTCAACCTTGTCCTCGTCCGCGTGGTCGTGCGCAATTCGCATGGAAACGCCGTGGGAAATCTGCGGCAGGAAGACTTTGAGCTGTTCGACAATCGCAAGCCGCAAGTGATCAAACACTTCGCGATGGAGCAGTCCAGCTCCAAGTCCAACGCCGCGCCTCCGGAGCCGCCGAAGTCCCCGGACAATCCCAACGCGCCTCTGCCGCCGCCCATCGCTCCCACCCATTACGTCGCCTACGTTTTCGACGACGTCCACATCGCATTTGGCGACCTCGCGCACGTCCGCGACGCGGCCCTTCACCACCTGGGCACCCTGACGCCCACCGACCGCGCTGCGATTTTCACGACCTCCGGCCAGGGCAACCTTGATTTCACCGACGACCGAGACAAGTTGCGCCAAGCGCTCAACGGCATCACTCCGCGCCCCGTGGCCCGCAGTACCGGAATTTCCAGCTGTCCCGACGTACCCCTTTACCTCGCCGACCTCATCGTCAACAAGCGCGATCCCACGGCCACCGATGTAGCCACCTACGACGCGCTCCATTGCGCCTATCAGGACCAGCCGCAATATATGAGCGCCGCGGCCCAACTCGCCGAGTCCACCGCCCAGGGAGTGTTGCAGGCGGGGGAGCACGAGAGCCGCCTCTCTCTCACCGTGCTGAAGGAAGTCGTCCGCCGCATCGCGGTGATGCCGGGCCAGAGGACGGTCCTGCTGTTGTCCCCGGGCTTCCTCACCCCAGAGCTGGAATACGAATATGACGAAGTCGGCGAACGCGCCCTGCGCTCCCAGGTAATGATCAGCGCTCTCAACGCCCGCGGCCTGTACGCGCCCATGCCTTTGGGAGATGCCAGCACGAGTCAAAGAATCTCTCCCGTCACCCAGAACCAGCGGATGCTCTACGAAACCGCGGCTGCCACCGCCGACGAGGACGTCCTCGCCGCACTCACCTATGAAACCGGCGGCGTGCTCTTCCACAACAACAACGACTTCGACGAAGGTTTCCGCCTCATCGCCGCGCCCCCCGAGTACTCCTACGTGCTCGGCTTCTCGCCGCAGAATTTGAAACTCGACGGAAAGTTCCATTCCCTCAAGGTCACGGTCAAGGATCCTCCCAAGCTTGACATCCAGGCGCGCAAGGGCTACTACGCTCCCAAGCATGTGGCCGATCCCGCCGAAGAAGCCAAGCAGGAAATCGAAGAAGCTCTCTTCTCCCAGGAAGAACTGCACGACCTTCCCGTCGACCTCCACACCCAGTTCTTCAAGTCGAGCGACATCGACGCGAAGCTCGCGGTCCTGGTTCACGTCGACGTGAAGCGCATGCACTTTCATAAAGCCGAAGGCCGCAACCAGGGCAATCTGACCGTCGTTTCCGGCCTGTTCGACCGCAACGGCAAGTTCATCACCGGCAGTCAAAAGATCATCGACATGCACCTGAAAGACGACACCCTGGCCAACAAACTGGGCAACGGGATTACCGTGAAATCCAGCTTTGACGTAAAACCTGGTAGTTATCTGGTACGACTCGTGGTCCGCGACGCCGAAGGCCAGCTCTCCGCCGCCAACGGCGCCATCGAGATTCCGTAAACTTCGAAGAGGTGGGATATGCTGTCACGCCGCCGAACGCTTTGCATCGCAATCTTGCTCGTGCTTGCCGTTTCCGCTGCTTGGAAATTGAGTCTATCGGCCCCTCCGGTCCTGGCGCAGCAACCTCAGTCCGTCTCGCTCCCTGACACCTCCACGCCGCTCATCAAGGCTGAAACGCGTTTGGTGCTCGTCGACACGATCGTCACCGACAAGAAAGGCAAATACGTTACCGACCTCACCACCAACAATTTCAAGGTCTGGGAAGACGACAAAGAACAAGCCATCAAGAGTTTTTCCTACGAAGCCGATCCCGCTTCCACGAACCCCGACCAGAAGCACTACCTCGTCCTGTTCTTCGACAACTCGACCATGGAGATGGGCGATCAGGCCCGGGCTCGGGACGCGGCGGCGAGATTCATTGCCGCGAACGCCGGCCCCAATCGGCTGATGGCCATCGTTGAGTTCACCGGCATCGTCCGCATCGCGCAAAACTTCACCGCCGACGCCGACCGGCTCAAGAAAGTTGTGGCTCAGGTAAAGTTCTCCAGCGTCGATAACAGCGCTCCGGTAGAAGTTGCTTCGCTGGGTATGCCCAGCTTAAGCAGTGCGGCCGCCGACTTTGGTTCCCGCAGCGTTCTGCTCGCGCTGCGCAGCATGGCAAAAAGTCTGGCAAGTGTTCCTGGACGCAAAAGCCTAGTTTTCCTGACCTCCGGTTTCCCGGCCACCCTCGAAAATATGTCGGAGCTCACGGCCACCGTGGATAGCTGCAACAAAGCGAACGTCGCGGTGTATCCCATTGACGTTCGCGGTCTGACCGTCGATATGCCCACAGGTGCATCTGGACCGGGTGCCAAACTGACGCCTCCGGCGAATCCGCACGCCAATTACCTTCGCAGCGCGACCTATCAGCCGCGCGCTCTCCGGTCTCGGCGCCACGCCCGCGCTCATCTCGTACTGGTTCAGCGTGGCGGAGGGGGCGGCGGAGGTGGCGTTGGAGGTGGAGGCGGCGGTCACGGCGGAGGCGGCACTGGCGGCACTGGCGGCGCAGGCGGAGGTGGCGTTGGCGGTGGCGGCGGCAAAGGAGGAGGCGGCGGCACCGGCGGAGGCACCGGCGGTGGCGGTGGCAAAGGCGGCGGTGGTACGGGCGGCGCCGGCGGTGGTGGCCGCGGAGGCAGTGGTGGCATCGGGGGCGGCAACTCACCCAATGCCTCGAATTTCTACGGGAACAACCCCTACAACCAACCCCGGCTGATCGTTCCCTCATTTCCGCCGAGCGCTTCGACCAATCAGCAGGTGCTCTACCAGCTCGCTGATGGCACGGGGGGCTTCGTCATTGTCAACACCAACGACCTCGTCGGCGGCCTCGAGCGCATTGCCCGCGAGCAAACCCAGTACTACGTTCTCGGTTACTCTCCCTTGCCTTCGCCTGAAGGAACCTGCCATACCCTGAAGGTCAAAGTCGATCGGGGTGGAACCACCGTCCGCTCGCGCAGTGGCTATTGCAACGTGCGCCCCGTAGATCTGCTGGCCGGCAAGCCCATCGAAAAAGATCTGGAAGGCCGCGCCAACGGCTCCCAGGCGGGCAACGTCGCCGCTTCCATGGCGCTCCCGTTCTTCTACACCTCGACCAACGTCGCGCGCGTAAACCTTGCCATGGAAATCCCGTCTGCCTCCATCAAGTTCGACAAGGCGAAAGGCAAACAGCACGCTGAAATGAACGTCCTCGGCATCGCCTACAAGCCCGACGGCTCCGTGGGCGCCCGCTTCAGCGACACGGTCAACTTCGATTTCGACGGCAAGAAAGAAGTCCAGGAATTCCAGAAGCTGCCGCTGCACTATGAAAACCAGTTCAACGTTGCTTCCGGCACTTACACTTTGAAGGTCGTTTTCACCTCCAGCGGAGAAAGTTTCGGCAAGCTGGAAGCCCCACTCGTGGTCGATCCCTACGACGGCAAGCAATTCGGTCTGAGCGGCGTCGCCCTGAGCCGCGACATGCACCGCGTCACGGACATGTCCACTGGACTCGACGACGTTTTGCTCGCCGATCGCACTCCACTGGTCGTGCAAGGCATGCAGATCGTCCCGACCGGTGCCTCGCATTTCAGCAAGACCGACAAGGCCTTGTTCTACGTCGAGGTTTACGAGCCGTTGCTCGCCACGGCTTCCACCTTTCCCAAGGTGGGGCTCTCGTACCAGGTCGTGGATCGTAAGAGCGGCGAAAAGAAAGTCGATGACTCCGGTCTGCTTGACCTCGCCACCTCGGCCAAGCTTGGCAACCCCGTCATCCCTCTCGGTATCCGAATCCCGCTCGACAAGCTACCTCCCGGTTCCTACCGGGTCGAGCTCAAGGCCATGGATTCGTCGGGAAGTTCGAGCCCTCAACGCATTGCGGAGTTCGATCTGGAATAAGTCCGCTTGGCGCGGGGGGCGACCCCTATCCGCGCCAAGCATCTCCCCGCTCCGCCCCGGCATCCATCCCCCTGACTCCCTAGTTTGGAGGAAGACGCTCTCCCCCAGATCGCCTAGAATTGATCTCATCTGACATCGCTCGGTGTCAGGTCGGTTCAGATAGAAGCCGCGATGCGTTTGCCCTTCCGCCGCTCCAGAGTCTCTACCCCCGCGATCGCCTTCGTCCGTCTGCTTACGCTTCTTCTGGCTCTTGCCGGGTGCGCCTTCTCGCAAGATGAACCATCTCAACCCGCCGAGCCTTCCCCAACTCCCGAGCCTCCAGCCCTCT
>DATMPS010000114.1:0-3140 GCA_035567435.1 Terriglobales bacterium | reverse complement strand
ACGAAACAGCGCCGCGGAAATAAAATCCAACACTGCTGCCCGGCGCTCTGCAATCCGCTCTGGGGTCAGCGGATTGAACCCGACAATCTTCTGGATCATCGGCGCACTGCTGAAGTAGAAAACGATCATCGCGACCATCGATGGCACAAAATGCGCTGGATTTACGGCACGAAACTCACCCTCTGCGATTCCTTGGCTCAGCAGCTCACCCACCCGCGCGTAAATCGGCCGAATGTAGTTCTTGACTATTTTTTCGATATGCGGCGAACGTCCCTCGCGCACCCGCATCATTTCGCGCTGCATGAGCCGTGGATACTCCTGGTTGGAAGAGATGAAGTCGAAATACGCGCCCACGTACGCCATCATCTTCTTGCGCGGCGGCAGGTCGCTGTCGAGCACGTGAAACACAGTCGTCTTCAGCCCTGAAAATGCGCTGTCGAGCACGGCGCCGTGCAGCGTCTCTTTGTCCTTGAAGTAGTAGTAGAGCAGGGCCTTATTGACCCGCGCTTCGCGGGCGATGGCCTCGGTGCGCGCCCCTGCGATGCCCAGGTCAGCAAACTCGCGTGCCGCCGCCTGCAAGATGGCGGCGCGGCTTTCCTCCGGCTGGCCGCGCGATCCCATGCGGCGAATCAGTTGACGTTGACGAGCAGTGCGAACCATAGCCAATCCTAATTAACCGGTTAGTTAGATTATACACAAGTCCGCGCCGCTGCAACAAATCAGAAAGAACTAAAGAATCGCGAGCGGAGTTGCGACTGAGACCCGAACTCTCGCGACCATCCCGGGGCGGGGAAGGTGAAAAAGTTCAAAAGTCTTTCAAGCCGTAGAAGGTGCGCATCCTCATCCCCACGCCGCGTCCATCACTTGGACACCGCCGTAATCCCAAGCCCGGCCAGGAAGGCATGGATCGCCTCGTAAGCCTTCATCTCCTGATCCAACGTGAAATCCCCATGCCCGCCACCGGCAATGGTGAACAACTGATTCTTGACTCCCACCTTGTTCAGCGCCTCATGCAGGCGAACTGCGTGCGAATACGGCACTATATGATCGGCGTCGCCGTGAATAGTAAGAATGGGCGGCAATCCTGCCCGCACGTAGGTTAGCGGAGAGAGCCGCTTCGCCAAATCCTCGCGGTTGGGCAGGCTCCCCAGCCATGACACTGCATAGGAGCGTGTATTCGGTGCGCCCTGCAGCATGTCGACCACGTCGGTAATGCCGAACCAGTTGACCACCGCTGCGACTCTGGGACGAACGTCCGTCCACGGACCACTCCAGCTTTCATCCTCCTGGTAAGCGCACTCGCTCTCGAATCCCGCAGAGGCCGGGATCATGGCCGTAGTCAGCGCCAGGTGCCCACCCGCGGAGCCTCCGGTGACGATAACTTTATTCAGATCGAAATTGTATTTCTTAGCATTAACGCCCACCCAGTGCACGGCGCACAGGCAATCCTCTGCCGCCGCAGGGGCCAGCGAAACCTTGCCTAGCCGGTATTCCACGTTCACCGCCGCAAAACCCATGTGCAGATAAGGGAGCAGGGCCAGGGCCGAGTCTTCTTTCGTGCCCCCGACCCAGCCACCGCCGTGAATGAACATGACCACCGGAACCGGCGACTTGGCTGACCTGGGGCGGTAGACGTCGAGCTTGGCCTCGAAATTGTTTGCGACGATATAAGTGATGTTGGGGCTGATCTCATAGTCGTGCAGAATGGTCACCACCGCGCGCTCCGCGTCCGAAAGCTGGCCCCAGGCAGCGCTTACAAGAACGAGCAGAAAAATAACGGGCGGAACAATGATCGTGAGCAGTCTTCGAGTCGTGCGCATTCATCTTCTCCGTTTCTTGGATTTGCGCCCGTGATTGTACCCCGTTTGCCCTTCAACCCAGAACCGTCTTCTCCCGCCTCATCACCTTTCACTGGATGGAATCTCTCTCAAACTCGCGACCGAACCCTCTGCCTCGTCATGTTCTAATACTTCTTCCGTGGGTTCAATTTTCACTGGGAGGCTGCCCTTCATGAAGCCCCTTTCGCTGCTCCTCGGCTTGTTGTGTGCGCTTTCTGTTTTTTCTTCCTCCGCCGGTGGCCAGACCTTGAAGCCGCCTGACCGCCAAGTTGCTGTCACCATCGACGACCTTCCTGCCGGAATGGCGGACCGCTTGCCAGCCTCGGCCATTACCCAAATGACCGCCAAACTCCTCGGCACCCTGCGTGATCAGAAGATTCCGGTGGTCGGCTTTGTCAATGAAAAGAAGCTCTACAAACTCGGCGAGGTGGACGAACGAATCAAGGCTCTCCAGATGTGGCTCGACTACGGCTTTGAGCTGGGCAACCACACCTTCAGCCACACCTCACTCAATCAGGCCGGATTGAAGGCTTGGGAAGACGACGTCATCCAGGGCGAGAGCGTCACCCGCATGTTGCTCGCACAGCGAAAAATGAAGCTGCGGTACTTCCGCCATCCCTATTTGGACACGGGCCGCGACCTGCTCACCCGGCGTGAGGCTGAAGCGTTCTTGGTCGAGCGCGGTTATCGCATCGCTCCCATCACGCTTGACGGCTGGGACTGGATGTTCGCCGGCCTCTACGAAGATGCCAAGAAGCGCAACGATACCGCGCTGCAGCAGCAGATTGTGAAAGACTATCTCGCCTATCACGACGAGGTGTTTGCCTACACCGAAAAGCTCTCGGTCCAGACTATCGGCTACGAACCGAAGCAGATACTGCTCCTTCATGCCAGCCAATTGGAAGCCGACCACATCGGTGAACTGATGGATGTTCTGCGCAAGCGCGGATATCGCTTCATCCCACTCGGCGACGCCTTAAGCGATCAGGCTTACAGTCTGCCCGATACATTCGTGGGCGAGGAAGGCACGGGCTGGCTCGACCACTGGGCGATCACGCAAGGCAAGCCTCCGCAAGGCGCCCCGGTCTTCCCGCAGTGGGTGATGGATCGCTCGAAGGCGCTGCAGCTCCCTACAGGCACGGTGACGGAGCCCACTGCTCCTTAGATGAAGGAATCTACTAGCGGCCCTGGAAGCGCGACTTCCGGCAACGGGTGGCGCACCTACGCGCTGCCACCCGCAATCGACGGCACCAGCAGAACTTCGTCCCCCTCCTGAAAAGCGTAGCTTGGGCCGCCCAGGAA
>DATMPS010000113.1:0-4010 GCA_035567435.1 Terriglobales bacterium | reverse complement strand
TTTTAGAGTCGATCCGGGTGGTGACCGGCTCGCAGCGGCACGATACCGTGTTCGCGTTCTCGCGCTTGGTCACCACGCAGTGCTCAATGACCTCCGCGGTGGGCGGAGGCATCTGGCTGCGGACCGGGGCCGGTGGCGGTGCTGGAGGTGGCGCCACCGCGACCGGCTTCTTCCTGGCAGCACAACCAGCCAGGCCCAGAATCCAAGACAAAAACAGGATGGAGCAGAATTTTCTCATCACAGACAGGACACTACCCTGAGCCCAATATACCGCCGCCTGGGTGACGGAACCTATAGCATCGGGGGTGCAGCTTGCGCGCGTCACTGCCCTTGAGGGTGCCCTGTCCAGGCTCCGCTTGAGCGGGGATTTTCTTGTGGATGATGGCTCGTTCCCTCTTTCTCCTGTCTCAGGGAACGGGGAGAGCTTCAGTAGAAGGGATTCTCTACTCTGTGTCCGACAAGAATCCCCGCCCAAGCGCAGCCTGGACAGGGCACCCCCCGGAATATCGATTGGGGACAGGCCGTCGCACCCACCTACATCAGTGCATACAGAAATCCATCGGTGCTGCCTACGTAGATCACGTTGTTGACCACCACCGGCGATGAAAGCATCGCCCCCACGCTCATCATCTTGCTGAGGCCGATCACCATGCTCTCGTAAAAACTATCTCCGAACGCGGCTTCATAGTCAGGAGTTCCGTCCGGCCTGGTGAGTCCAGGCCCGTTCTTCCGTGCAGCGTCGGTCTCGAATGTCCAGGCCGGTTTCTGGGTGGCAAGGTCGATAGCGATCAGCTTTCCCTGGTGTGAACCGATGTAGAGCATGCCCCCGGCGATCGCCGGGGAGGAAAACAGGGGCCAGCTGTCGAACTTCAGGGAGAAGATCGGAATTCCCGTGCCGGCGTCCATCCCGTAAATCACGGCGGTGTCTGAAGTCGCGAAGTAAACTTTTCCGGCCTGCACCGCTGGCGACGTGATGACCCACGAACCCTTGTTGTTGAAGGCCCATTTTTTCTCTCCGGTGCGAGCGTCCAGCGCATAGAAGTTCGAATCGCGGCAGCCGAAGTACACCACGCCGTCCATGACCGCGGCGGAAGACTGAATGCCGACCTGGTTGTAAGTGTCGTGATCTTCCCCGGTCTTGAAGCGCCACTTCTCTTTCCCGCTGGTGGCGTCGAGCGCATAGAAGTAACTGTCCCAACTTCCAATGAACAAGCTCCCGTCGGAGATTGCCGGAGACGCGTGGACGACATCGCCGGTGTGAAATTTCCATTTCAGCGTGCCGGTGGCCGCGTCCAGAGCGTAGACGTTCCCGTCGCCGCTTCCGAAATACACTGCCCCGCTCCACAACGCCGGGGACGACAGATAGAAGTCGAAAGGATCGGGCATGGTTTCGGCCGCGGGCTCAGACCCGTGCAGATGCTTGCCTTCGAACCGTTTCTCGCCCTCGGTCTGGAATTTCCATTTCAGTTTCCCGCTGACCGCGTCGACAGCATAGAACCTGCCGCTATAGCTGCCGAAATACACGACTCCATTCTCCACCGCCGGCGACGACGTCACTCGAACCCCGGTGAAGAGCTTCCATTTTTGCTTGCCAGACTCGAGATCGACGGCGTAAAGATTCCCATCCGTGCTACCTACGAAAATCATCCCGTTCGCCACCGCAGGCGATGAGATCACCTGGCCGTCGGTGTGGAACTTCCATCTGATCTGGCTGAATTTCGGGACGCCCTGCGCCCTGTAGACACCAGTATGCTCCAGGTTCCCACGAAACATGGCGGCGTCCGGACTCGGGACCTGAGACGAGCTTTGACCGAAAGCCGACCCGCCAAGCAGCAGCACACTAAACAGGGAAAGGCATACGATTTTCATGCAGAATAGACGAGGGAACTTGGATAAGGTCACTATCACAAACCCGGTGGGGACAGCCGAGAGCCTGCCCCGAGCGAAGGGGCGGGGTCCCCACGTGGTTCGTGATGAAAAAAGGGAAGCCGAAGCTTCCCTGTTGACAGGCATTTTGTTCGACAAGACTACAATGCAGTGCAGACTGACTTCACCTCGGTGTAGAGCTCCAGCACATCGTGGCCCATTTCCCGGCCCCAGCCTGACTGTTTGTACCCGCCAAAGGGCAGAGCAGCGTCGAATATGTTGTAGCAGTTGATCCACACTGTACCGGCGCGCATTTGCGAAGCCAGGCGATGCGCTTTGCCGATATCGCGCGTCCAAATCCCCGCCGCCAGTCCGTACACGGTGTCGTTGGCCTGCCGGAGCACGTCGTCGTAATCGGTGAACGGAATTGCGGACACGACCGGGCCGAAAATTTCCTCACGCACCACTTTCATATTTTCAGTGGTGTCGACCAGCACGGTGGGTTTGACAAAGTATCCTTTGTCGCCATGCCGCTCGCCTCCAACCACAGCCTTCGCGCCCTCGGAGCGGCCGGATTCAAGGTAGCCGCAAACCCGGTTGAGCTGTTCTTCGGAGACCAGAGGTCCCATGTCACTGGATGCCTCCCATCCCGGGCCGACGTTGATTTTCCTTGCTTTCGCAGACACTCCTTCGACCACCTCGTCGAAGATGCTCTTCTCCACGTAGAGTCGAGATCCCGCGCAGCAACATTGTCCGTGATTAAAGAAGATGGCGCTGGCCGAGCCGGCGATGGCTGCCTTGAGATCGCCATCGCCAAAAACTACATTGGGAGACTTCCCGCCCAGTTCCAGCGACACTTTTTTGAGGTTCCCGGCAGCGGCCTGAAGGATCAGTTTGCCGACTTCCGTGGAACCGGTGAAGGCTATTTTGTCGACATCCGGATGCGCCGCCAGGGCAGCACCCGCGGTCTCACCATAGCCCGTGACGATGTTCACGACTCCATCAGGGATTCCCGCCTCGTGGACGAGTTCGCCCAGCCGCAGGCAGGTGAGCGGCGTCTGTTCCGCTGGTTTGATTACCACGGTGCATCCCGTAGCCAGCGCCGGTCCCAACTTCCAGGCCGCCATCAGCAAGGGGAAATTCCACGGGATAATCTGGCCAACCACCCCTACCGGCTGGCGCAAGGTGTAAGCCAGAAACTTCCCGCCAATCGGAATCGTATTGCCCTCGATCTTGGTCGCCCAGCCCGCCATGTAGCGGAACAGGTCCACGGCCAGCGGAACGTCCGCCACCCGCGCTATCTTCAGAGGTTTTCCGTTGTCGAGCATTTCCAGCTCGGCGAACTCCTCCAGGTTTTGCTCCAGCAAATCACCCAGCTTCCAGATCATGCGTCCGCGCTCGGAGGGCGTCATCTTTGACCAGGGACCGGTTTCGAAGGCGGCGCGAGCGGCCTTAACGGCGCGGTCGATGTCCTCGCGATCTCCCTCGGCTACGCGAGCCAGGACTTCACCGGTGGCTGGGTTGTAGGTGGGAAATGTCTTGCCCGAGGCGGCTTCGACCCACTGTCCGTTAATCAGCATCTTGCGGTTCTTGGAAATGTAACTTGTGACCTTGTCGTCCATGTGAACGCTTGATAGTACGGTTGCCATAATTCCCTCCTCATTCGCGAATTCTCAGATAGGCGTACGTCGAGGTACCGCCTCGGGAAAGAGCGATAGCAGTGCCTCACCTTTGGCAAAAGATAAGCGGCCGAGCTTGGGAGTCCTCACGCAACAACGGGTGAAGTCCAAGCCACCACCGAAACCACCCGGAATTGTAGCTCATTCTTGCGCTACAGAGGTGATGCATTGAAGGAGTGGGCGGAAGGCAAGTCACTGTGGCCAATCCGCCATACTGCTCCGTTCCCTGAGGGAACCGCTTGGATCGCAAGCGTTACGTCGCTCTGGCTGTCGCGCTCTTGATTCTGATCGCGATTACCCGCATTCTCCTGACATACAAACTCACCGCGCAAGGATTCGACGAACCTTGCCATGTCGCTGCTGCCATCGAGTACCTGGACAAGGGCACGTATATTCTCGACCCGGTCCATCTGCCGCTGAGCCGCATCGCGATCGGATCTCTCACCCGAATATTGCCATCTGAAC
>DATMPS010000112.1:0-3791 GCA_035567435.1 Terriglobales bacterium | reverse complement strand
GGTTTCACCGTGTGCCCGGCAAGAGGCCCTCCCCCAGGAACTCCTGGAACCCCCGCGATATAGAAATCAGAAGGGGAAGAGACCGGAACATTAGTCGAAAAATACTGAGTATTTCCAGCGCTGTCGCGCATACTAAATATCTCCTTTTTTTACGTTTTTTTCAAGTTCAAACGAGCGCGGGTAACCGCCTTAGGTGTCCCGCCCGTTTGAGTTCAGCTCGAGATTAGACTCCGCGCAAATCTGGCCAATACTTTGTACCTGCACGGTTGCAACACTTCCCTCGGCGCCGCTTTTCTATCCGTGCCATCCATCCAGGTTCTCACTGACGATGAGTTAATAGCTGCGCCCCTGCGCGCTCTCCCTGAGTCACTTGCACCTATCGCTCCTTCCTAGGCAATGCTGGCGTGGTGTTGAGGCGTATCGACTTTGATAGGCCCGTGCAGATCGTAATTGCCGGATTTGGCGATGCTGGAAAATTCGTCCACCCGATCCACCGATTCTCTCCAAACCTTTTGGGTATCTTTAGCATGTGGATTTTCCAAATCTTGCCGGCGTATCTTTAAGAAACCTTCTGGTTCTCGAGCCCCCAAGACTCTCCGTGTTGTCGCCTTCATTCCCCTTGTCGCCGGGATTGCGACGCCCTTTGTAGGAATCGAGCGCGCTCAGACAGTCATTGAGTGGTGGACGCACCAGGGATCCGGTGTCGTTCGGCTCACGGCCGTTCCTCTGCTGGCCCTCGGAGGCTTCATTGCGTACGCCTGCGCACCGGCTCGACGCGCTGCTTAGGCCAAAAGAAACCTGAAGAAAAATGCCAGGGACCGTACCGCGGTTAGCACGAGCGAGCCAACTCAGACGCAGGAGCGATTTGCAGCCATCGTTGAGGCGCTTGCCGATAAGCAGGGCGTTACGGTGGGTTCGCCAGGCAAAAAGGGCTTTGGCTCATCCGCACTTCAAGTCGACGGCAAAATCTTCTGAGAAGACGAGTTCCCTTCGTCATATTTAATGCAAGACAAAACGCTCAATGGCATGAGCAAATCCTTCCTCTTCATTTGAATCAGTGACAAAGTTAGCCTCTGCTTGTACTTCCTTACTGGCGTTACCCATAGCGATGCTCATTCCGCTTTTCTTGAACATCAGTACGTCGTTGGGCATATCGCCGAGCGTAGCGATGCTGCTTTTCGGTATCAGGTAAACGCTCGCCAGGAAATCGACTACGCTCCCCTTGTTTGCAGCCGGATGGGTAACGTCCAGGTAATACGGCTGCGATCGCGCCGCCGAAACATGGTCGCTCAGCTCTTGACGGACCTTTTTCTCGCACTCTGCCACTGCTTCGAGATCATCGCTCACGCCGACAATCTTTGCTGCTTGCCCGAGATAGGCCGAATAATTCGAAGTTACCTCCGGCCCGAACCCGACGGTCTTACTCTCCCGGTCGACATGCGGCCCTTCCGGACCCTGCACGTACCATACCGTATCGGTGTAAAGCCACGCAACAAGCCCGTGCTCCCCGATGAGTTCAATCGCGCGCGCTGTAGCATCCTTCGGCAGATCACGCATTACGATCGGATCCAGTCTGGGAGTAGTGAAAACTCCTCCGTTGAATCCTGCCACCACCGTCGTGATGGTGAGATCCTTGATCAAGGTTTGCATGCCGCGCGGCGGACGCCCACTCGTAATAGCAAATGCAATTCCCGCTTCGCCCAACTTAGCAACCGCCTGCCGCGTTTTTTTGGTAAGCGTCTTGTCCTGCGTCACTAGTGTTCCGTCCACGTCGGCAAGGACAAGCCTGATAGGACCTTCGTTCTTGTATGGTTTCATGATTATTGAATTGCTTCCTTCTCCAGGAGTTCCCTCACCACCTCTACCACGCGGTCCGGCTCGAAACCGAACTTCTTCTGAAGCTCTTTAAGCGGCGCTGAGGCACCGAAGGTGCGCATGCCGATAACGTGGCCATCCTGACCGACGTAGCGCTCCCACCCTAAAGTGGAGGCTTGCTCGATCGCGACGCGGGCTTTGACGTTTGGTGGGAGCACCCGGTCCCGATACTGTTGCGTCTGGTGGTCGAAGATGTCCCAGGACGGCATCGAGACCACGCGAGCACGAATGCCTTCGGCAAGCAGCTTGTCATGGGCTTGCACAGCGAGACTGACCTCGCTACCCGACGCGATAAGAATCACTTCAGGATTTCCCTCTGGGGCGTCAGCGAGTATGTACGCGCCGCGCGCAACGCCGGACGCCGGGGCGTACCTGTTTCGATCCAACGTTGGCAAAGGCTGGCGCGATAGTGCCAGCACGGCAGGCTGGTGGCGTAACTGCATGATGTAGCGGTAAGCCTCAACGACCTCGTTGGCGTCGCCGGGCCGCAGCGTGACCAGTCCGGGGATGGCCCGCAACGACAGAAGTTGCTCCACTGGTTGGTGCGTCGGGCCGTCCTCTCCGTCGCCCATAGCGTCGTGCGTAAAGACGAAGATGGAGGGTATCTCCATCAGGGCCGATAGCCGGATGGCGGGGCGCGCGTAGTCACTGAAGATGAAGAAGGTCGCGCCGAAGGCTCGGAGCTTTGTCAGCGCCAGCCCGTTTACAACCGCCGCCATCGCGTGCTCGCGGATGCCGAAATGCAGATTCTTCCCGCCTGGGCTGTCGGCCTGGAAATCTCCGGCACCCTCGTACGTGAGGGTGGTTTTGTTCGACGGCCCAAGATCTGCCGAGCCCCCGAGAAGCCAGGGGATATTCTGCGCGAGCGCGTTGAGCACCTTGCCCGAGGCCTCTCGCCCAGCTACACCCTTCTGGTCAACCGCGAAGACCGGCAGGTTGCGGTCCCACTCGACCGGGAGTTCGCGCCGCTGCATCAGGTCAATCTCGGTTGCGAGCTTTGGGTCCTTGACTGCGTAGGCGGCGAAGAGTTCCGTCCATTTGCGCCGGGCCTCAGCGCCCCGCGCGCCCACCCCGGCCGTGAAGTGCTCACGAACTCCGTCCGGGACGAGGAACTTTGCGTCCTCGGGCCATCCGTAACTGCGTTTGGTGAGTCGGATCTCCTCATCGCCGAGCGGCTCTCCGTGGGCCTCGGGCGTGTCTTGCTTGTGTGGCGAGCCGTACCCGATATGGCTGTCCAGGATGATGAAGGTGGGGCGGTCCTTTGTCTGCCGGAAGACCTCGAGGGCGTGCTCGATACGATCGATGTCGTTGGCGTCGCCGACCCGCAGAACGTTCCATCCGTAACCCAGGAACCGAGCCGCGATGTCCTCGGTGAAGGCGATACGGGTGTTTCCCTCGATGGTGATGTGATTGTTGTCGTAGACCCAGCAAAGATTGTCCAAGCCCAGGTGGCCCGCCAGTGAGGCGGCCTCCGCCGAGATACCCTCCATCATGCAGCCGTCCCCGCAAACGGCATAGATGTGGTAATCGAAGATGTCGAAGCCAGGCTGGTTATAACGGCTGGCGAGCCACTTTTGGCCTATCGCCATTCCTACGCTCGTGGCGACGCCCTGGCCGAGCGGACCGCTGGTGGTCTCGACGCCCGAGACCCAGTGATACTCGGGGTGTCCCGGTGCCTTGCTATCCAGCTGGCGGAATCGGCGGATGTCGTCGAGCGAAACCGACGGCTGCCCAAGCCTCTCGTAATCAGCGTTCACAGCCTTGGTCCCAGTGAGGTGTAGCACGGACCAGAGCAGCATCGAAGCGTGACCGTTCGAGAGCACGAACCGATCGCGGTTGGGCCAGATCGGATCCTCCGGGTCGAACCGCAGGACACGGTTCCAGATCGTATAGACCAACGGCGCGAGGGCCATCGG
>DATMPS010000111.1:0-9585 GCA_035567435.1 Terriglobales bacterium | reverse complement strand
ACGTGGCCGGCGCCGCTCGACGTAGGGGCATTGGGAAGGCGTTACTGCTTGCCCTCATCGAGCAATCCGAGCTGTATGGGATCTGGACCCTGCAGGCCGGCATTTTCCCCGAGAACGTAAGCAGCATCGCCTTGCACAAGCACTGCGGATTCCGCGAAATCGGCCTGCGCGAGAGAATTGGAAAGCTGGGCAATACCTGGAGAAGTGTCGTTCTGATGGAACGCAGGAGTGCAACGACAGACGCGTGACAGCCAGACCTGTCCCACCGTCTAACCCACCCGGGAGGCACTCCGGAATCTACTGCGCGTGTGCCGTCTCCTTTGAGGGAATCCAGTAAATCTCTTCGCGCAGAAATTCTTTAGTGAACCCTATCCGCTTCAGGATGCCCTTGCCGTGTTCAATCATTTCCGGGTGGCCGCACAGATACCCGACGCCATTCTGCGAGTTGATGCCCCAGGCATCGGAATACTTGCGAATCAACTCATCTACACGCCCAACCTCGCCGCTCCACTTCGCGTCTTCCCACGGTCGGCTCACAGTGGGGACATACTTCAGCCAGGGAACCTCCTGAGCGTAGCGCTGCAGTTCTTCGACATAGCCGAACTCCCACGATCGGCTGGCTCCGTTCAACAGAAATAGTTTGTGATCCCCTTTGAAGCGGCCCTCGTTCCAGTCTTTGAACAACGTCCGCACAAAGCTTACATACGGCGCGACCCCGGTCACCGTACAAACCAGCAGGTGGTTCTTTCTCCCGCTGATGGTGTCGAGCGTGAAACGGCCCTTGGAGACTTTGCGCATTAACACTTCGTCGCCGGTTTTGAGGCTATAGATCTTGGGCGTAAGTTCGCCGTTCGGCACCAGCTCAAAGAAAAATTCGATTTCGTTCTCGTAAGGCGAAGACGCGATGGAATACGGCCGTTCTGAGCGCTTGTCTTCATCCTGGACACCCAGAGTGGCGTATTGGCCCGGAGTGAACTTGAATTCTGCCCCTGGGTCGATGCGAATCACCCATAGCTCGGGCGCAAGGTCCACCCGCTTGGTAATCTTTGCCCGGTAGTGTTTGTCGTCAGCCGTGATCATGATGGTTTCCCTAAGAGACTGCGCGGTACTTGAAACGGATGTCATATATTACAGAAAAGATTTGCAATCAGAAGACCAATTGGTGTCAGGAGTGGTACTGCTCATTAGGGTAGGATGAATTCTTGATCTTCCGTCCCGCTCGTTGTTACCGGCTCAGCGGGCGATGCCGGTGCCGCCCGCAGCTTCTCGATATCGGCCAGCCTCTGCTTGGTCCAGATGGGCGCGTTGAGATCAGCGTAAAACTCAAGAATGTTCTCCTGGAGTTGCGGCGTCAGGTGCGCGGAGGTTCGATTCGTCAGCTGATCCAGCAGCCGCTCGCAAGCCTTGTCGGTGAGTTGGTACTCGCCCGCGTGCGTGTCCTTCCCAGTGTCGAAAGCCTTGTTCGGAATCCGCAGCTGGTCGACGCGAGTCTCGCGCAGCAGAGCTGGGTAGTCTTCGACGGTAAGATCGACGCTTTTGATGTACATGTCTTCCGTGCGAGTCGTCGGGATCTTGAACGAGAGCGCCCGGAACGGGCCGACTTTAGGCATGAGGCGCAGGAAGAACGCCAGAATCTTCGTGCCGACTCCCGGCTTCCGGTACCGCGAACCCCACTCCTTCTCATAGCCCTTTCGCGAAAGATAGTAGAGGAACTTCTTCTCGTTGAAGTTGGGCGTGTCGGCGACGATCTCCTGCCGGCGTGCGAGCAAAGCAACACGGGTTGTCTCTGGAACTATCTTACTAACGGCGCGCGGAACGTGCCGATGGCCAAGTCGGTGTCGCCGAAGACGTCGTCCAGGTGCAGGCTGTAGGTCGTGACAAAGGCACGATCCAACAGCTCTTTGGAGACTGAGAACCCGATGAAACCGTGATATACGTCGGAGGTGTACCGGTTCTTCGCCACCGCACCATGTCGAATCCAAATTCGGTGCGAATGTGCGCCTTGGGTCATCCGCGTACCTGACTTGCTCTCCGTACTTTTTCCCGAGGGCTGGGAAACTCGATCGCCACCACTCGGTTGATGGTGGGATGTCCGCTATTGTCGGCCGCGTAGTGAGAAAGCGCTCCTGGTGCGAAGGCGTACTCATTCAAGTTCGACGACTCCTGAATCAGATGTACCACGAAATCGCCGCTGCGCACCTAGTGCACCAGGTCGCTGAAAGTGGTTGCCGAAGGGGTAGTACCCCATGTCTTGCATGACGCACCCACCGTAGGCGTAAGCATGGGCCCACGCATATTTTCTTCGGTCGCCGCCGGGAACCGTTGCTTGAGCAGGGGCCCAATCTGATCTGGCCAGAGCAGATCGACGACTTCCTCGTGCGTGAGAACCGAGTAAGCCCGGCACGGGCCGGCGACGCAAACCAAAAACAAGAGGGCAAGGCCGGCGTTCCGCACAGCGCCTGCCCACTTCAATCTGCAAACGAACTTGGGTTGCGTTCGCGTCATGCCGGGATTCCCGTCGACGGCCAGGAGGGGAGATAGGCTGCAATCGCGACCATCATCGGTTGAGTCTTTTTATCTCCCGGTGACTACCTCCCAAGCACCAGTACCATGAAGGTATCGGGCAGAATCGAAGGACGGGGGTGCGGTTGCTGCGCCGTGGCCGCCGGCGGCGGGCCGAATTTCGCGGTCACGGTGTAAACCTGATGCGTCTTGCTGTCCAGGGCCATCGTGCGCGCACCTCTCTCGGTCGGAACATTCTCCGCCACGCTGAACTTGTCTGGAGAGTCTTCGCTCACCACCGTTAACACACCCTCTCCGCAGGAAGCGAAGGCCAGTCCGCTACTGTCATCGAACGCGGTGGCGTCCACGCCTTCGCCGATGGGCAGAGTCGCGAGCACCTTGCCGTTGTCCGCGTTCACAATCGGCATGACCTTGTTGCCGCAACCCACGAACAAACGGCGGTTCTTCGCATCGATGGCCAGCCCGCTGGGCTCGTCGCAACCCGGCAACGGCCAGCGCTCTTTCACAGTCAGCACTTTCGCGTCCAGCGCGAACAACTGGTTCTTGTCTTCGAGGTTGACGAAAACAGTGCCCTTGCCATCACTCGCTGCGAACTCGGGCTTGCCGCCAAGCGGGATCGTTCCGACCACTTCACCCTTGGCGGCATCGACCGCCGTGGCGTCCTGGCTGCCCGCATTAAAGGTGAATATGCGCTTGGTGGCGGGATCGTACAGGATCGCATCGGGGCGATTGCCGACCTTCACTTTGTTTAGTGTCTTCAGACTCTCGATATCGAAAACGCTGACCGTATTCTCTCGTCCGTTGCTCGTGAAGCCCTTACCAAACTCGCGCGCCAGCGCGATCCCGTGGACACCTTGCGTGTCGGCAATCTCGCCGACCGGTCTTCCGGAGTCGGCATCGATCACCACTACTTTTGTGGCCCGCGAGATGTACATCCTTCGCCCTTCGCTGTCAATCTTGAGGTAATCCCATCCACCTTCGCCGCCCAACTTCCAGGTATTCACAATGTGATAGCCGGGAGCGGAAGCGGCGACTGCCACCGCCAAAAGAACCACGATGAGCATTGCCACGAGGGAGCCGTTTTTTTTCATATCGTCCTCACTTGAATAGGTCAGGGATTGAGCCCCAACAGCTTAAAGGAGGATTCTGAAAAGAATCTGAGTTTTTCTGGAGACGAACTCGAGCGCCGGACCGAGTCCTGGGGCGAAAAAAGGGGAGAGCCAAAGCTCTCCCCAGCGCTGAGGGAGGGACAATCGAGAACCGCGCGAAGCGCCGGCCACCGCGACGATCCGGGCTACTCCGCCATCTTCGCCACGTGTAATGCGAAACCGGTCTTTGGCAGCAACGACGTCAGCTCGAAGGCCTTGAAGCCGTCGCCGGTCACCTCGGTATGACGGTAGAGGCCAGGTTCGCTGTCCACGGTTTCGTGGCGCCCGTGCAGGTCGTCCAGGAAGGCCTGCGCAGCTTTCTCGCTCACCTGGGCGCCTTTCGCTCGCGTCACCACGGCTTCCGTCGCGTACGAGCGCACCAGCTTGGGCCAATATTTTTCCAACAGGTTCGTACTTGCGAAAATATCGGCCCAGACGATTTCTCCGCTCACCGCCACCACCACGCCGACCGCCTTGCGATCGCGCAACCGCTGGATGGTGCTTTCGTACTCCTGCTCGATCGGGCGTGCCACCGCATCGACTTTTGATTTGACCTGGTTGTTGCGCATGACCTTGGCGTAGGAAGTCGTCGAGGACAATTCCGTCGTGGCGGTTGGTGCTTCCGCTTGAACTTCCACGGTCACGGTCTGCGTTGCCTTACCGACCTGCGACCAGACCTTGGCTTGGTCCTTGTCGGCCATGGCGCTTCCTCGCACCGACGGTGCCGCCATGGCCCCGTTGACCGATCCAAACTCGAACTTCGAACTCGACCCGACCCAGCGTCCCGGCTCGACGCAGAACACGTCCAGGTCGATCGGATCACTGTCTGCGGGAACAATCCGGTCCTTTCCAATCACCCGATCCTGCTTCCCGCCGGTAACGATCTCGCCAGCTAACAGCAACAAGGGCCGGTTCGAGTTGTTCACCAGCACCAGCTTGTTCACCTGTGCCCCGTCGTGCACTGGGTAGGTGGGCTGGACGACTCCGCCATCATGCGGCCGCCGGCGAATCATACCGCGCACGCTGCCGGACTCTGTTACTTCGACCTCGCCCGACTTGAGCCCCTCGTCGAGCGTAAGGAACCCGCCCGTTTCATGCGACGCCGAACCCACCACGGGAAACACAGTCAGATTCCCGTGGCGGATCGGCGCTAGTACTTTGTAGTCCGAGGTTTCGGGCAGTTCTCCCGCCCTGGCCTCGTGCTGTGCTCCCACCACCAACCCGGCCGCAACCGCCAGAACCATCGTGCCAAGGAACACTTTAACCTTCATGTTGTCCTCCCGGAGCCAAGCGACACCCCGGCTGCGGAGCGCATCCAACTTTCGGGGCGCCCTTGCTTCCCTGATTGCATGAAGAACGCGAGATTCTTCTTTCCTTGCAGTGGAAAAAATGGGTAGCATCGCCAATAGCGGCCACTCACGATGAATCCCGTCTCCCAATCCGTAGCTGGGCCGCCGCGGGAAATCCAGACGCTGGCCGCCGAGTGCTACGCAAAGTGCGGGGCCGAGAAGTTCGGTTTCACCTGCGACGACGTGGCTTCGATCCTTGCCGAAGTCGCGCGCAAGCACGCCCCGGCCGCCGGGCCTGCGCAACTCCGCGAATTTTGCATTTCGCTCAAGATGGAAGAACTCATCCTGGCGCGAGCCTGCGCCGCGGGAAACGAGCGCGCCTGGGAAACTTTCATGTTGCGCTACCGCGAACGGTTGCACGAGATCGGACTACAGATCGCACGCGAGGACTCGGCCGCACGTGAACTCTCCGATTCGCTCTACGCGGATCTCTACGGAACCATCGCCCGGGAAGGGAAGCGCGTCTCGAAGCTGGGATCCTACACCGGGCGCGGTTCCCTCGAAGGCTGGCTGCGCACCGTGATGGCACAGGAGCACGTGAACCGCTACCGCCGTCACAAGCGCACGGTCAGCCTGGATGAAGAGACCGAAGAGGGAGCGCAATTCGCGACCCCCGAACCCGACCCGGTCACCGTGGTGGACCCGCGCCTCGAATCGGCCACGGATGAAGCTCTGGGCGCGCTGCCTCCCGACGAGCGCTTCATTTTGGCCGCCTACTTTCTCGATGGCCGCACCTTGGCCGAGATCGCCCGCATGCTCGCCGTGCATGAGTCCACCATCAGCCGGAAGCTCGACAAACTGACTAAGTCCTTGCGGAAGCAACTTTTAGCAGGCTTGGGCCGGCGTGGTATGAACCGGCGCCAGGCCGAGGAGGCCCTTGAAGTCGACGTGCGCGACCTGACCCTGAATATCCGGGACCGGCTGGCGCAAGATTCGGGCGGGGCAGCGTTCTCTAAGAAGAAGGTAGAAGCCCCGGCCGGAGACGGAAGTGGCTAGAATTCAAAGGAGATACAGGAGCTGCGGTAGAGAGGCAGCTGGCCAGGCCTGAGTGTAGGGTGGCGAAGTCGCCCACAAAGACTGTGACTAACTGTAACGAATGACTGAAATCCCCAATATCGTGCGCGACCGGCTGAGGGCGGCCCAGGCCGGGGATCACCCCGATGCCAACCTGCTCACCGCTTTCGCCGAGCAGGTGCTGCCCGATCGCGAACGCAGCCAGGTGCTGGAGCACGTGGCTCGGTGCGCCGATTGCCGCCACGTGCTCGCGCTGGCCACGCCGCCGATGGCATCCACTACCGTGCCTGGTCATAAGGACTCCGCTTTAGCTCGGAAAGGTTCCCGGTTTGGCTGGCCCATGTTGCGCTGGGGCGCGCTGGCCGCGTGCGTGGTTATTGTCGGCACGTCAGTTTTTGTGCGCCACGATCTGCGAAGGTCCCAGACAGTGGCTTATATGAAGTTGGACGCTGGGTCACAAACCGCACAGAATGCTGTGCCACGTCCTCCTGCGATCTCCGAAAACGCGGTCTCGAATTTGATCACGAAGGAAGAGAAGCAAGAACCGGAGAGGGCGCGGAAGGCTGAGCATGATAACAAAAGCGCGTTCGCGGCCGCGAAACCGGTTGCGCCCGCTCCGTCAGCGCCAGCCTCAGCCCTGGTTGATTACGGGACCCGAGCCAAGGACTTGGGTTCACGGGCAGACTCCGACGCTCTTTCCAACCATGATCTCTCGCCGAAGGGAGCGGCAGCAGGGTCTGTGAGCGGTACCCTGCGTGCGGGTCCGTTGCCTGCGGCGCAGCAGCCGGTGCCTGGCAAAGACGAAGGGTTGACTCGTCCGACGGCAACCCTGCCACTGGTTGGACGAAATGTAGTCAACGCAACGAACGGTTCGGCTCCGCCGCAAGCCAGCCAGCCGGTCCAGATAAGCGGTGCAAGCGAAACTGTCGAGGTTCAGTCGGGGGCAGAGCAGGCCGAGACTTCGACAATGCAATATTCTCCGAAAAAGGAGGCGCCGGGGAAAGCGAAGGGCGCGGCCGGCGATTCCTCGGTGGTTACGTTGCCTGCTTCAGCCACGAACTTTGAAGACAAGACCCTCACTGCCGCCGCCGAGACCCGCGCGAGCCGTCTTGAATCAGAACTTGCCCGCGGTGCGTTCGCGAGCAGCAGTCGCTGGACGATCTCGTCGGTCGGCCAGCTCCAGCATTCCGTTGATTCCGGCAAGACCTGGCAGCCCGTAACCGTCGCCGAGAAGGCTACCTTTCGCGCGCTTTCAGCGAACGGTCCCGACCTCTGGGTCGGAGGTCCTGCTGGACTGCTCTATCACTCCAGCGATGCGGGCGGCCACTGGACCCAGATCAAACCGGTCGACGATAGCGCGACTCTCACCAGCGATGTCGCGACTATCGAATTTACGGATCGCCAGCACGGCAAGCTCACGACCTCCACTGGCGAAATCTGGATCACCGCCGACGCCGGACAGACCTGGCGAAAACAGCAATCCTGAGCCGCACTAGCGCTTCAAATTCCCCTGCTGCGCCGCGGACGGACGTCCCGTTTTGGCCCCGGACTTTTCCATCCGTCTCAGGGTTTGGGTCCTCTGCGAAGCGCGAGAAAGATGCCAAGTAATCCATGCCACTGCGAACACCGCTTCGATCGCGTTTCCCTTTTGCTTTCAGATATGTAGAGCGAGCAGGCAAGTCAGCACTCGACTCACAATCACGTTTACTTTGGTCAGCAGCCGACCCGTTACGCATCAAGAGCGCGAATTACTAAAGTGACGTTTACAGTCTATGCGGTCCGACGTATTCTCCACTCGTGGTTTGGCAGTTCTGGGGGAGGGCTGCCGAGGCGTCCTGAACTAACGTTTGGGACGCCTTTTAGTTTCTGTAGCCTGGTTCTGCCGCTCTGGTTCGGCCAAACCCGTGAGCTGAACCTCTCAAACCCTGAAACCTTTGAAGCCCTGAAACTCTGAAACCTTATCCTCTTGGCCCCTGGACACTTGGCACCGCCGTTTTCCCCCTTGCACCCTCCGTCACTGTGCCGCATCTAATTGGAGTGTTAGAATTCATTGCCCGCGAGAGCAGCACTCACGAGGGCAGCACTCATGACCGGTGCCACGGCCGGCAAGTCAGAACCGGGGCCGGAACGAGGCATCTGGAGGAACAATGGCAGCGAATGGAATCGTCGAAGTCACCGATGCGAACTTCGACGCCGACGTATTGAAGTCCGACAAGCCTGTTCTCGTCGATTTCTGGGCGACCTGGTGCGGCCCGTGCCGCGCGATCGCCCCCATCGTCGACGAGCTGGCGGCCGAGTACCAGGGCAAAGTGAAGATCGGCAAGATGGACGTCGATCGCAATTCATCGACTCCAATGCGTTACGGGGTCCGCGGCATCCCCACCCTACTGGTTTTCAAAGATGGCCAGGTGAAGGAGCAGATAGTAGGCTACGTGCCGAAAGAGCAAATCCAAAAAGCCTTGGATAAGCACGTCGGCTAATTCGCGGATTTCAGTTCAGACACACGCACGCCCGGCCAGCCGGGCGTTTCTTCTGTCTGGTATCAAATTCTGTCATCCTGAGAGCGAAGTGAGGCGCCAGCCGAACGCAGTCGAAGGACCCCTACCCGCACATGACACCACCAACGTCAGGAAGACTTCTTCACCACCGACCGGTGCTCAGTTCCGAAGACCAAGACCTAACACCTAACACCTAACACCTAACACCTAACACCTAACACCTAAGACCTGCTCTTCAGTACTTGCGCAGCACCCCAATCACTTTCCCCTGCAATTCCACCGCAGCCGCAGGGACAACAATTGGCTGCATCGCAGCATTCGAAGGCTGCAGCCGAACGTTGTCGCCTTCCTTATAAAACCGCTTCAATGTTGTCTCGTCTCCATTCACCAGCGCCACCACCAGATCTCCGTTGCGCCCGACTTTCGTTTTCTCGACCAGCACGTAATCCCCGTCCATAATGTGCTCATCCTGCATCGATTCGCCCCGCACCTCGAGCACGAACACTTCCTTCGAGCGCACGAAGTCGGCCAGCGAAATCGTGTTCGCGTCGCGCTGCTCGACCGCCTCAATCGGACGCCCCGCCGCAATCCGCCCCAGCACCGGCAGCACCAGCCCGGTATTCACCGCCATCGACTGCTTCAGCTTGCCCTTAGGGGCGACCAGGTCGATCGACCGGCTGCGGTTGTAATCGCGCGTGAGCAGTCCTTTCTTCTCGAGATTCGACACGTGCTTGTGCACGGTCGCGAGCGAACTCAGCCCCATCCCCTCGGCGATTTCTTCAAACGACGGCGAGTACCCCTTCTCCGCCACAAACCGCGAAATGAAGTCGTACAGCTCTCTTTGTCGACGCGTGATGGCCATAGGCGGATTGTGAGCGAATAAAAGGCGAATGTCAAGTAGACGTGTGGCGCGTGTCGTTAGCACATCAAATGTCCGGTCGAATTAGCACGTGATATGTCCGCTTTGCAGGCGGTGAGAGTGAGAGAACATGGCAAGCATGTTCTCTTACTCGAAGGCCGCTGTGGAGCGGGCGATGAAGATTCAAGAAGTGC
>DATMPS010000110.1:0-13397 GCA_035567435.1 Terriglobales bacterium | reverse complement strand
CCGACCATGTTGAATTTTGCCATTCTGGGAACCGGCGGTATCGCCGGACGTTCGCTGGCACCTGCATTGGCGGCTACCCCTGGCGCGCGCTTGTGGAGCGTGTACACCCGCGACGCAGCAAGGGCCCACTAATTTGCTGAGCGTCACGGAGCAGCCGCCCCCCGCGCTGCGTTTACCGATATCAATGATCTACTCAAAGATCCTGAACTGAACGCACTGATCGTCGACACGCCCGACCGGTTGCATGCTGATTAGGCAGTGCAGGCCGCAACCGCCGGCTGAAACGGCATCGAGTCTCGGCTGTGCCTTTTTGTGCCTATGAAAACACGCAGCAAACGAGCGGAAACACTGACGATTCCTCAGAGATGATCGCCGGAATCCACTTAGAGTTGTGCCTTTTTGTGCCTACGAAAAGTTCAGCGATTGCCCGCAAGTTCCTGAAAAGGTTTGGCGTCCCCGACGGGATTTGAACCCGTGTTACCGCCGTGAAAGGGCGATGTCCTAGGCCGGGCTAGACGACGGGGACGAAAACGCAGGCAGGTCTTTTATTGAGCTTTCATAGTAGCAAGCTGCTTTCGCACCTGTCAAAGCGCAGGCTTATTGACCTGCTAATCCGTACGCAAGACCGCACGCGCAGAATAGAGTTCGGTTTGTCCTCAGCGCACTTCGCCGACGCCTCCAATTTCGCTAGCCTCCAAGAATGGCGACCCAGGGTCAGGCCTTCGCTCCTCTCTTCTGACGTAAACCATTACAATCGATTGCAGGCAGCTCTCGATACGAACGATTCGATTCGAAGGCCCGGCAGTCATCCCGCGAATTCCCGAGGGCACGGTGGCAGATCCTCTTTATCTCAGCTTGTGGTTCCCCAGCTTCTCCGAACAAGACATGATGGCCCACGTGCTATCTGTGTTGCGGCAATTTCCGTTTTCGCCGCTGCGTCCTGGCATCACCCACCTGGCGGTTCATCCCGTTTCCTGGAATGAGGCCACGATCCTTGAACGAAGATTCACGCCCGGAGTCTCTCCGAAGGATGCCGTCGACGCCGCGTCCGATCTGCTCCACGAGGACTATGCTTATGCTTTCGATGTGGACTGGGACCTGTGGACGCTCGACCCTCGGACCCGGCAATGGCTCTTAGCCCCGAGCCCGGTCCGCCTCATCGCGCAGGGTCCGGAATTCGACGAACGCGCCTCGGAAACCACCGGGCAGATCGAAATCGACTTTGGCCTCGACACGCCTTTCCTGCAGGAGCAACTGGAACTCGACACAGCCGCCGAAAGTCGCGTGCGCGACAATGTCCACAAGCTGGTGGACTTTACCAGTAAGGTCGAGAAGTTCGCCCGGGCGAACGGGCGCCTGCTGTGGTCGGACTCGGAAGACAACCTCGCTCAGAAACTGATAGCCCGTTTGCAGAAAGTTCAATAAGAAGGGCACGACGCCGAGCCAAAAACGTTCCAGCTCGTTGTTCGTGCCCTGGCTCTGTACAAGGATACGGCAGACCTATTTCGTCCGTCCGCCTTCCACCTTGAGCTGATCCGCCGCCGCGGCCTGCGCTGCCGCCAGCCTGGCTGTTAACACTCGGAAGGGAGAGCACGACACGTAGTTCAATCCCACCTGGTGGCAGAATTCCACTGACGATGGTTCCCCACCATGCTCGCCGCATATGCCGACCTTCAGATCAGGTCGGGTCTTGCGCCCACGCTCGGTGGCCATCTTCACCAGTTGACCTACGCCCTCGCGATCCAGCGCCGCGAACGGATCCTGCTTCAGAATGCCCTCTTCCAAATACGTCGGCAGTATCTTGTTCACGTCGTCACGCGAGAATCCGAACGTAGTCTGCGTGAGGTCATTGGTCCCAAAGGAGAAGAACTGGGCTTCCTTCGCGATCTCGTCGGCCACCAGCGCGGCCCGCGGCAACTCGATCATCGTCCCCACCAGGTAGTCCACTTTGCGCTCCTTCTCTTTGAACACTTCCGCAGCTACCCGGTGCACGATCGCTGCTTGATTTTGCATTTCCTTCAGCGTAGCGACGAGCGGGATCATCACCTCGGGATGCACTTTCACACCCTCTTTCGCTACAGTTACGGCCGCCTCGAAGATGGCCCGCGCCTGCATCTCGGTGATCTCCGGATAGGTAATGCCGAGACGGCAGCCACGATGTCCGAGCATGGGGTTGAACTCATGCAGTTCTTCCACGCGCCGCAGCAGTTCCGGAACGACTTTCTTCAGGTCGCTCGCACCCTTGGCGCCGAAGCGCTTGTATTTCTCGACCAAAGCTCTCTTTTCTTTCGCCCCTGCGTACGGCAGCACCGCGATATCGACCATCAAGTCTTCGCGCCGTGGCAGGAACTCGTGCAGCGGCGGATCGAGCGTACGAATGGTCACTGCGTACCCGTCCATCGCGCGAAAAACTCCGATGAAGTCTGCGCGCTGCATCGGCAGCAGTTTCTTCAGGGCTACCCGCCGGTCCTTTTCGTTGCTGGCCAGAATCATGGCCTGCATGTGGGGAATGCGGTCTTCCGCAAAGAACATGTGCTCGGTGCGGCACAGACCAATGCCCTCGGCCCCGAAGGTTCTCGCCTGAATTGCGTCCCGTGGGATGTCCGCATTCGCGCGCACTTTCAGCTTGCGGAACGGATCCGCCCAACTCATGAACTGGTGGAGTTCCTTGTCGTCGGAGGAGGGTGGAAGCGTATTCAGACGTCCCTTGATTACGCGGCCGGTGGTTCCGTCGAGCGAGATCCAGTCGCCCGCTTTGAATACCTGGCCTTTCACCCGCATCTCGCCCGCTTTTTCGTTGACCTCGATGTCCCCGGCGCCCGCCACGCAGCATTTCCCCATGCCCCGGGTCACGACCGCCGCATGGCTCGTCATTCCGCCGCGCGAAGTCAGAATCCCCGCCGCTACCTCCATACCGTGAATGTCTTCCGGCGTGGTTTCACCGCGCACCAGAATCACCGAGGCCTTCTTGCCGAGACCGGCCTTCTCCACCGCTTCGTCGGCGGTGAACACGATCTGCCCAACGGCCGCGCCCGGCGACGCCGGCAGTCCCTTCGCCAGCACTTCGAGCTTGACTCCCTTTTCGTCGAGACGCGGAACCAGGAAGTCATACAGCTGGTTCGGCTCTACGCGGAAAATGGCTTCTTCCTTCGTGATCAGGCCCTCATCCACCATCTGCAGCGCGACGCGCACGGCGGCCAGGCCCGTCCGCTTGCCGTTGCGAGTCTGCAGCATATACAGCTTGCCGTCCTGAATGGTGAACTCGAAGTCCTGCATGTCTTTGTAGTGCGTCTCGAGGCGTGTCGTGATCGAGCGCAGCTGGTTGTATACCTCGGGCATGATCTTCTCGAGTTCCAGGATGTGCACCGGTGTTCGCACGCCCGATACAACGTCCTCGCCCTGCGCATTCAGCAAAAATTCACCATAGAACTCCTTGGTGCCGATCGCGGGATTGCGCGTGAAGCCCACCCCTGTACCGCTGGTCTCGCCCAGGTTGCCGAACACCATCGCCTGCACGTTGACCGCGGTCCCTAGCATGTCGTCAATGTTGTTGATGCGCCGATAGTGTTTCGCGCGATCGTTCTGCCATGAGCGGAACACGGCGTCCCGCGCCATCACCAGCTGTTCGTGCGGATCCTGCGGAAACTCGTGCTTCGCATGTTTCTTGACGACCTTCTTGTATTCCTCGATCACTTCCTTCAGCGCCTTGGCATCGAGGTCGGTGTCCAGCTTCGCTTTTTTCTCCTTTTTCTTGGCGTCGAATACTTCTTCAAACGCGGACTTCTCGATGTCGAGCACAACGTTGCCGAACATCTGGATCAGGCGACGGTACGAGTCGTACGCGAAGCGTTGGCTGTTGGAACGCTTGGCCAGAGCCTCGACGCTGTGATCGTTCAAGCCAAGATTCAGGATGGTGTCCATCATGCCCGGCATGGAGAACTTCGCACCCGAGCGCACGCTCACCAGCAGCGGGTTCTCCCCCTGGCCGAGCTTCTGGCCCTGAAGCTGTTCGAGCTCTTGGAGAGCCGCTTCCACCTGGCGATCAACCTCCTTCGATACGCCGTTGTGCCGCATGTACTCACGGCACGCCTCGGTCTGAATCGTGAATCCGGGAGGCACCGGCAGGCCAGCATTCGTCATCTCCGCCAGGCCCGCGCCCTTGCCGCCCAGCACGTCTTTCATCTTGCCGTTGCCGTCGGCCTTCCCGCCGCCGAAGAAGTACACATATTTCACGGCGCTTTTGGGGCTGGTGATCACTTCCACTTCGTGTTCGGGGAGAGTTGTCGTCGCCATAATCACGTCCTTTACCGTTTCGAAGATTCTTTGGATTCTTTGCCTTCGGTCACGATCTCGGAGAAGTCCGCGATCGTCGAGAATTCTTTCACCAGCGTCTGCAACAGGCTGAGCCGGTTTGCGCGAACCTGCGGGTCTTCGACCATCACCATGACCTTGTCAAAGAACCGGTCAATTGCGGGGCGCAGCTTCGCAATCTCGAGTAGCGCTTCTTCATATTTCTTCCCGGCGCGCAGCCCTTCCACACTCTGGGCCGTCTGCGGCACCTGCGCCGCCAATTGCTTTTCGGCGTCTTCGCGCAACGCGCTGGCTGACACCTGGGGAGCGACTGCCCTGCCCGCCTCGCTCGCCTGCCGCAGGATATTCTTCATCCGCTTGAACGCGACAGAAATCGATTCGAAATCGCCCGACGGTCGTACCTTAGCGACCGCTGCGGCCCTGGCCAGCGCATCCACCAGGTCGTTCCCATCGGCAGCAAGCACCGCATTCACCACGTCGTAGGCAAACCCGTGCACGTCACGCAGGTAGAATTCCACGCGCTCCCGGAAGAACAGCCGGGTAGCTTCATCGAACTTCCCGCCGGTAGTGAACTTCTTTTCGGCTTCCGATCCCTGATAGCGCGCCCGCGCGTCCCGCATCAGGTCTCCGAGCCTGAACGGCAGCTTGTGCTCGGCAATCGTCTTGACGATCCCGTTCGCCTGACGCCGCAACCCGAACGGATCTTTCGACCCGCTGGGCACCAATCCCAATGCAAACATGCCCGCGATGCTGTCGGCCTTGTCCGCGATCGAAAGCACCGCGCCCTCAATTGTCCGCGGCACGGAATCATCCATCGACTCGGGCTTGTAGTGGTCGTAGATCGCGATCGAAATTCCCTGGCGAACATCGGCAGTCAAATGCGCGTCCAGAACCTGCGCCCGCGCATACAAGCCGCCCACGATTCCCTGCAGTTCCGTAAACTCCTTCACCAGCTCGGTGGTAAGGTCCGTCTTCGCCAGGCAGGCTGCCTTGTGTACGATGCCCGGGCGGATCGTCATCCCATGCTGCTTGACGATTTCCGACAACCAGCTCGCCAGGCGCTGCGTACGGATGGTTTTCTCGTAGTAGCTGCCCAGGTCTTTCTGGAAAGTAACGTGCTTCAACAATTCCATGCGGTCGCGCAGCGACTGCTTCTGGTCAGTCTGCCAGAAAAACCGCGCATCGTTGAAGCGCGCCCGCAGCACCCGTTCGTTGCCATGCTGAATCGTTTCGTCGCGGTCGGCGTCGGTGTTCAGCACCGCCAGGAAATGCGGCGCTAGCGTGCCCGCAGCGTCTTCCACCGCAAAGTATTTCTGGTGGTCCCGCATCACGGTGACAAGCACTTCTTCGGGAAGCTCGAGAAACTGTGGATCGAAGTTGCCCAGAATCGCCGAGGGATACTCAGTGAGATTCACGACCGTGTCGAGCAGCTCTTTGTCTGCGCGCCAGCGCGCGCCCGGAGTTGTACGCGCTGCCGCGTCCAGAGCCTTCCGGACCTGCTTCTCGCGCTCCGCGCGGTTAAGCACCTTAGCGTCGGCAAGCGCGCTTACGTACGACTCACCCGCGTGCCCAATCGTGACGCTCCGATCGGACAGAATCCGGTGCCCGCGCGAAATGTTCCCGGCGCGAACCCCATCGAACTCCAGGGGGATTACTTGCCCGTCAAGCATAGCGACCAGCCAGCGCACCGGGCGCACGAAGCGCTCCCCCGCCTTGCGCCAGTACATATTCTTTGGCCAGTAAACGGAATTGATCTCTTTGGGAAGAAGTTCTGCTAGGATTTCACTGGCCGCCCGACCCTTCCTGGTAACTTTCGCCGAGAGATACTCACCTTTGGGCGTGGTCACCCGCTCTAGCTGCGAGACGTCAACTCCGGCCTTTTTGGCGAAGGCCTCGGCCGCAGGCGTCGGCTTGCCGTCCTTGTACGCTACGTTTACCGACGGACCGGTGATCTGCTCGGTGACGTCCGGCTGCGCTTGCGGAATGCCAGCTGCGAGCACCGCCAGGCGGCGGGGCGTGTCGAACTGCGTCACGGCACCCTGCGGCGCAAGGCGTTCACGCTCGAGCAATTTCGAGACTCTGTCTCGCAATTCTTGCGCGCCAGCGTCCATCATCCGCGCCGGGATTTCTTCGCAGCCGATCTCAAGCAGAAAGTCAGGCATCAGGCAATCAACCTAGCTATCTTCCCAGAATTGCAAAACCGCAAATGTGAAGCACCGTCACACTGTCAGTAGTGCCGCCGACCCGGCGTCCTTAGCGGCCTTTGCGGCACTTCTTGGCGACCTTTGGGGTTAAAAGCTTCTTCCCCTTTCTCCGTCGGCAGACACTACGCGACAGGCGCTGTCTCTTTCTGCTTACGCCCGGGAGCCTTCTCTGTAGGCGCAACCTTGGCGCCTGCCGCACGCTCCTCCTCGGAGGTCTTCTCGCCCTCGCTCGACTGCTGCTGCAGGTACGCCTTCGCAATCCCAACCGCCAGCGCCCGCACTCGGGCAATTGCTCCAACCCGCTCGGTCACCGAAATCGCGCCCCGCGCATCCAGAATATTGAAAAGATGCGAACACTTCAGGCAGAGGTCGTACGCTCCCAGCAGCGGGAAACGCTTCTTTTCAGCGGCACCCCTCTCCGCCTTGGCCAGCTCGGCGTAGCGATCAATCAGGGCCCGGCACTCCGACTCGTACAACTCAAAATGCCTCCACGTCTTCTCGACATCTGCAGCTTCGAAGTTGTAGACCGAAAACTGCAACTCGTCCGCAAGCCGGACATCCCCGTAAGTAACCACCGCCCCGTTCTCCGGATCGCGTGCCCACACAATGTCGTAAATCGATTCCACATCCTGCAGAAAAGCCGCAATGCGTTCCAGCCCGTAGGTCAGTTCCGCCGAGATCGGCAGCAGGTCAATCCCGCCGCACTGCTGAAAGTAGGTGAACTGCGTGATCTCCAGCCCGTCGAGCATCACCTGCCACCCGATGCCCCAGGCACCCAGCGTGGGCGACTCCCAGTTGTCTTCCTCGAACTTGATGTCGTGCTGGCGCAGGTCGATGCCGATCGCCCCCAGCGACTCGAGATAAAGGTCCTGTACATTCTCCGGAGGCGGCTTCAGGATGACCTGCAGTTGCGTGTGCTTGAACAACCGGTTCGGATTCTCGCCGTAACGCCCGTCCGCCGGACGCCGCGAGGGCTGCAGGTACGCGACCTTATAAGGCTGGGGTCCGAGCACGCGCAGAAAGGTCTCCGGCGCCATCGTCCCCGCGCCAACTTCCACGTCGTAGGGTTGCTGCAGCACGCACCCACGCGCCGCCCAGAATGCCTGCAGCTTCAGGATCAGTTCCTGAAAGGTCGGCGGATTGGATTTGGGTGAACTCATGGTCGACTTTTAGTTCTTAGCTTTTGGCGCTTAGCCCGCAGCCAAAACCAAGTCATTTGCAGCATAGGACTCAAGCTAAAGGCTAGGAGCTGATTCTCTCCAGCATCCCCGCGGTCACCAGTTTCTTCTCAATATGCCGCTCAAGAATTTGCGTCAGGAACCTTCGCAGGTCGGCGGCTTTGGTCTTCGGCCAATCCACGCCTGCAAAATTCTCCACCGGGGACCGGAACATCTGTGCCGCCACCGCGCGCGATTCTCTCGACATCTCCGAAGACGCCAGCCGCTTGTCGTCCGCGCACATCAACCCGTCCGCTAACGCGTGAAAGAACGCCCGGCTCCCGTTCAGCGCCCGCCCGCAAGCGGTGCACTCGGAGAGATCCGGCAGAAAGCCCACCAGCCGCGTCATCCACAACTCGAAATACGTAACCGGCATCCAGATATCGGGCCCGCGCAAGCTGCCCAGTACCGAAAGCGTGAGCCGGAACACGGCATCGTTCGCTTCGCGGTCCGGCAACAGCTCGTCGAGCAATTCCGCCACGTGCGCCAGCGCGGTCGCTCGCGGGTAACTGACCTCGCTGGCCAGAGGCGACTCCAGCACCTCACAGGCATCCAGCCGTGCCAGTTCTACCCGTTCGCGGTCTTCATAGAATGCCCGGACGAATGTCAGCGGCTCCAGCGCCCCGCCAAACCGCTTCCTCGATTTCTTGGCCGAGCGCGCCACGCCGCGCACTTTGCCTTCGATTCGCGTAAACAGGGTGACCAGCAGGTCGGCCTCGCGCAACGGGTAGGTACGCAGGACGATTGCTTCCGACTCCTTGAGCGCCATGGGAGCCCAACAGGTGAATGAATGATTGTAATGGAAGGAAGCACCGGACGTCAGCTGAAGTCAGGTTTCAGCCGTCAGCTCTCAGGAACCGCACAAATCAAGCACCGCTGCCCAGCAATCGAGGACGCATTTTGCGACTTCAAAGCAAAAGGGGCCCGCAAATGGATCATGCGCCCTGAATCTCGTTCGGCTCAGCCCTAGGTTGGGTGCGGGCTGCGACCGACGACTAGCGGCTAGCGACTGCCTTCCTACCGCCCAAAATACTTCGCGTTCCGCTCTGTAAACGCGCTCCACTTCTCCGGAAGATCATCCAGCGCGAAGATCGCCGACACCGGGCAGACCGGCACGCAAGCGCCGCAATCAATGCACTCCACCGGGTCGATATACAGCATTTCCTCGGTCGCGTGCTTCGGGTCGTCTTTCTTCGGGTGGATACAATCCACCGGGCACGCGTCCACGCAAGCCGTGTCCTTCGTCCCGATGCAGGGTTCTGCGATCACGTAAGTCATGTCTATCTGTCTCCTGAAGAGGTCTGCGGATACTAAGAGAACCCCAGATTCTAGCAAGAATCATGGCAACGGTACAGCTTGGAAGCCTCCGCCTCGGGCAGTTTTTTCATCCCAAAATCGCCCAATACATGCCCAGGGAAATCAGGGCCACGGTCGCTGCCGTCTCGACTAGAACCTACCGCCGGCTCCCCGCCCACTCCCGCTGCTCGCTCGGCTGGTGCTCCACGATATACCCCGCCACCGCGCTCGCCGCCACCGTCAGGGGAGATGCCAGGTACATCTGCCCCGGCCCGCTGCGTCCGGGGAAGTTCCGGTTCTGCGCGCTGATCACTACTTGCTCCGGCCGCGTTGACACCCCCGGCCCGGCGTTAATGCACGCCCCGCAACTCGGCTCGATCACATGCGCCCCCGCCTTGTGAAAGACCTCGAGGTACCCTTTTCGCACGCAATAGTCCCGCGTCTCCTGCGAGCCAAACTGGATGTAGAACTCCACCGACGGCGCCACCCGCTTCCCCTGCTTCAAGGCGTCCGCGAGCACCTCGGCGTACATATCCATGTCTTCATTCTTGCCCGCCGTGCAGGTCCCACCGTAGGCGAGCTCCACCGGGACCGGTGTATGCAGGTCGCGGATGAACTTGCCATTCCCCGGATCTCCCGGCGTTGCCACCATCGGCCAGATATCCGCGGCATCGAGTTCAATAACCTCGCCATATTCAGCCCCCGGATCGCTCGCGAGACCTCGAACCATCGCCTCCGCCGCGTCTCGCCTCATCCCGCGCCGCTCCACCAGGAACTCCACCACCTTGTCATCGGGCGCAACGATGCCGGTAAACCCGCCAATCTCAGCCGCCATGTTCGTCATGGTGGCCCGCTCATCGACGCTCAACCCCTCCACTGCCTCGCCCGCATACTCCATGACCTTGGCGAGCGCCTTTCCGCTGCGCACGTAGTCGAGGCTCAGAATCTTCAGGATGAAATCCTTCGCGGTCACGTTCGCCTGCTTCTGCCCGCGAATCACGATCTTGACCGACTCCGGCACCTTGATCCTCACATCTTTCGTGATCCAACTGTTGAACACGTCCGTGGTGCCGATGCCGAAGGCTACGCAGCCGATCGCACCCACGTGTGGCGTGTGCGAGTCCGACCCAACATTCACTTGTCCGGGCAGCGCGTACGTTTCGAGCATCACGGAATGGCAAATGCCTTCCGAACCCTTGCGGTCCTTCAATTCGCCGTGCAGCTTGATCCCCTGCGCCTTGGCGAACTCCTCCTGCTTGATCTTCAGCTGCGTCGCCAGGTCCAGCAGCCCCATCTTCTTCTTTTCTTCTGAAATTACCTCGTCTAGAAACGTCAAGTGATCACGAAAAAACCGGATGCTCGGCGCATCGTTTACCGGCACGTCTTTGCCGACGTAATGCTCATAAAAGATCGCCGCCATCGGCGTCACGTACTCATGGCTGAAGCGCAGATCGACCCGCGTGAAACCGGTATCCCCGGGCTTCACGGCGTCCACGCCCACCGAGCCCTCGGCTGTAATCATGTGCTTCGCGAAAATTTTCTCCGCCAGCGTCATCGCCCGCTTCGTCGTCTTCATCGGCGGTAGAAAGACTTTCTTCTGCATACGCGCGACGTTGAACGGGAACAGCCCTCCGTACTCAATCACCTGGCGTGTAATCTCGTCTTCCCCGGCCGTAAACTCGCTCAGCGCCATCTCCTCGCCGGCGCGAATCTTGTCGATCAGCGAGAACTTCGTAGACGTCAGCAGGCCCAGGTTCTGGCAATTCTGCTTGTAGATGCGCTCGATATTCTCGGCAATCACCACCTGGACCCCCGCGCACATCTCCGCGTATGGCGACTGCTCGCGACTGGAGCCCTTCCCTCGCCGCTTCCCGCTCACCGAACAAACGAATCCACCGTTCTTCACGTCCGAGCGTCCGATCGGAACAACGCCTCCGCAACGAAGCCCGAGGTAGGGAATTTCCCCCAGCGTCTGGTCGAAGTAAAAGCAGTAATGCGCGGGAGTGATTTCGTCGGTGGAAATGTCGTCCCTCAACTTGGGATTGTTTGCGGGATTCTTGGTATCCCAGGCCAGATCCTCACCCGCCAGCTGTCGCTTGATCGGTTCCGGATCTTCCGTCAGAAAAAGAATTCGTCCCGACAGTCGCACCCGATCAGGACGCTTCGCAATTTTCCGCTCGAGCAATGATTGGATCACGATAAGACCTGCGAATTATGGTGTCGGCTACCTACTAGAAGGACCGCCGGGCGGCAGGATTGCCGAGGGTCGACCCCACACATATTCTACCGCTTGCGGGGTACCGCTGCTGGATGACCTTGGCGAATCTCTGAGCGCGCTGCGCCTGCCCCTACTTCCGGTATTCCCGGGGATCCGGCAGAGGTTCCAGCCCGCGGCCGTGGAAGATCTCGTCAAACTCGTGCAGCAGTTCCGGGTGAATCAGTCCGTTCGAAGCGACCACGTCGCGGTCTGTGACCTCCAGTGCCTCGCCTCGCGGTCCGGTAACCTTGCCTCCCGCCTCTTCCACGATCAGGATCCCGGCGGCCGTGTCCCAGGCGTTCAGGTTGAACTCCCAGAACCCATCGAACCTTCCGCACGCCACCGACGCCAGATCGAGAGCCGCCGATCCCGCACGTCGCACCCCATGAGAGCGCAACGTCAGCTGGTGATAGAAGTAAATGTTTGGATTCTTGTGGCGTTTATGACTCGGAAATCCCGTCGCCATCAGGCTCTGCGCCAGCTTCGGCGTCTTCGAAACTTCGATCTTCTGCTCGTTCAGAAAAGCTCCCCTGCCCCGCTCCGCCGCGAACAACTCATCTCGCGTCGGGTCATACAGCACGGCTGCCTTCCGCTTCCCCTGAAACGTGAGCCCTAGCGAAACGCAAAACACCGGGTAGGAGTGGGCAAAGTTTGTGGTCCCGTCCAGCGGATCGACATACCACCGGTAGTCGCCCCCCGTTTCGATTCGTGCGCCCTCTTCCCCGATCACCTCATGCGTCGGCCACTCGGCGCGAATCCGCTCCAGGATCAGCTTCTCCGAGGCGCGATCCGCCTCCGTCACCAGGTCCGCGTCCCCCTTGTATTCGATTTTCACCCGCCGGTGGAAATACCCCAGCAGCAGCGCGCCCGCCTCCCTCGCGATCTCCGACATCCGCGGGGCGAATTCGAAGTGAGCGCCCGCCTGGAGCGCGGTTTCCGGTGCAGAAACAGATTTCACGAGAGACACGACTCCTTCTTCAATCTCGCCTGGTCCCCAAACGAAGGCGTATGCGCGCTACTTCCGCTTCGCCGCCTCTTCCGCGATGTACATGATATCGTGCTTGAAGATGAACAGGTTTGGCGCACCCTCCCGGGTCAGGCGCACCATGTTCTTGTCGTAGTATTCGATCCAGCCCCGAACCACTTCACCGTCCGCTAGCTTGATACTGACCGCTTTCTGCTTTTCTCCGAGCAATTTGAGGTAAGCAGCTTCTTCGAAGGTCTCATCGGGAGGTGGAGTCTTCCCGCCTCGGTGGGCGGCTCCTTGGGCACCAGCATTGAAAGGCATATCTTGTATTTTACACGCCGCCACCTCGGATCACCGGCACGTCACAAACTCTGCATCCCGAGCCACCGACCCGCTTCTCAGCGGGTTAAAAGAGCAATGAACAAGCGGCATATGTGGTGCTGCAAACAGGGTGTGGCTGAAGGTATGCTGATAGCCATCATGGTCGTGGGAAGTAGCCCGGCAATGCCATGGTGCTTTTAAGCCCGTTCCCGAGCTTGGTCCCAAGCTTCGTGATTGAAACAGTGGTGACGGGGTTGTGCTGTACAGCTGCGATCCCGATGAGGAGATTACCAGAGAGAAGACGACTTGGCCCACCCCGTGATCTAGGAGAAAAAAGCATGAGTCGCAAGAGCAGCAAGCAGCAGAAGCGAGCTGGCCAAGGAGGTGCGGTTCCCAGTCTCAATATCACCAGTTGCGACCAGGAGATTGAGCAACCATTGCAAAACTTTGACCGCCAGCTTGCACCCGACGCACCCGCTTTACCGCCGGAGGCCTATCCCCACGCACGGCGCAAAAACGAGTTTCGCTTTGATATGCGGAGCGAGCTGTATCGCATTTTCGGTGTGGACCTGACCGCCATCCCCTCCATCAACGCACTCACCGGCTACACTCTGCTGGCGGAAGTGGGAACCGACTGGTCGAAGTTTCGCAACCTCCAGGCCTTTGCTTCTTGGGCTTGCCTCTGCCCCCAAAATAAGAAGAGCGGAGGGAAAGTTCTCTCTGCCAAAACCCGCAGAAGTGCCAATCGCGTAAATCGCGCCCTGCGGCTAGCGGCCCAAACTTTGGAAAGGAGCACTTCCTATCTAGGCATCTTTTATCGCAAG
>DATMPS010000109.1:0-3025 GCA_035567435.1 Terriglobales bacterium | reverse complement strand
GGGGGCGTTATGCACGCGAGTTTTCGTTGGCTATTGGTTTGTATCCTGATGTTCAACCTGCTTTCGATTACGGGGGCAGCTGCGCAAGAGCGCCAAGGAACCATTGCGGGCCGTGTGATGGATGCGAGCCAGCGTGTGCTGCCTGGAGCACGAATTGAGTTGCAGCCCGGCGGCAAGGTGGCAGTAACGGATGCCAACGGCGAGTTTACCATCTCGGACCTGGAACCGGGCAGGTATGCCGTCCGAATCTCCCGCGAGGGATTCGGCCTTTTTTCGACGGAAGTGACGATCACGGCCGACAAGCCGGTCCGCGTCGAAGCTGCCTTACAAATTGGTACGCATAATGAGGTCGTGACCGTCAGCGGCGAGCGGGCCAGCGGCGAGGTCGAGGCGCTCGATATCGAGCGCACGGCCGACAACATCGTGCAGGTGTTACCGGCTGATGTCATCACCAGCCTGCCGAACACCAACATCGCCGACGCAGTCGGCCGCCTGCCCAGCGTCTCCCTGGAGCGCGACGAAGGCGAGGGCAAGTACATTCAGATTCGCGGCACGGAACCCCGCCTCAGCAATGTCACCATTAACGGCATCCACGTACCTTCGCCAGAGGGTGTCCGCAACGTAAAACTGGATGCAATTCCTGCAGATTTGGTGGATTCGGTCGAGATCAACAAAACCCTTTCGGCCAATCAGGATGCCGACGCCATCGGCGGCTCGGTCAACTTAGTGACCAAGACGGCTGGCGAGCGGCCTTACGTCACTGTCCTGGGAATGGGCGGATACACGCCGATTGCCGGCGGACGCGATCTATATCAGCTTGCCGGCACTGCAGGACAACGCTTCGGCACAGACAAGAAGTTTGGTGCGCTGTTTGGTTTCAGCTATGACTATAACGCCAGGGGAATTCATGACCTCGAACCGGGGCAGGCAGTGAATACTTTACCCGATAACAGTACTTTCTTTGGGCCAAATGCCGAAGATCTCCGCGACTACCACTATGACCGCAGCCGGTACGGCTTCGATGGCGAACTTGACTATAAGCTGGCGGAGATGTCCTCCGTTTACATCCGCGGGCTGTTCTCACATTTCAATGATAACGGAGAAGATTGGATCTATTCACCGGCGATCAGCAACTTTACTTCTTGTCCGTCTGGACCTTTCAGCGCTTGCGGAAATGGAGGCGTCAGCTATACCGACGTATTCCGCACGCCCACGCAGCAGATCTCGAGCGTGCAGGCTGGAGCTCGTCATCTGTTTGGAGGAACGGTCCTAACCTACGAAGTCGCGCTTTCACATGCCAGTTATACCGGCGGCTTCGCTTTTGCGGGCTTTGGCGGGCCCGGTTCGGGAGCCGGGAGCAACGGTACTAACGATGTGGCTTTTGGGGTGGATACGAAAGACCCCTTCGTACCAAAACTACAGCCTCTAAGTGTAAACATTTACGATCCCACGACATACACCTTGGGGTTCGCCGACACCGAGCACGATGCCATCGCTGAACGCGACATTGTGGGCGATATTTCGCTCAACAAACAGTACTCTGTGGGAGGACATTCGAGCTCATTCGAAGTCGGCTTCAAGGGCTGGGATGCCCGCAAGGCCGCGCTCTTCGACCGTGAGAACTTCACTACCGCCAATCAGGCGCTTTCGGACTTCTTGATCAACTACAGAGATAAGAACTACTACTTCGGAAATTTCACCTACGGACCTGTGTCGAGTTTCAATGCAATCCAAGCTGCTCTAGCGCCGGGTGGGACCAAACCGAACACCGTTTTCAACCTGAGGAACGACTTCGACATCCGCGAGCGAATCTGGGCTGGTTACGCCATGAACACAATCAGCTTTGGACAGCTTAGGATCCAAGCAGGTGTCCGTATTGAGTCGACTAATGATTCCCTCGTTGCCAACAAACTAACCTTCGATCCCAGCTCCGGAAATTTCACCGGTGCAACGCCGCGAAGCAGCAGCAACGGGTACATCGACGTATTTCCCAGCGTACAGGCCGCGTATAGGTTTGGCTCCGACACGATTTTGCGCGCGGCTTACGGGGCGGGAATCGCCCGTCCCAATTTTGGTGATCTTGCTCCTTTTCTGACCGATAACCCCTTGTCGAACCCGGAGTTTTCAGCCGGGAATCCGAACCTCAAGCCTACACACGCCCAAAACTTCGATCTGCTCGCGGAGCGCTACCTAAAGCGGGTAGGCATTATTCAGGGCGGTTTTTTCTACAAGGCATTGACGGATCCGATTTACGGTTCGACCGTACCGTTCCAAGGCAAGACGGAGGCAACGCTGCTTAATGGACCGAGCGCTCACCTAGCCGGCCTCGAAGCCACTTGGCAGCAGCGCCTGTCGTTCCTGCCTGGTGCGCTGAAAGGAATGGGCGTACGCGCCAACTACAGCTATGTGACTTCGCGGGCCACTTTCCCGGCAGGTGGCCGCACGGATCACCCAACCCTGCAACGCACCGCGCCGAATAACTGGAACCTCGACGCGACTTACGACCGGAAGGGCATCTCGGCACGCATGGGATTGAGCCACAATGACGGCTACATCTGGTCCTATGGCGTAGACAATTCTAAGACACCAAACGGCGACACTTACCTCTACCCCCATACACAAGTGGACGCCCAAGTGAGCTACTGGATTCCGCGTGGGCACGGATTGCAGATCATCGTCTCCGGGCTCAATCTGAACAATGAGGTCTTTGGTTTCTACAACGGCGCGGAGCAGTATCCCATTCAGCGCGAGTATTACAGCCGGACGATTTCAGCGGGCCTGCGCTGGACGCCGTTTACGAAGGAAACGCACTAGCTTGCGGCGAACTTGTTGTCGGACGGTGTACACCATCTTTCACCGATTGACGGGAGCACAGATTTCGTACTAATCTGCGATTACACCGGAAAGGAGGTGGTCGAATGACAAGTTCTGATTGTAGTGGCAGTTGTGGGAGTCTAAGACCAGGTGAGGTGGCTGAGACTTAGAGCTGGTTGCTCTAAGCGGGGCTTCGGGCCGCAGTCGCGCA
>DATMPS010000108.1:0-27974 GCA_035567435.1 Terriglobales bacterium | reverse complement strand
CAATTTGTTGGAAGCCCGGGTGATAATCGCATCCTATAATGATCATTGTTCGGCTCCTTCCTCCCGAGCCTTCTTGGTTGGTTTAGGCACCACCAAAGTCTACTCGGGCGTGGGAGCCGACATTGTCATGCAATCAATTACAGTGCGCCGGGATAAACCGGCATGAAGCAGAGAATGCAAAATTCTTACGAGTAAGGAGTAGCGATCCGCTCGGCCCCGAGTTTTGCGTTGGGTACCGTGAGGTACACGACGAAGCGTAAACAGGGGAATAGGTGGGGTGGGCTATAGAGCTCCGAAAAGATGCAACCCGGACGCCGACGTCTTTGTAATGCGCGGAAGGCAACATGATCGGGGACGATAGCGCGAGTTCCCGCTCAGTCCGGCGTAGTCGAAGACCCCAGACACGCCTAGATACTTCATGCACGAGAACCGGGAGATCTCGGAGATGCCTGCGACGAAATCAGTCGCAGGACGGCGGGAGAAGGCTCAGGCCGCACGGCCCGCGTGTACGTCCCCGAGGAGTCACACAGCGGCATAGTACCGATGAATCATTCGAACAAAGACGGAACATCGTTGGCGGAGAGTGAGGAGGGAAGGCTGCTGATCAAGGAGAACACTTATCCATCTGGCACGTACCCGACACTGAGCGGGTCTGCGCGTGGTCCACGGGTGGGCGAGTGAGCGGACAAGCTGTTCGCTTGGCCGTTACTCATCCGAGATAAGAACCGGATGCGCTAATGAGCGCCCGTCCGGGTCCGTGCGGGGTTGTGCCTTGAAAGCTCATGGAGTTCAGTTTCCTGAGATGGAGACCGCGGCAAAGCTTAGCTTGCAGCCGCGTACCGAGTCTTGCGTGATGTCCGGCAACGGCCATTGCGAAGCGGAGACAGGGAGGTTACAGGCCGGAACATCAGTGAACGACAAAATAACCCCGAAATCGACCGCGGTGGAAGTAGCCGACCTTATCCCCCAAAGGGGAAGGCAGAAACGTTGGATGCGACATGGCAAGTATCCAGCGATGCTTCCGGGGTTCGTACCGCCGGCATGCAGCCAAAGGAAACCATGGGAACAAGGGAGATCCGTTGGGTTCAAGCTTAACTAGCTTGTAAGGTCCGACAAGCCGACAAAGCAAGGACGACCTGAAGACGCGACGGAAGTCAGACTGGCTGATAGTACTCTGCGGTCGGGAGAGCCGACCACATGGGGAAGCGGTCAGCGGAAGTTGAACCGTTCGAAGGAAATATGGGCTCCATACAAAGGGAGGATTCGGCCTTCTATGCAAAGAGAAGAAAAGCCAACCATAGCAACCGGACTCGAACGAATAGCAGCGAAAGCACGGTGTGAACCAAAGCTTCGGTTTACGTCGCTGGCCCATCACATCACCAAGGAACGAGTTTGGGAGAATCTATGTCAGATTGCGACCGACTCGGCCGCTGGGGTGGATGGACAGACCGTACCGGAGGCGAAAGAGAGCTTTGAGGTATGGATTGAAGCCATGCTTCAATCGGTGCACCGCGAGGGATATCCAGCGCCGAATATCCGGCGTGTGTATATTCCGAAGCCGGGAAAACAGGAGAAACGCCCGTTGGGCGTGCCTTGTGTAACAGACCGGGCGCTCCAGAGAAGCGCCGCGCAGGTACTCTCCGCTATTTATGAGCAGGACTTTCTGTCGTGCTCGTTTGGCGGACGGCCTGGGCGGGGTGCCCATCAAGCACTGGCCAGTTTGCATGAAGAAATAGCTGGCCGGAAAGTGGAATGGGTGCTGGAGGCGGACCTCAAGAACTTTTTCGGGAGCTTAAGCCACGAATGGATGCTCCGCTTTGTCGAACATCGAGTAGGAGACCCGCGTCTGATCAGCCTGATCCGGCGCTGGCTGAAAGCAAGCATTCTGGAAGATGGAGAGGTCCATGCGAACGAGGAAGGCACCCCACAAGGTGGTTCGATCAGCGTTTTGCTGAGTAATGTCTACCTGCACTATGTGCTCGACCTGTGGTTCGAGCAGGTGGTCAAGCCTCGATTACGGGGCGAAGCCTATATGGTGCGGTACATTGACGACTTTGTGCTGTGTTTCCAATATCGCGCGGATGCCCTCCGTGTCCAGAAAGCACTGGGCCTGAGACTGAGGAAGTTTGGCTTGACCTTAGAATCGTCAAAGACCAAGCTCGTCGAATTTGGTCGCTTTGCACAGCGACACGCAGGCAAGCGTGGCCGGAGACGCCCGGAGAGGATCTACTTTCTGGGCTTCACCCTGTACTGCACGTGCAATCAGAAAGGCAACTTTCGGGTTGGGCTGCGCACGGAAAAGTCACGCCTGCGGCGCTCGTTGATGCACTTGCAGGACCAGATGCGGCGGATGCGGCACTTGTCGCTCCGAGAGCAAGCTGACTGCCTTAATCAAATGCTCCGCGGTCACTATGCGTACTACGGCATCGCAGGGAACATCAGGGCGTTGCAACGGGTCCATCGGGCCGTGGAATGTTACTGGCGCAAAATGCTGAGCAGCCGGAGTTGGGAAGGGCAGGTCTGGTGGAAGCAATTTCAGCAGATCAAGGAGCGGTTTCCGTTGGAGCGACCAAAGCTGTATCTCCCTTACTCGGAGCTGCAAGCTATCGCCACGTTGTGAATCAACTTCTGACGAGCGTAGTGCGGGAAATCTGCATGCTACGTTCTGTGGGAGCCGGGGAGCGGGCGACCGCCCCCGGCCACCCGGTGGCGGTCAGCAATGATCGTCCCTACCGCGATCTCACAACCCGAATAGGCGGCGAAAGTTTAGTTCCTTGATGCCGCCCAGAACCAGTTTTTGCGTAGCCGACTAACCTCCGCGAACTGACCACCGAAGTCGCCGCTCGTCGGTGGGATGTCATCGCTCGAATACACGAAACCGGAAAAGCTGTCCAAAACCCCTCTGAAGCTGAAAAACAGAATCAAAGTTCGATCCTGATGGTGAAACCGCACGATTTCACCGCCGCCGCTAGAGAGGTATGAGAGATGCGCGGGAAGAGCAATCAGGTCTCCTCTGCCACCCCCACCTTCGGTCCGGTTCTCGTATGTTCCGGCGAGGACATCGTTGACCACTGCTGTTCGAGCAGCATAGTGGAACCGAAAATCTAGGTCTGTCGTCAGTGCCGTAAAGGGTACGAACACTGCAATTGCCGCTGTGCCTAAGCAGACAAGCGAAGGAAGCATGGACACGACGAGTCCGCTTTTCCACGCCTTTATCAAATGAACGAGCGACCAGATCAGCGCGACGATGAAAAAGACCCCAACCACCATTTCAAACAGTGGCTCCAAAAACGGCGTGAGGTACTCAACGAGCGTCCAACGGAACACACTGACGAACAGGACTACGCCCAAGGCGCACAACGCCACGAGTAGGGCTGTACTGCGAGTTTTTGGTTTCGTTTCGACTTGATCGGCGGTCGTCTGCATTTGCGAGAAGTCTATGCCCCGACTCTCAATTGTTGCAAAATCGCGATAGCGCTCACCGACGGGTCAATGAGCGCCTGATTACGTCAACTACGGTGGGTCCTTCGCGCTTGGGGTGAGCTGGCTATTTCGGGTGCTCCCACGTTTCGGGATTGATTGAAACTTTGCCCTCTACCGTGACGACTTCGAGCAGACTGCTGGTATTGAATCCGCTGATTATGCCCCAGTAGTAATGTGAAGCCGTGCGACGAAGGAGTTTTGGATTGTGCACTAAGTCGCCTAATCGTATCTGATGAATGAGCCGTCCATCCTGCCACAGTTCGATGAGCACCACGTCGGTCTTGTAGTTCAGGGGCAGCAGGTTGATGCCGTCATCGCAAATGGCGACGAAACCAGTGTCGGAAACAAACACGATTCTGTGCCAACTAGGTATCTTCCAAAGCGCCGTGCCATCGGACATGCGGTACACGGTCGTGTCACCATTTGGCACAGATTCAACAAAGTACCCATGATTTTCCGACCACACGACCACCTTTGCTGGTGGGGGCAACGGTGTGTCCGCCCACAACGAAGTGCCCACTAGTGCACCAAAAAGTATCAGGTTGAGCTTAGTTGCAATTCGCACACGATCATCCTAAGCGGCCCGAAAGGCTCTGGTCCACGTTACGTTCGGACCATCCCGGTAGATGGAATAAACTTGCCTTACATTGACCAGGTTCTCTCAGCTTCGTGACTTCACGGGGCTTCAGTAATCTTGAGGGCAGCGGAGATTAGAAAACTACACGTTTCTAACACCCATAATCTCCTGGCGAGAAGCCCCTGTTTTCGGCGATCTCCCCAGATCGATTTCGCAGAGGTTTTCTAACGCACGAGAGATTCCACAAACTGTCGGCCGCTCGGTCGTGCATTGGTTCGAGTTCCAACGAATCCCCGACCGAAAGAACTCTGGATCGTTGGTGCACTGCGGCGTCGCTCGCGCTAACTAAATGTTTTGAGCCGCAAATCCGTGTTCCTACCCTACACTCATGGTTGATATGGCAAGGAATTGGAAGGCCGTATTTGAGACCTGGACAAAGCCGTCGAGCGACACTGAAGCCGAGAAACAGGCCAATGCCGAGCGGATGGTTCGGGATGCCATCAACGCCTACGAACCGCTGAAGACCCGCAAGATCAAAATCATCCCGCAAGGTTCCTATCGCAACAACACAAATGTCAGGGCGGAAAGCGACGTGGACATCTGCGTATGCTGCATGGACCCGTACTACGCCAGCTACGAGTTCGCCGACTATACTGCTGGAGATGCGGGAAATGTCGCGGCCGGTTACCGTTACGCTGAGCTAAAGGATGATGTTGAAGCCGCTCTAGTGAAGAAGTTCGGCAGAGCTGGCGTGCAGCGCGGAAAGGAGGCATTCGATGTGCATCCCAACACTTATAGAGTGGATGCAGACGTGGTTGCGGCGTTCGCGCATCGTCGCTACCAGAAAAAGACTTACAACTACTTGAGCGCGGACGATTACGTCTACCCTTACACGGAGCCGGAAGGCACGCAGTTCTTCCGGGATGGTGGAGGCTGCGCGATCATAAATTGGCCGGAGCAGCATTACGTGAACGGCGTGGCGAAGAACAAGGCCACAAATTATCGTTTCAAGTCCAACGTCCGGGCGCTCAAGAATCTGAAACACGATATGGAGGCCAATGGGAGCGAGGCGCAGAAGCAGGCGGCGAAACAGGCTCCTTCCTGTCTTGTGGAATGCCTCGTGTACAACGTGCCAGCTTTCGGGGACTCAGACTGTTACTCGATGGTTCGGGACGTGATTGTCTTCTGCTACAACGCCACGAAGACTGATGAGGCATGCAAAGCTTGGCTCGAACTGAACGAGATGAAGTGGCTATTCCAAGCAACGCAGCCATGGACACGTGCGCATGCCAACACATTCCTGCTTGAGGCATGGCGATACGGGACTGGTGCCACAGTGTCCTCCAGCACACAAAAATGGACACTATTATGGACACTAAGCGGAACGAAGTTCACTAACATATTGAAAAGAGGTGAGTTGTGGCAGCCGGACCTGTAAGCCGAATTTTGTCTGCCGGAAGAATCCGGCAGGACGGTCATTCCTCTGGGCCGCGCATTGCTGCGGGGCTCTAGCGACCTACCCGGAGGTTGTTACGCGCCGAGCCGGCACGTGCCCCAGCCGAAGCCGGAACTCCCTCCCTATTTGGTCTTGCTCCGTGTGGGGTTTGCCCTGCCCGCTGCATCACTGCCGCGGCGGTGCGCTCTTACCGCACCTTTTCACCCTTACCTGGATGTCGCCACCCGGGCGGTATGTTTTCTGTGGCACTTTCCGTCGGCCGGGCTTGAACCCGGTCTCCCGGACGTTATCCGGCACACTGCTCTGCGGAGTTCGGACTTTCCTCTCCCGTTGCCGGGAGCGACCGTCCGGTCCGGCTGCCAACGCCTTCATTATAGCCGACGTCGCTGCCCCAAACAGGCCTCCCCGGGGCTCACCGGAGACCGCCAAACAGGCTCTGCTAAACTGAGGTGTGCAGAACTTCTGCTCGTTGCGGGAAACTTTTCTCGCCATGCCAAGGGCTCGTTTCTGGATACACAAGCCTGGCCCATGATTCACACTGTCGAGAAACTTGTCGAGACAATCGCCCTGGTCGGGACGGGCGCGGGCGTCAGTTACTACCTCCTAAGCCTATGGAGCGCCGGAGCCTATCTTCGATATCGCGGGAAGGCGCGGCAGGCGGCGGCCCAAGTCGCGGTTCCACCGGTCTCGATCCTGAAACCACTGAAAGGTGTAGACCCCGAAATCTACGAGTGCTTCCGCAGTCATTGTCTGCAGGACTATCCGGAGTACGAAATCATTTTCGGCGTGAGCGAAGCCGACGATCCGGCAGTGCAGACGGTGCAGCGCTTGCAAAGGGAATTTCCGCAGTGTTCCATCCAACTGGTGGTGTGCTCGCAACGGCTGGGTGCGAATACGAAAGTCAGCAACCTGGTTCAGATGCTGCCGGCGGCGCGGTACGACCACCTGATCGTCAATGACAGCGACATCCGGGTGGAGAGCGACTACCTGCGGCGGGTGACGGTGCCTCTTTCGGAGGAGAGGGTCGGGATGGTCACTTGTCTTTATCGCGGAATTGCCAGTGGCACGTTGGGATCGAGGCTGGAAGCGATCGGGATCAGCACAGATTTTTCCGCTGGTGTGATCGTGGCGCGATGTATCGAAGGAGGAGTGCGCTTCGGCCTGGGATCCACGCTCGCCCTGCGGCGCATGGAACTCGAAGCGATCGGAGGATTCGAGGCGTTCGTCGACTACCTAGCCGACGACTACGAGTTGGGCAAAAGCATTGCGGAACTCGGCCTGGAGGTGCGGTTGTCGGAGGCGGTGGTTGATACGGTACTGCCGGCGTACGATCTGAAGGGCCTTCTGAAGCACCAGCTACGTTGGGCGCGGAGCGTGCGCGACTCGCGACCCTGGGGCTATGCGGGCTTGTTGTTCACGTTCGGTGTGCCTTGGGCGATGTTGGTAGTGATCGCCGCTCGCGGGGCAGCCTGGGCCTGGGAACTAGCGGCGGGGGTTGCGTTGCTCAGGGTGCTAATGGCCTGGACGGTGGGCCGCGCAGTGTTGCGGGATCGCCAGTTCACTTCTCTTCTGCCGCTGCTGCCATTGCGCGATTTTGCGTCGGTGCTGGTGTGGCTGGCGAGCTTCGCCGGCAATCGCATCGCCTGGCGCGGAGACTATTTCCGGCTGAAAGATGGCAAGCTGGCGCGAGTCGATCCGTGAAAGCTACCATGAGTGTGGCTATTTCTCAGGGCGTGCGCTCGCTGATGTTTGCCTGAGCACGATCCGACCGCCTTCGACCAATTCATACCGACTCTCACGCCAAACGGAGCGCTTGCTTAAGTAGCTGGAGCACCACACAAAAAAGCCCAGAAGATCGCGCAGCGGGGTGAGCCAGGGAGCCGTGGGCACGACCGGGTCGCGCACCACTCCGTGGCCAATGAACCAGGCCTCGATCACGCGGTTCAGAATGGCGGCGGTTAAGAAAGCGGCAGCGATTCTGGAATGACCCGCCACCAGCGCGGCCGCGCAACCGAGAATTCCATAGGGCATGGCAAAGATGAAGCCGGTCCCGAGATGGCCTTTCGGGCGAGACCAGCGCGTTCCCCGCGCCCAGCGGACCTGACGTTCCCACATGCGCCGGAAGGTCATGGGCGGGACCACGTGGTCGATGATGTGCCGCGAGAGCACCACTCGATAGCCGGCCTTCTCCACAAAATTACCGATCACAAAGTCGTTCGAGAAGTATTCCCCTAGCACCTGGTAGCCACCGATTTTCTCGAGCACATCCTTGCGAACCACGATGGTGGGGCCAAGGCCGAATCGCATGCCTTCGAGCAGGTTGGCGGTAACCACGCCGGCGGTCATTTCGACGGACATGCCGATGGCATCCAGCGCCGACCAGAACCCACCGGCATTGGCGCCGCGATAGACACAGGTCACCAGGCCCACTTCCGGATCGAGCAAGGGTGGAACCACCTCGCGCAGGTAGTTGGCGTCGACCTGAACATCGCTGTCACTGGTGACCAGAATGTTGTGGGCCGCTACTTCCGTCATGCAGTGGAAAGAGAATGCGGGCGGGTTCGGCCAGGGCGGGCGGCCATTAATCAGTACGCGGCTGGGGATGTGCGGGTAGCGCAAGCAGACTTCGCGGATTATTGGGAGCGCGGCGTCATCTTCGGTGTCGGCTGCGAATACTATTTCGTAGTGTGGGTAGTCCTGCCGGAAAAAACTCTCGACATTCTCTTTCAGCCTCGGTTCCAGTCCGTGGACTGGTTTCAGAAGGGAAACCGGAGGAAGCTGCGAGATCTGACTGGCGAACCATGCCTGCTCGCGCGCCTGGCGGTGAAACTTCGCCGCGCCGAGCAGGGCGAGAACCAGGAAGATCACGGACGAGGCCGTGCCGCAAAGCGCAATCGCAATGAAAGTCCAGGCCAAAGGCTAATCTCTTCTCTGCGGAATCGATACGCCGTCGGTGACGTGCTGCAGATAGTTGACCATGTCACCGGGAAAATCTGAAATCACCGCGCTGGCGCCGGCTTCGCGTAAGGCTTGCATTTGCTCGCCGCGCGCGTAACCGATACAAATCATGTGGGCGGCTCGAGCCGCCCGCACCCCCGCGACCGAATCTTCGATTACGGCGCTCTCCTGGGAGCTCACTCCGAGGCGAGATGCGGCTTCGAGAAATACCTCGGGCGCGGGCTTCGGTTGCGATACGTCATGGTCGGTAACGATGGCCAGGAAACGGTCCGTGATCCCCAGCTCGCCCAGGATTTCGTATGTGCGCGCCCGGGCCGCGGAGGTAGCCAGCGCGCACGGGATGCCTGCAGCGCGCAGCTGGTCGAGAACTCGCAGAAGGCCTGGTTGGACCTGAATGCGGTGCATGAGGCTGGAAAACAGTTCGTCCTTGCGCCGTCCCAGTTTCTCGTGTTCGGCCGTGCTGAGCGGACCGAGGTAGTGTTCCAGGATTTCGCGGCGCGAGAGACCGCTGTAAAGGAAGCTCAAGTCGAGCGGGGCATTCAGGCCCTTCTCGCTCAGTAATACCCGCCACGCCTCCTCGTGCAGGGGGTGGCTATCGGCAACGACGCCGTCCAGATCGAAAATGACACCTCGAATCATCGATTGTGCAAAAGGAGGCGCGGGACTATTCGTCCTCATCGGCCTGCCGCATGCGATGCAGGACCGAGGTGAAAATCGCGTGGGCCGCGCACAAGTGGGCATCTTCGATGTGCTGCATGTTGTCTGAGGGCACCACCAGGCAGATATCGGCGATGGACTTCACCCGGCCACCGTCGTAGCCGGTGAGAACCATGGTCTTGGCGCCGGCGTCACGCGCGACCTCGAGGCCGCGGATGACGTTCATAGAGTTTCCGCTGGCCGAGATGGCAAATGCCATGTCGCCGGATGCAATGAGATTTCGCAGCTGCTCGGCGAAGATTTCCTGGTAGCTCAAGTCGTTCGCCCAGGCAGTCAGCATGGGCACGTTGTCGCTCACGCAGATGGCGCGAAGCCGTCGCCGCTCGGCCCGGATGGTTCCCTTTCCCAAGTCGCAGGCAAAATGCGAGGCTAAGGCGGCGCTTCCCCCATTGCCGAAGATGAACACGGTGCGCGACTGCTGGTAGCCGCGCAAGATCACCTCGGCCATTTGATCGACGACGGCGGTGTCGAGTCGCTCGATGACGGTTCGAAGCTGCGAGAGGTACTCCCGGGACTCAATCCGAGGGGGGGCTTGGACTGCGCTGTTGGTACGCGTTTTCAATCGATTGGGGGCTCACAAAACAACAGTCTAAAGATACAGGAAGGGGGTTCACGGGGCAAGGGTTGGTCGCGAGTCGACTACCCATATCGTTCTGAGCGCAAGGGACTTGGGGCTCCTGCTGAGGAGCTGGGACTAGATTGGTCCGAGGATCGGACCGTTCTGGCCATCGTCGCAGAGAAGACGGGTGCCTCCCGACGCCATGCGGAAGGGCATTTCGCGAAGGTGCGCGAGGGCGGTCCGGACCTGCGCTTGTTTCGACTCGCGGCAATATAAAAGGAGGAAGCCGCCGCCTCCGGCGCCCAGCAACTTCCCTCCCTCGGCGCCGGCCTCCCGTCCCAAGCGGTAGCTGGATTCGATGAGGTCATTGGTGATGCCGGCGGCCACACCCGACTTCATGAGCCAGCCCTGGTGCAGGATCTCGCCGAAGGAGTCGAGATCATTTTTTTCGAGGGCGCGATGGAGTTCTTCCGCCAGTTCGGCCAAGCGGTTGACGCGTTGAAATTTTTCGGAATCAGCCATGTTGCGGGCCTGCTCCGCCAGTATGGTGTTCGCGGGACGCTCTTGCCCCACGTAAAAGAGCAACAGGCGCGAATTCAGAGTCTCGCGCGCATTCGACGAACACTGAATGGGAGTAATCTCGACTCGCTCATCCGGCAGAAAGCGGATGTAGTTGAGTCCGCCGTAGGCCGTGGCGTATTGATCCTGCTTGCCGATCGGTTCTGCCAGTTCGTCGATCTCGATCTGGCAGGCTGCGGTCGCGAGTCCCTCGGGCGTCAGGGCGCGGCCGGCGCGCGCCATCAGCGCGTGCAGCAGGCCTACGGTAAAGGCGCTGCTCGAGCCCATGCCGGTCCCGGCGGGAACGTCGGCGAAGCTGGCGATCTCCATGCCCCGTTCGATGCCGACCATGCGAAGACATTCCCGAACCAGGGGATGTTGGACGTCGGCGGCGCTGGCTACGTCTTCGGTGCGGGAATACTTGATGCGGATCTTGTCGTGAAAGTAAGGATGGATGGCCACGTACATGGCTTTGTCGATGGTGGTGCTCACGACCGCGCCCGGCCGACGCGAGTAGAAACTGCGCAGGTCGCTGCCTCCTCCGGCAAAGCTGATGCGAAACGGCGTGCGCGTCAGGATCATCCCAACCTCGCAGTCAAGGCTTCCAGGCCGGCAGGCGATCCCATGTCGTAGAAGGCTTCGTGGGTCGTCCACGCTTCCATTCGGTGCTGGGCGATCAGTTTGGGGAAAATCTCCTCCTCAAGAGAGCACTTGCGCGGGGGGATTGAGTCGAGGACGTCCTTGCGCAGAACGAGAACTCCCGCATCGATGTGGGTCAAGCCCTGCGGATCGCGCTTGCGGTAGGCAGCGATTTTCCCGTCGGCAGAAACGGCCAGGTTTTTTGGCAGGCCGCTGACCAGGTCGGCGGATGCCTCGGTCGCGGGGCGGTACGCCACGATCATGGCGGAGTTATTCTTTTCGCGGAAGGCTTGCAGCAGAGCCCGGTAGTCGATGGGCAGATAGGTATCGCCATTTAGCACCACGAACTGGTTGTCGAGCTGGGTTGCAGCGTTCTTGAGAGCGCCCCCGGTGCCCAGCGGCGCCGGCTCGTAGCTGTAACCGAGTTCCATTTGGAGAGCGGTGCCTTTGCCGAAGTAGGCTTCGATCTGTTCGCCCAGGTAGGCCACGAGCAAAAGCACTCGCCGCAGGCCATAGCGAGCCAGCAACTCGAGCTGGTAGTGCAGGAACGGTCTTCCCTTCACCGGGATCATAGGCTTCGGAATGGAGGTAGTGATCGGCAGCATGCGAGTGCCCAGTCCGCCCGCTAGAATCACAGCTTGAAAGTCTGAGCTGGGTTCCGAATTTCTGGCATCGCTTGAAGGGTGCCCGGCGATGCCCTGTGTGCCGGGCTCAGGGGAGTCCGTGTTCATTCGCAGATGATAGTCGAAGAATGGGAATCGCTCTAGAAACACGAAGGATTCGCCGCCCCCGTCCGCATTTGCGCAGGGGCTAGTGCGGCGGCGGCAGGGCTTGGTTGGTGAAGATGAATTTCCCGCCCGATTGTGCGACCCGGTAGCGAGATCGACCTTCGAGTACAGCCGGGGACTCCTGGTCAGCCCAGAGAAAAACCCGAGCTTGCCCGGCCCAGAGGGGTCCAAACGATGCCGGCGTCTCGAAGATGTGGGGTGCGTCCGGAAACTTGGAGCCATACCACAGGTTTCCGCTCGGCTCGTGCAGCACATGAAGGGGGACCCGCAGATAGAAGTTCAAGGTGGATGCCTTGTGATACTCGCCGTCGACGACCACGATGTCTCCGGGCTGGTAATAGCGCTGAACGGCAGCCGCCAATCCACGGGAGGAGAGGATCGGTGAGAAGCCGACGAAAGCGGAGTGCACGCTGGCCAGCACTCCGACCATCATCAGAGCCAATGCCAAGTTGCCAAAGGCCGGGTTCCGCTTTCGACGCAGGATCCAGTTGGCGAAAGTTCCCAGCAGCAATGAGAGCGAAGTCCCCAGGAGGGGGATGCGGAAAAATCCCAAAGCTCCGGGAGTCAAGTCGAGGACGTGCCCTAATGAGAAATCGTAGTCCTGCGGATTCTTCTTCAGCAGGTCGGCTAGGTCCATCCCCGGTGTTGGCGGGCGCGAGAGCAACAGCAGAGAGGCACCGACCAGAAATGCGACCACGCCGATTGCAAACATAACCGCGGAGGAGATTCTTCCGGCGCGCAGGTCGTCCTCGAGAGCGTCCGGGCTCGACTCGCGCGCAAGCCACGCACCCAGGAGCAACGCAATTCCGGGCAATCCCGGGACGGTGTAGTACTCTTGACGCGTCGAGAAACTGAAAAAGCCGAGGATTGCCAGCGGCCACAAGAAAAACAACAGGTGCGCGCGCTGCTGGCGATCCAGAGGTGGTCGAGCGTGCCGCCGTCGCAAAGGAAGACCTCGAAGCGACTCGGGCAGGAACGCGACCCACGGAATCATCCAGACCAGCACCAAGATCCAGAAGATCAGGAGGGGCACCGTATCATAGCCAGGGGGGACGCGCTTGTTCAGGAAGCGGTTCAGGTGCTCGTTGACAAAGTAAAACCAAAGAAATCCTCGAACCTCTCCCTGAGCCGGATTGTGCAAGGCGGCCAGGATGTGCCAGGGTGCGGCGATCACAAAAAAAATCACCGTGCTGAATCCAATGCGGAGCTTTGCCAGGTGACGGAGGTTTCCGGTCAAAATCAAATACAAACCAATGGCCACCGCCGGGAAAACAAGCCCGATCAGTCCCTTGGTCATCACATTCAGAGCGCAAGTGGCGGCAAACCCGCCACAAGTCCAGCGCGAAGGCGGATCCTCTTCGAGCGATCGCAGAAAAAAGTAATACCCGAGCGTGAGCCACAAGCCCACGAGGATGTCGGGAATCAGAAAGCGCGTGAAAACGTATGGCCCGACAGAGGTCGAAACCACCACACCCGCCCACAATCCGGCCCTCTCGCCGAACGCATAGCGGCCCAGCCCATATGTCGCAAGGATGACCCCCAACACGCCCAGGGCGAGAGGCACGCGGGTACTCCAATCGCTGATCCCGAAAACGCTGTAGCTGGCTGCCAGACTCCAGTACATCAGCGGAGCCTTTTCAAGGTAGCGGATGCCGTCGGTGTAGAGCGTCACCCCATCGTGGCGCAGCAGCATTTCGCGCGCGGCCTCGGCGTGCACGGTGTCGGCATCGTCCATCAAGGGCGGGTGGAAAATCGCGGTGACGTAGATCAGCAGCCACAGCAGGATGAGAATCCAGATAGAGCGGGAACTCGTGAGCGTTGAATCGGGGGCGGAACCTGAAACGTGGGCGGGAGGATCCGGTTGGTTGTCCCGGAGGGCAACAGGCAGGTTCATGAAGGATTCCGCGAGCAGTGATTATACGGGTCGCAGAAAGAGCCAATCAACCGAAGTCAGTGGGAACCGGCGGCCGCGGCCGCACCACGCGCCAGAGTCTCGCGAATCTTGCGGGCAAGACACTGCAGGGTGAAGGGTTTCTGCAGAAAATTCGGGTGAACGTCGACAATTCTGTGTTTGAGAACGACTCTTTCGGCGTATCCAGAGACAGACTTTACCTTCATGTCCGGATGTCCGGATATTTCGTGCCGAGAATTTCGCCAAGCTGACCGCCGCACATTCCTGGCATAACCACGTCGGTAATCATGAGATCTCGACGGCCGGATGCCGGACGGCATTCTCGTCTTCGACGAACGGAAGGCTTTCGGACCCGCAGGTCGGCCTCGGCGGGTGGCTTTCGGGGGTCCTGGGTTCACGAGGTTCCCTGATGCACGCGAGGGAAGTAACCCCTGAAAGTGGTTCCCATCCCGCGCTCGCTGTAGATCCAGATGAAGCCCCCACTCTGCTTCACGATGCCGTAGACCGTCGCTAGGCGAGCCCGGTGCCCCGGATCTGTTCCGGAGCGATGACCAGGTCAAATCCCTCGCCAATCAGGCGTGGCAGCATCTTTGAGATGTCGGTCAGGATCTACTCGGCGTGCGGCGCAGACTCGGGCGCTTCGTTCGCGCCGCCGGATCGCAACGCCCCGCGAAGCCGCCATAGCACCCAGCCCAACAGCAGAAGGCCTGCACCCCAGGCGGCGAAAGCGATGCCCACGACCCACCCCGGGGCCGCTCCCACTCTTCGCAGAACGAAGGGGAAGAAGTTCCAGGTAGTGATGTGCACGTAGTCCCACGCGTCGTCGGCCATCGCGGAGTTGGTGAGACCCCACTGGTTCATCTTTCCGAATGCGAACGCAACGATGTTCTCGAAGCGCAGGGCGACTACGAAGGTGGGGTGATTCCGAGTCATGATCTGGTAAAGCTCGAGCTCCAGCCAGAAGGCCACCGACGCGGCCTGAATCGCCGCGCTCGCCGCAACGATCGCAAGGCCAGCCGTGTGCACGAATTTTCGCAGGCCAGCGCGATAGCGCAGCAGCAACGGCACCGAGATGAAGACCGCCAGATCGACAGCGGTCGACACGTAGCGGTCGCCCCACGCGGAATCCCCGCTCCACACGGTGTAGCGGGCATAGAAAGACACGTATATCAGCAGCAACAGAAACGCGCTTACCAGGTAGGCGCGCAACTCAGGACTGAGTCTTTTCCAGAGCAATACCGCAAGCAGGATGGTCAGCACCAGCAAAGGATCGAACAGGAAGATCGACTTTTCCGGAGTGAAGAGGGCTCCGAAGAATCCGATGTGGAACGGAGTCTCGAAAGGAAAACTTGCCGGTAATTCGGGACGCAATTGGCGTTGCTCGGCCGCGAACAGGCTCACGTACGTGTTGAGGAACGATCCGAATCGCCAGAACTGGTAGAGCCGGTCGATCAGGAGGAAGAACAGGTAGATCGGTACCGCGGTTCGGACATAGATGAGGGCTTTCTGCCAGATCGCATCCGCGCGCGCGGTCTCGAACCACAGCACCAGTAACAGGAAGATTCCCGCTGCGATCAAGTCCATCCCAGTTGTCAGGCGAGTGAGCAGGTTGAGCCCAAGGGCTGCTGATCCAATCCACAGCTCTCGCTGGCTGCCGGTCTTCAGCCACTCGTACTGGAACGAAAAGCCCGCCAGCGTGAGCAGCAGGATGTAGTTGTTCTCCATCATGTTCTGCGTGTAGTGGAGGTGGCTGGTGCAGGCGAGCAGGGCGAGCACGCCCGCCGCAGCTTCCGGCATCGAGAAACCCAATAAGAGGAGGAATCGCAGGCCCACTAAGGCCGTCAGCACATTGACTAGCATGTTGGTTGAATAGCTGACGACGATTGCCCGCACGCTCGGGTCGTTACCGTTGTAGTCCTGAAACGCTGGGAGCCGTTCGAGAGCGGTGCCCACCACATCGGCGGGCAGCATGAGCAGGGACTGTCCAACGCCGTACCACGCATAGATCCTGCCGCCACGGCCGCGCAGGCCGAAATCGGGATAGTCGCCGGGCAGGACGGGCGGCGCTGAGGTCCAGAAGGAGTGGGTGGTCTGCAGCCGCCGGGCCGTATCGGCCGAATCCAGATCGCCCGACTGCACGACGAACGCGATCAGGCACGCCGCCAGGCTCACCAGAAAACGTGGATCGCGCAGCCGGCGCCGAATGCGGTTGATCATTTACGGCGATGGTAATGCACCGGGACCGCGCGGTCCAAGTCTGCGGGGATCGAGGTGCGATGGGTCCGTGCGGGGGATTTCCGACGATACCCGCAAGCTGCAGCTTCGGCGAAGAGGAAGAAGGCGCATCGCAGTCTTCGAGCGACACCTCTGGCGCCCGCTGACAGCACACGAATCAGCGAGCCGCCGCGTCCGCCTGCAACACGCCAAACATGTTGCCTTCCGGATCTTCGCAGTACGCCACGTGACCGACACCAGGGATGGCGAATTTCGGCATGCAGATCTTTCCTCCCTTGCTGGTAACGGTGGCAAGCGTCGCATCGATGTCGGTTACGTCGATGGTATTGACCGTGGGTCTTTGCCCGTGCAGAAGGCCCCCATTAATGCCGGGTTGCCCATCCGGACCGGTGCTGATCAGCCAATATTCCTGCGGACCGTCCCACTTTTGAAAGATCCACCCGAAAGTTTCGCGATAGAACTCCACTGCCTTGGACGGATCGTTGCTGGCAATCTCAAAATGTACGACTCGCGACATGACGAAATCTCTCCCTGAAGTTTTGCGTCAACCAGAGTGTTGGGTCAACGAGTGGCTGTCTGCGCCGGCTGCCCGAACCGCTGGGTAGCATACCCGATGATGGTGCCGACGATCCCGCCGGGCAGCATGATCTCCCAGTAGTAGTGGTGACCTGACGGATCCGGCATCGCAGCCACCGCGTAGGCCAGCAAAAGGCCGACGGTCAGGCCGAACACGATCCCGAGTGGAAGTGACTTCACCTTGCGTGCGAAGTAGCCGATGAGTACGCCAGCGATCAAGCCCTTCACCGTCGAACCGATCACGATCCCCACCATTTGGGCCCGAACGGCCGGGGTAAACCAGGCCGTCAGGCCGTCAAAAATTCCCAGAATCCCCCCGAGAATCAGTCCCAGCAGAGCTTTGTTCATGGTTTGTCTCCAGCGGCGCCATCCCGCTCTGTCGTTCTATTCCGTAAGCATGAAAAATCCTTTAGCGCGGACGAAAGAAAATCAGCAAGGCCCGGGTCACCATGTAGGCGAGCAGCAGGAGAATCCAGGCGCGGTTGCGGACGATCCACCGCCAAGCCCGTGCCAACGGCCCCTCAGGATATGCGCTGACGGCAAGTCCGTCGAGAAAGTGGGCGATGTCGTCAGCCAATTCCTGCACCGATGGGTAGCGATCTGCGGGGTCTGCGGCGGTCGCCTGACGCCGGACGGCAGCCAGGGCTCGTGGAATAGGCGACGGCGATGCATCAGCCAGAAGAAACTGCAAGACCGCGCCCAGCGAGTAGATGTCCGCGCGTGCATCTACCGAAGTCTCACCCCGAGTCTGTTCCGGGGCCATGTATCCGGGCGTGCCGAACACGCTGCCGTGTGCCGTCCCCGGCCCGACAGTCTCAGCCACTGGAGCCACGGCGCCCTGACCCGTTGCCGGCCCACTTGAGGTCCCCACCAGCTTCGACAAGCCCCAATCCATGACCAGTACTTCACCAAACGGACCGACCATCACGTTGCCGGGTTTCAGATCGCGATGCAGAACGCCGCGGGCGTGCGCGAAGGCAACGGCATCGCAGATCCGCAGAAAAATCCGCAGCCGGTCGGACAGGCCGGGAATGGTCGCGATATGCTCATCCAGCCGTTTCCCCTGCACCAGCTTCATGGTGTAGAAGGGGCGCCCATCGGCTAGGACGCCGGCGTCATGTACCGGCACGATTCCCGGATGCTCCAGCTTTGCGATCACCCGGGCTTCCTGGAGCAGGCGCGCCGGCCAGTTCGATTCGCGGTCGCCGACTGTGATCACTTTGAGCGCAACCTGCCTGTCCAGCGCAGTATCTTCCACGCGAAACACGCCGCCCACGCCGCCTTGACCGAGCTTGTCGATCAGGCGATAGCGGGTGCCGGCTAGGTCGGGCGAATCCGCAGCCTCGCGCAGGCGCTCAACGGCGGAATCGCTGAGCCAGCGGTTCACAGCTTCACTCCCAGCAGGGTCTGGGCTTCGCGGCGGAATTCATCTTCGGTCGCGGTCATCGCATGCAGTTCGTCGAGCACGATGCGCCGGAATTCCCGGCGAGCGTAGGCGAGGTAATTTGTGACGTCGGTGGGCTTGATGCGAAAGCGCCGCGCAACCTCGTCGTAGGTCAGTTGCTGGCCGCCTTCTTCGATGTCATAGAGTTCGAGCAGCTCGAAGTGCAGGCTCTTGCCTTTTTCTTTCAGTTCACGGCGCAGGCGTTCAAGGGCCAGCCCGAACAGACTGCGGGCAAATTCCCGGGAGAACAGTTCTTCGGGGTTGCAGGCAGCGGCCACCTCCAATTGATGCAGCTCCCCCTCGGCGGATTCGAAGTCCAAAGGAAGCAGGGTGACGTCGCCACCGCGCTTCACGCGCTGCGCAGCCTTGTCTTCGTTCATCACCAGCCCATCTACGCACACCCGCAGGTAGGTGCGCAGGCGCGCCCGATCTGGGTCGAAGCGAGCGAGCAATCCTTTTTCCACCAGCCGCGCGAAGAACTCTTGCGTCAGGTCCTTTGCCGGCTCGTTCTCTTTTTTCCAGTGCAGGCGGATGTATTTATAGACCGGTTTCCAGTACGCGCTGATCAGCGTGTCGAGCGCGCGCCGGCGTACCTCGGCGTGCGGACTGCGGGTCCCCTCGATCACCGACCAGGGTGTGGAAGGGAACTGCTGGCGCACTCCGCCGATGCTGGTGTCGTCGGTCATAGCCTCTCACACGCAGCGGAGTGTACGTGGTGAGCCGGGACGAGGACAAGCGTACAAAACCGTCACAACGTGAATCGAGAGAGATCCGCCCGAATCTCTTCCCGAGCACACTCCGCGCCGGATGCTTCAGAGAGTGGTGCCGGCAGCTGCTTGCCGGGCGTAGTTGGATTTCCTTACACTTCATAAACATATGAGTAGAGGCACGTCCGGCAGCGCGTGCCAGTGTTTAACAACGGAGGGAGAGCTATGCCCTCTTCAACTGAAGACTAGGAGAAAAACGAATGAAGGTCATTTTCCGGGGATTCCTGGTTGTTCTGGCGACCGTCTTTACACTCTCGACGCGGACGTTTGCGGCCGACGCCGCGGCTGACTACAAGGCCAAGTGTGCCAGTTGCCACGGGTCCCGAGGGCAAGGGCGACACGGCACTTGGCAAAGCGATGAAGGTCAAAGATCTCGCGACGGATGACGTGCAGAAGCAGTCCGATGCGGATTTGACCGGCATCATTGCGAAAGGCAAGAAGCCCATGCTCGGCTACGCAGACAAGTTGACTCCGGAACAGATCGCTGGCATCGTCAAATACATTCGCGCCTTGAGGAAGTAGACGCGCCAGATCGGGGGGAGCGCGACCGGTTCAGCTAGTTTGTGTCTCCTGCAGAACCAGAAAACCGGCAACTTTCGCGGCGTTGGCAGCGTCTGTGAAATTCTGATCAAGGTCCAGATACGAAAACTTTCTTTGCCCCGACCTGGGGTTGCATACCTGAGGGGGCAGCTCGCGAAGAACTGTGTTCAGATCCTGCCGGTTCTGCTCGATCACATCGCTCGGCTCGAGCAAATACCGATGCACCACCGCGACCCCTTCGACCGGATACTGATCGCTCAAAGCGCGGAGGAAGGTCTGCCGATCCTCAGCACCGTTGCGGATGGCGCATCCATACGCCTGGAAGGTCCCAAAGGCAGGCGCGAGCTTCCGCTGCAGAAGTTTTACGTGACTCCGAAAACTGAAGACGAGCGCGAGCACGACCTGAAGCCCAACGAAGTCCTGACGGAAATCATTGTCCCGCCCGCCGACGATGGAAAGTGGCCCACTACGAAGTCCGCCAGAAGGCTGCTTTTGACTGGCCACTGGCGGTTGCCGCAGTCGCCTTGAAGCTCGACGGATCGAACGTACAAGCTGCCCGTGTCGTTTTGGGCTATGTTGCGCCCACGCCCTGGCTGTCTTCCGAAGGGGAGGCGGCTCTGAAGGGACAGAGCATCAGCGACGAAACCGCGCAAAAAGCTGCTGCCGCGGCCCTGGGCAGTGCCAAGCCGCTGAGCGGGAACGCATACAAAGTGCAGCTAGCCCGGGTGGCGGTCAAACGCGCCATCCTGAAAGCCGCCGGAGGTGCCGTATGATTCGCAAGGCCGATCGCTTTAATATCACCGACCCGAATCTGTGTTCCGCGCTCCGTTGGAAAGGACAGTTCATCCTCACCGAAGCCGACCCCAACGTGCAGAGTTCGAACGACGGTCTGTTCTGGTGCATGCATACCCAGACCTGCATCGGCCCTGACGGCGAAGTCGCCGAGCCTGGCAACTGCGCCTCGAAGACGCGAGGCTGCCACGGCACAGGGAAGTGCGGATAAAAGTGGCGCCGGCAACCTGCCCCTGAGCGCAGTCGAAGGGTCTTGCCGGCTGTCGCGAGAGCTTGCCCTGGGCTTGCCCGAAGGGGCGTCCTCGCCCGCGGTGCTACTCCTGGCATTGTGTGCCGCATGCCCGGCCGCCAGATATTGCATAATATAAGCAAGTCCTCCGCGATCCCCCTGATCCGCGGGGTTTGTCATGTAGAGGTTTCGATCATGAAGCGCAGCGGTATGGTCTCCCATCTCCTTCTGAGCTGTGGCCCGGTGTTTCTTGTTCTCCTGATGGTTGCAGCTTTGCCGTCGCCGCTCGCCGCCGAAGACTACAAGTTCACCGTGTCGACCGGGCAGGCCTGGACCGACACCGGGGTTGACCTGCAGGCCGGAGACGTTCTTGTCGTCTCCGCCTATCCCCACAGCGGCTCCAACTGCGATCCGGCCGGCGTGCGCTCTGCCACCGGGCAGAACCTTCCCGTCCCCACGGCGTTGCCCGGAGCGCTGATCGCCCGCCTGCAGGAAAGCGGCACGCCCATGCTCGTCGGCGCCAGCCAGCAACTGCACGTGGCCCAGGCTGGACATCTTTTTCTGGGGGTCAACGTTGACGGCACAACCCCCTGCGTCGGAAGCTTCGCCGTAAAAGTCCACGTAACCTCTGCTGGCTCTGACGCCGGAAACGCCGGTGCCACCGCAGGCGCAGTTCCGGCTGCCGCCGAATCCGTGGCTGCAAAGTCCACCGACACTTCTTCGGCAAAGTCGACCGGAACGCAGGCAGCCGGACAGACTACCCCGGCCAACGGCGAAAAAGACGTCACAGACATTAAAGGCGCTTTGACCACCGCCGCCCAGACCTGGCTGTCCGGTCAATTCGGCATGGGAAACAAGACCGCCGCACAACCGGCCGCCGCATCATCTGCCACCGCGGGAGACACTGCCGCTAGCGGTGCATCCGCGCCGACCGCCGCTCCCGCCCTCACCCTCTCCGACTCACAACTCGACTCCAAGCTGCGCGCGAGCATCGACGGTCTCCCGCGCCGGGTCAACGACCAATTCCAGCACCAGGGGGACATGGTCAACTTCGTGATCGTGGGTTCTCTGCAGAAAGTCCAGGACACGCTTACCGCCGCCGACTGGCATGTCGCCGACAGAGACGTCAAGGAATCGGTGGCGAAGGCCGTCCTCCAGACCTATGAGAAGAAGGCCTATCTCACCATGCCCATGAGCGAACTGTACTTGTTCGGCCGCGTGCAGGATTATGGCTATGAACAGGCGGAAGTCTACGCGGTGGTCGCCAGCCGCCATCACTTCCGCATCTGGAAGGCGCCGTTTCAGTGGAATGGTGAAGACATCTGGGCGGGTGCCGGCACCCATGACATCGGGTTCGAAAAGGATCAGCGCAATGGCAACGTGACCCACAAGATCGACCCGGCGGTCGATGGCGAGCGCGACAACATCGGCGCGACGTTACAGAAGAGCGGCAAGGTGAAAGCGCTAAACTATTACCTGCCGCCGAGTCCCGTACAGGACGCGCGGAACGCCACCGGTGGCGGCTACCACTCCGACGGACGCATATTGGTGATCACGCTGAAGTAGCTGACGGAGAGAGTTTCCCTGCAAGGAATCGAAAGACTTCACGAGAACTGCTGCTTCGGGCCCAAGGATTGTCAAAATTTTGTCACGGCTTCAGCTCCAACTGGGCAAAGAGCTACAATTTCTCCCATGAAACCCTTGCTGCCTCGTGCCACAGCCATTCTGTTGATCACCCTCATTTCGACCCCTCAACTCTGGGCCACCTGCGGAGGGGGCGGGGGAGGGGGAATGGGAGGGATGAGCGCGCCGGGTATGGGGTCCGGGCAGGGAATGCCGGCGCAAGAAACCTACAACGTTCCCTGGCGCCTGCGGCGGCCGGACGTTCCGCCGGTGACCGCCGGTTTGGTGCTGTATTGGTTCCCGTCGTCCGTTGAGGAAGTGCAGAGATCGAGTCTGCGCACCTCGCGCATCTTGTCTCTATATGCGTCGCAATGCGTCTCCATGGAAATTGCGGATGCGGATTCTCCCCTCGGCCAAAAGTTGATTGGCGCTGCCGCCAAGCTGCCCGTCGCTGTGCTGGCCACGCCCGACGGAGCCGAAGTGGCCAAGATTGAAAACAAGGATGGCTACCTGCGCGCCGATCCGGTGGAGAAGGTGGTCGACCAAGAGTTCAAGCGGCGGGAAAATTCGGTCAGCCAGCAAATCAAGCAAGCCAAGGAGCGCGCCAAGTCGGGCGATACTGCGGGCGCAATCCCGCTGTACCGCGCCGTGCTCGAGCAAAAGTGCCTGTTCCCAGGAAAAGCCAAAGACGCCGCCAAGGCATTGAAGAAGCTGGGCGTCAACGATGTGGGAGATATCTTGAATGCGCCAGACTTCTCCTCCCCGGTCTACGATGCCGCGAAAAGCACCAAGATCGAGCGCACCATGTTGCGCGGTCTGACGGCGGAGAACGCCGCCCGGTACAAAAAAGCCGAGGAGCTCTACAGCAGGGCTCACAGCATGGACCCAGCCGATCCCACTCCATTGCGGTATCTCGGCGAGCTTTATCGTCATCACATCGGAGATTGGGATAAGGCCCGGCAAACGTTTGACCAAATTCTGGCCATGCCCGCCGATCCACTGGCTCGCGCGGTGGCTCTGCATGGTCTGGGCAAAATGACCATTCATGAAGGGCAGTTCAAAGAAGGCCTCGCCCTGATGGAGCGCTCGGTCGAGACCTTCCCCATCGCCCTTGCCTACCGCAACCTCGCGGTGTATTGGAACTCTGAAGGGAACGCGGCAAAAACCGACTACTATGTCCACAAAGCGCTCGAACTCGAACCGAACGATGCCTACAACTTGGTGTTTGCCGCTGGCTTCATGGTGGCCAATGGGCATGGCGACGAAGCATTGAAGATCGCCCGCGAACACGAGGCGATGCTACCGGCTTCCTATAACCTGGCGGCGATTTATGCCCAGCTCGGCCAGCGTGACAAAGCCCTGGCACTGCTCAAGCGTCATTTCTTCTCGTATGAGCGCTACCAGGCGGTGCGTGCGAAGGAAATGATGGAAGCTCGGGTGGACGCGGTCTTCGCATCCCAGATGAAAGACCCCGAATTCATCGCGCTCACCAGCGGTGCGGATGGCCGGCTGCCTTTGCGTCACGGTCAAGGCATGAGCCCGGGAGTAAGCGCATCCCGGTAGGACTGCGCAGCTGTTGGGCGTTTCTTTGCTAAGTCGTTTGCGCAAGGACCCACGAAACGACGCGGGCGGCCGCTACCACTCCGACGGGCTGACCATCGGTGACTGGACCCTTGGTATGGCACTACGCCGAGTTCGGCGTCGAGAGTGCGTTCCAATGAAAATGTTAAAACTGTTCAATTTCGCTAACCATGAACCTCGCGACTTCTTCGCAACAAGCTGCGGACGGCATTTCCCGACACCGTCGAATTAAGGATCACGGAAAGTTGCTGGAGTTTTGCCTGATGGACCTGCGACGGCTTCGTAACCTCAGGGAAATGTGCCCCTCCCCACGCTCAGGGATTTCGCGTACCTGTACGTATACTTCCTTTCCGACAGCGTTACCCTAGACGACTGGAAGGGCACGGACGAGGCGAAAAAGACGGCTGACCTTGTTCTGGGTCAAACCCAATCTGACCTGCAAAAACGTGGCTAGCCGCGAGGCGGCGCGTTGTGCGTACGGGATCTCAGCCGCAACGGCAGAATCAGACTGATCTTCGTTCGCTATGACGAAGCCGAACGCCATGCAGTTCGAGAAAATCTGCAGGAGAAATTGTCGGGCGGCACGAGTCGTTGAGCCTAAATGCGTTCTGAAATCTCGCTTGGTGAAATTCGCCACCTGCACCGACAGCGATTGAGGCCCTGTTCCGACAACTTGCAGAGACTCGAATCCCAACGCGACCTTTCCCTCTACTGCACCTTCGCGTACTCCGCTTTCGCTTCTTTCAACAGCGGCACATCCGGATCGGCATCCTTCCACAGCGCCAGGAAATCCTGGTACGCGAGCCGGCTGTTCGCCCGATCCCCTTGCAAGGCGTAGGACCGTGCCAGCCCGAGCTTCGACAGCGACGACGCCGGGTCGGCATAGATGCTGCGCACATCGAAAACCTTCTGAAATTCCTGGACAGCCTGCGCCCCCTGGCCGGCCTGGCGATACGCCATCCCGCGTTCAAACAGAATGCCCTGGTTGGCGCGCGCGTACACCATCGCGCCATCCAGAAGATCGATCGCTTTCGCCGGCTGCTGGTTATTGATTTCGACCAGCGCCCGCACGCTGGGAATTCTCACGAACTGCACAATCGTGTCGAACGGCCGCGCCGAGCCCACATCGCTGACCAGCTTCAGCGCGCGATCGTTGTCCTTTGCCAGCGCCAGCGCCAGGGCCACGCTCAATGTGACGTTCGACGAAGGCGTGCCCTGCAACGCCCGGTTGGCCGCATCTCTGGCCTGCGTCCGGAACCCAGCCACCGCTTCCCAGATCGCGCGCTGCGCCTCGATCCCCGCCTCTGCCTCGGGCAAGTTCGCCTGGCGCGCCACGTCCTGGGCCTTCTGCAACTGCGCGCGCATTTGTTTGAACTGTCCGTGGCTCGCGGCCAGCCCGGCTCGCATGCCCGCGGCCGTCATTTGCGTGTCGGCGGCACTCGCTTCCATCGCGGCCAACTCGTGTTCCAGGCCCGCCGAATCATTCTGGTTCCACGCTACGCCCGCCAGGACGGAGTGCAGATCACCACTTTTCGGGGCCCGCTTCAGCCCGGTCAGCGCGATCGCCTTGGCCTCGTCCATGCGGTTGAGTCCGGCATAAGCCACGGCCAGATTGCTGTACCCGCTGATCGAGTCCGGTTCCAGTTCGACCGCCTTGCGGCTGTTCTCGAGCGCATTCTCGTATTGGCCCAGCATGTTGTAGATATTGCCCACATTGTTGTACGGAATTGAGTCGCGCGGGTACGTCTGCTTGTAGAGTTCCAGGGCCGTGATGCCCTTATCGAGCTGCCCGCTGTCGGCGTAGTAATGCGACATGATGTAGAGCTTTTCCCGCTCGCTCGCCCGGTCCCGCAATTCGAACGCTTTCTTGCGGTTTTCTTCCGACTGCGTCGTTTGCCCAAGATTGTTGTAGACCGTGCCCAGCCGGGCGTACGCCATGGCGAAGTTCGGATCCAGCTCGACCGCCCGCTGGTAATCGGGAAGAGCCGCCAGTTCGTTCCCCATCGCATGCTTGTAGTCGCCCAGCGTCAGCGAATTCAGCGCGTCCAGCGACGAGGTCGTCGCCTCCGAAAGCATCTTGTCGTACTTCTGAATCGACGCCAGGGATTCCCCCAGCTTGCCGCGTAGCTGGGAATCCGCCTGGTGCAGCGCGTTGAGCACTTCTTCTTTATTGTTCGCTTGGGCCTGTGCCGTCCCCAGAGAATCGCCGTTGGCTGCATTCATCGCCTCGAGCGTGAGCACATACTGGCTGCCCACGTTTGCGATCGTGCCGGTGAGCATCACCTTGATCCCGTCCCGCTGGCAGATCTCGCGTCCCGTCTCGGTGGTGATCCGGTCATCGGGCGGACGACCCATGAACCGCAAGGTCTGGCGCACGCGTGCCTCCGGGAAGACGTTCAGGTAGGGCGACTGCTCCAGGTCGACCGCCAGGGCTTTCTTCAGCGTGACATCCCACACCGGGTCGGCTGTCGTGTTGACGAAATCGGCCAAGAGAATCGCATCCCGCTCCGTGAGAGCGCGCCCCCGTTTTACGTAGAGGAACGTTCCCCCCGCAATCACGGCCGCCACCAGCGCCAGTGCGGACAAGTATTTGCCCAATCTTCCCGTCGGCGTCGGCCGCAGCGGTGACCGCAACGTGGAAGATGACGTCGCCGCCAGCGCGCCGGAGTCGCTGTCGCGTTTCAGCCGCTTCAGATCGGCCCGAACCTCCGCGGCACCCTGGTAGCGCAGCTCGCGGTCCTTCTCCAGCAGTTTGAGGATGATCTCTTCGAGCTTCGTCGGCACCTCCGGATTCAACCGCACCGGAGACACCGGGACACGATTTAGAATCGCTTCAAACACCACCGCCGTCGTTTCGCCGCGGAAGGGAAGCGTACCCGTTGCCATTTCGTACAGCACCGCGCCGAACGAGAACAGGTCGGTGCGCGTGTCCAGTCCCCTGCCTCGAGCTTGCTCCGGCGACATGTACGCCACCGTCCCCACCGTAGATCCCGGGCTGGTGAGCACGTCATCGTTGGCGGTCGCCGCCGTTCCCAGCGTTGTGTCGCCCAGCGGAGAACGGGCGTCCCAGGTCTGTTTCGCCAAGCCGAAGTCGAGCACCTTCGCCTGGCTGCGCTGCGTCACAAAGATGTTTCCCGGCTTGATGTCGCGGTGGATGATCCCCTTAGCGTGCGCGGCATCGAGGGCGTCGGCGATCTGAATGGCCAACTCGAGGAGGAGGTCCATCTCCAGAGGCCGACCCGCGATCGCGCGTTTCAGGGTTTCACCCTCCAGCAACTCCATGGCGATGAAGTACCGCCCCTCGCACTGTCCGATCTCGTAGACCGTGCAGATATTCGGATGGTTCAGCGCCGAAGCCGCCCGCGCCTCCCGCTGGAAACGTTCCAGCGCACTGCCATCTTTTTCCAATTCCGGGGGCAGGAACTTGAGGGCCACGTGGCGGCCCAGGTTCAGGTCTTCCGCCTCGTACACCACGCCCATCCCCCCGCCTCCCAGCTGGGATAAGACACGGTAATGCGAGATGGTCTCGGCGATCATGAGAGCACAGGGTCCTCTGGTGGGTAGAATTTGATGGTAGGCTGGGCGCCGCAACAAGTCAACGCAGCGGAAACGTTTGAATGGGCCGCGAATGTCTGCTTGGCAGATGACGGGCCGGAGAACTCGTGGATCAGTGCTGCGGCGAGAAAGCTTCTGCCGGCGAGCACCAGGGTGGATCGAAGCCTCTGCGCACTCGGCGGCCTTTCTCTGCGAGTCTCTGCGGCTAAACAGCTTTACGCGGAGCGCGTTGCAAAATCTGCCTTGCAGGATCTCTGCTCTTGACATTTGTCTTTCCGGCGCCGAGCGCAGCAGAGGCAGGAAGAGTCTGCTTTTGCCGTCGACCTCCCCGCTTTCTGTTAAAGGGTTCTTTCTTCGAGAATTCCCTGGCCCCATTCTGCCGCTCCCCCTTCCCACCCACCCGCATCTTGAAGGACAGTAGAGATATCCAACGGTGAGGTGGCCCATGCTGGTCGGCGTCCTCCACTTCCCGCAGGCCTCCACCGACTGTCGCGGACAAGCGGTCCCGGCCGGTTTCTACACGCTCCGCTACGAGCTCATCCCCAACGATGGAAACCACCTCGGCGTCGCCCCCAGCCGCGATTTCCTCTTACTAGCGCCCGCCAGCGCCGATCCCGGCCCCGACAAAGTCCTAAAATTTCAGGAGCTGGTCGCCCTCAGCCGCCAGGCTTCGCGTAGCAAACACCCCGCGCCCCTGAGCCTGCTTCCGGCCGAGGGGATAGGCACGGCCCCCGCGGATTCAAAAGACGATCAGGACCACTACATTTTCTCCGTGGGAATCAAGCTTTCAGGCGGCGAAGATATGCCCATCGCACTGGTGGTCAAGGGAACTGCTCCGCAGTGATCGCTTCCTCCGAGGTTCTGGCTGTTGCAGATGAAGCTTGACGCACTCTCAGAACATGCGGAAACAGATTTAATGCGGCTCGCCGCGTCCTGGGCAACTCCGGCAGAGTTTACATTCTTCGCACGAATTGTCATCCCGAGC
>DATMPS010000107.1:0-42338 GCA_035567435.1 Terriglobales bacterium | reverse complement strand
AGCGGGCGGTGGGGACAGCCTCGGTGGTGTCGGTGGACGCGACGGATCCGAAGGTGCCGCAGGTGAAGATCAAGGCGGGGACGGCGATCGGCGTGCCCAAGACGCTGGCGGAGATCAAAGCTACAAAAGTGTTCGCGGATTCACCCCTGGTGCACCAGGGGAGGCTGTCGGTTGTGCCGTTAACAGCGGCGCAGTACAAGTTTCTTGGCGGGGAGTAGGCTTGAAATAGATTCCCGACACATTCGACCAGGATGAGAGAGGTTTATGGCGAATACATTCGGCACGGATATTTTGATTCAAGCGAAAGATCCGATGCAGGCGGCAAGGTTTTACACGCAGGAACTTGGATTCACGATCACCGAGAAGACAGAGAATATGATCAGCCTGCATGGCAAGCACATCAATATGTTTATTGAGCGGGGCCCGGCGCTTGGCGGACCGGTTTTTGAGGTGACGGTGAACAGCGTGAAGAGAGCTAGGGCGAAGCTGACGAAGAAAGGCTGCAAGGTCGTTAAGGATGAGCCTGACTTTCCGAGATGTTACGTGAAGGATCCGAATGGCCTGATCTACAATTTGACAGAATCATAGGTCGCTGCGCGGATGTTGGTCGTTGGCGGTTGTCCTTGGTCGGGACATTGCAGTTCGCCATCCTCGAACGTTTCATTCACAAGCTATGTTCATCGGACACTTCGCCGTCGGATTTGCCGCCAAGAAATTTGCGCCCCGAACGTCGATGGCAACGCTGCTGGCGGCGCCGCTGTTTCTGGATTTGCTGTGGCCAGTATTCGTGTTGCTGGGATGGGAGCAGGTGCGCATCGACCCGGGAAACACGCGCTACACGCCGCTCGATCTTTATCACTATCCCTGGTCGCACAGCCTGCTGATGTCGGTGGTGTGGGCCACCGGGTTCGCGCTGATTTACTACGCGATTACGCGTTATGGCGGGGGTGCGGCGGTGTTGTGGATCGGGGTGGCCAGTCACTGGGTGCTCGACTGGGTGAGCCACCGGCCCGACATGCCGCTGTATCCGGGCGGTCCAAAGTACGGTCTGGGCCTGTGGAACTCGATTGCCGGGACGATGATCGTGGAACTCGTGATGCTGGGAGTGGGTGTGTGGCTTTATGTGCGAACGACGCGCGCCCGCGACCGCATCGGGCGGTATGCGCTGGCGAGTTATGTGGGGTTGCTGCTGGTGTTGTACATCGGGGACCGGTTTAGCGGGGCGCCGCCGAGTGTGGCTGCTATCGCCTGGACCGGCATCGCGGCGTCGGTGGTGCTGATTCCCTGGGCCTGGTGGTTCGACCGGCATCGGGAGGCAGTCGCTGGTGGTTAGGCCTTGTAACGCCGTGCGAATAAGCTGTGTCAGGTCGTCACCCCAGTGCTCGATACTCTAAATTTATCTGATTCTCCCGGAGGTCACTCCCTGTGCGCGCCTGCCCACTGAGATGCATTCCATTACTGTTCCTGCTGGCTACCGCCGGTGCACAAAACAACTCGCGTCCATATCCGACTGAGGACTTACTCAACCGCATTCACGCCGAGGGGATTCGTGCGCACATGAACTATCTGGCGGACGATTTGCTCGAGGGGCGAGGCACGGGTACGCGTGGGTACATGCTGGCCGCCATATATGTTGCGTCGCAGTTTGAAGAGATGGGACTGAAGCCCGCGGGGGAGAGTGGCACCTATTTTCACAGGGTGCGCTTCCGCCGGGTCGAAACGGTACCGGGGAAGTGCACGCTGTCGCTGACACGCGGGGGGAAAGAGCAGGCCCTGGTATGGGAAAAGGACTTCGTGACCAACGGGGACGGACTGCGGGAGGATACGTCGGTATCGGCGCCCCTGGTGTTCGCGGGCTACGGCATCACGGCGCCGGAGTTTCATTACGACGACTTCGCGGGCGTGGATGTTAAGGGCAAAATTGTTGTGGTACTGGTGGGATCGCCGGCCAGTTTTCCGTCGGCGCCAGGGGCGCATTATTCCGACGGCGTGGTGAAGGCGCGAATGGCGGCGGCGCATGGAGCCGTGGGAGGAATCGTGATCTGGGCCGGCACTTATGCCGACCGCACGCCCTTTGAGCGGCTGGTGCGCTTCTTCCGCGAGCCGAACATGCGCTGGCTGAACGCGCAGGGAGTGCCCAACGACCCGGTGCCCGAGCTCCGCGGCTTTGCCATGGTGAACAAGGCGGTGGGAGCATCGCTGTTTCAGGGCGCATCCCAATCGCTCGAACAGGCGTTGGCGGATGCCGCGGCAACCAAGCCGCAGGCATTTCCGTTGGCGGGGAGCGCGAGCATTCGCCAGGGCGCGCGCTTCAGCGAAGTGGAGAGTCCCAACGTTGCCGGCGTTTTGCCCGGCTCCGATCCGCAATTGAAGAACGAGTACGTAGTCTATAGCGCGCACGGCGACCATCTGGGGATTGGCGAACCAGTCTTCGGCGACACGATTTACAACGGGGCGGTGGATAACGCGTCGGGGACCGCGGGGCTGCTGGAAATCGCCCGCGCGTTCAGTGGGATGCCGACCCCACCGCGCCGGTCCATTTTGTTTCTGGTGGTGACTGGAGAGGAAGAGGGGATGCTCGGGTCCGATGCCTTCGCACACTCGCCGACCGTTCCAATCCGTCAAATCGTGGCCAATCTGAACTTGGACGGAATCTCACTGTTTTATGATTTTCGTGACGTGGTGGCGCTGGGGGCCGAACATTCCAGCTTGAACGACGAAGTCAGCGACGTGGCCCGACGGATGGGGCTGGACGTGAGTCCGGATCCGCTGCCCGAGGAAGCGTTTTTCACACGCAGCGATCAGTATTCATTCGTGAAGCAGGGGGTACCCGCGGTGGCGATTGCGGAGGGCTTCAAGACGGTGGATGCGAAGCTGAACGGGAGAGATATCGCGTTGAACTGGGAGGGGAGCATGTATCACACGCCGCAGGATGATATGAAGCAGCCATTGAATTTCGACGCGGCGGTGAAATGTGTGCGCGTAAATCTGGCGGTGGGATTTGAAGTGGCGCAAGAGGACGGGCGTCCGCAGTGGAACGCGGGGGATTTCTTTCAGGAGAAATTTGGGGGGAAGTGAGAGAGAAAACCTTTACCAAGGCTAGTCGCTGATGGTCGGTGGCTGATAGCGGATGGCCGATAGGAGGGAGACGTGCCACCGTGACTCGCGACGATTTGGATTGGTCGGTTGTCATTTTCGTGAGTGTGCTGATGGCGGGATGCGGCGGGTCGGCAGGCGGGAGTTCCAGCGGCGGGGGTGGAGGGAGCGGGTCGCCTGTATTCTCCAGCTACAAATTGGTGGGGAACACGACGCCAGTCCGCGATCCGAGCCTGTTCCGGCAAGGCAACACGTACTACGTCTTCAGCACTGACCCGGGCGCGGTCGGCGTTGGGTCGATTACGATTCGTTGCTCCTCCGATCGCATCAACTGGAGTGCGTGCGGGTATGTCTTCCGCCAGATCCCGGCATGGGTCACGGCCGAAGTGCCTGGGGTGGTGGGCTTGTGGGCGCCCGACATCTCCCACTTCGATGGCCTGTACCATGTGTATTACGCGGGTTCGACGTTTGGGTCGAACACGTCGGTGATCGGACTGGCCACCAATACGACCCTGGACCCGTCAGACCCTGCCTACCAGTGGGTTGACCAGGGCATGGTGCTCGAATCAGTCTCGGCGGATAACTTCAATGCGATTGATCCGACGATTCTCCTGGATGCCGACGGGAGTGTGTGGCTGACTTACGGCAGCTATTGGACGGGCATCAAGCAGCGACAGATTGATCCTTCTTCGGGAATGTTGCTGGCCTCGAATACGACAGTGTATTCGCTGGCGAGTCGTCCGGGGGTGCAGTATGACCCGATCGAGGGGTCGTCGCTAGTACGCAAAGGAAGTGACTACTATCTGTTTGTTTCGATGGATTTCTGTTGTCTGCCCAATCCTTACCAGGACAACTATAAGATCGCCGTCGGGCGCGCAACTGGGCCGCACGGGCCGTTTGTCGACCAGAACGGTGTGGACATGATGAACGGCGGAGGCACGATCCTGCTGCAGGGGAATGGAACGACGTGGAACGCGCCGGGCGGAGAGACTGTCTACCTCGACCCCCAACAGGGGGACATGATTACGTTTCATGCTCTGAGCTTGCCGGGTGGAGCGGCGTATCTGTACGTGAATTCCTTGAGTTGGCCGAACGGGTGGCCGCAGATTGAACCGTGAGGGTGGCGCGTAGAGCAGAGTTACAATCATTCGGAAACGTACAGGCACTGTATGACGTTTAACCCGCGTCCTCGATTTCTGTGACGTCTGTTTTTTGCTTTCGTGCTTACGGGGACCATCGTTTCTCAGCAAGCCGAACCCAACGGTGAGCCCCAAGCCGCCGCGCCTGACGAAGGGTCTTTGGACGATCTTGTTCGACCGTCCGCTTTGCCGCGACCGGTGAATTTCCCCCAATCTTCGCAAAGAACGCGAAAGGCTGGAGCACCCGCTGTCCCCACATGGCATTTCGTTTTTCTCTGTGGTCCTGATAGCGTGGATAGTGCGAGGGGCGCGTGACGCAGGGGAGGGAAGAGTGCGTGAGATGATGAGCGAGAAGGTGGTGGCGCAGTTCAAGAAGCTCCTGCTGGCGCGGCGGTTGGAGTTGAGCCGCAACCTAGATCAGGCGGGGGCGGAGGTGCGCGCCGCGGAGACCTCCGAGGGAGGAGAGCCGGATGGTGGCCGGCCCTTGCCTCCGGGACTTTTGCAGCAAGGGACGCACGCGCAGGGCATGCTGATGGCGATGGACGCCGCGCTGGCGCGGATCGCTAGCGGAACATTTGGCAGGTGCATGACTTGCGGGGAAGAAATCGGGTCGAGGCGGCTGGTGGCGTTTCCGTGGATCCAGTATTGCCTGGGCTGCCAGCATATCGAGGAGAAGCGTCACCAGACGTCGGTTCCGACCCAGTGATTTGTGGTGTGCAGGGGCGGAATCCGGGGTATGCTCAAGGGGATGCCTCCTACCATGGATCGCCTCTCCAGCCTGCGCAATGAAATCACCGACCTAAGCAAACTGAATGCCAGCTTCCGCGAAAAGAGGAAACACAGCCCGCTCGAGCAATCGGCCGCGGAACTGCGCGCCCAGCGACTGGTCGAGATCAAGCAGGAACTGTCCAAGCTGCTGACCCGGCCGGATTCCTCGGCCTGGTGGTAGGGATTCCGGCGTTCCGAAGAAGTTCCCCTCGGCACTAACCTTGCCTTCATCAGCGGCCGCTTCCGCCCGGCCTGACGGCGTGTCCTTTTTCAGGATTGGGAAGCAGGGCTGCGGCCCAATGGACTTGGACCGCCGGGGCGTCTGTCCCTACGCGGGTTACGGTTTTCCGGCGCGGGCTTGCATGCGGAGGCGGTAGTCCTTGTCGTCGGGGAGGTGGCCGTCGACGCGCAGGACCTTTACGGAGTTGTCGACGTCGGCGGCGCGCAAGTAGCCGATGGCTCCGGGGACGTTGAAGACGAATTTGAGGACGTCGCTGGGCGTGGCCAGGGTTTTGGGGGAGACGAAGACGGCGCCGGTGAACACGCCCTGGATGAAGTGGCTGTTCAAGTCTTTTTCGTTCATGCCGTAGACTTCGCGGAGAATCACTTTGCGCTCGGGCTGGGCGGGGTCCATCATGACCAGGGTGATGCGCCGGCCGTTGGGCCAGTGGCTGCGCTCGCCCAGGAAGATCTTGCGGAGTTCGGGGAGCGAGAAGTTTTCGACGGTGTTGGTCTGGTTGACGATGATGGCCAGGCTGTCGGCGGGACCCGCGGCGGGCAGGGGCGGGAGGGCGCCGGCGGGGCTGGGCGAGGAGATTCCCCGCGACAGAATCGCAGCGATCAGGACGAGCACGACACTGGTTACGCGCCGCATCATGGCACCCTTCTAGAAAGTGAATCCAAGCTGAAGAGCTAACGAGTTGTAGCCAGGCTGGTGGCGCAGTTCGGTGCGGTCATACTGCAACTTTAGCGCTACCGACTCGCTGGCATCAAATCGCAAACCCACGGAAGGTCCTTGGCGCAGGCCGACCGTGGGGAAAACGGGTTCCGTGTCCGATGCATTCACATACTGATAACGGAAGTAAGGGCGGTAGGATCCCCAGCGTCTCGAAAGCTGGGTGTAGAAACCGGGCGTGTCGTACACATGCGAAAGGCCGGTGGGCGCGTGGCGAATGAGCAGGGCTTCGTTGAGCCACTCGAAGTTGGGGCGCACGATGACGGCGTGGGTGGCAAGAATCATTTCCCCGATGGTGGGAGCGCCGATGGGGGTCAGGTGATCGTGATAGACGGAGACGCCAAACTGCAAGCCGCGAACGGCTTCGGGAGTGGCGAAGAGGGCGAAGTTCACGGCCTTGCCGTTATTTTCATCGACCACGTTCTGCACGGCTTCGGCCTGTGGGGAGCTGGACGCGCGTCCGTTACCGACCTCAGCAACGTAGTGCAACTGCAGGCGTCCGGAGGGGATACGTCCGGAGGCGGAAATCCCGACGTTGTGAATAGGCAGGATGCCGCCATTGTCTTCGAACTGGAACAGGTAAGGGCGGCCGGTGGCGGTCTGCAGCCAGGTGCTGTGATGATAGGCGGTGTTGTAGTAACCGATGGCAGTGTGGAAGCGGCCCACCGAGACGTTGAACATGTCGTTGGGCGAATACTGCAGAAGCAGACGCTCGATATCGACACCGAAGCTATTGTGCGGGTCGGCTTCGAAGACGATTTCACTGAGGAGCTTGAAGCGCTCCGATACATCGGAAGTGACGAAGAGGTCGAGCTGCCCGAGGGTGAACGAGGTCGTGGTGCCTTGTTGGTTGCCGCCGTGGAGATTGACGTCGCCGAAGCCGCGAATGCGGAGTAGGGTGCTGCTGGTGTCCATGCGCTCGGCCATGGATCGGGCCGACTTGGTATCAGACTCGCTTTCTAGGGGAGCGGCGGCGGGGGCCGCGGTTTCGGCGGGCGCGGGAGCAGGCGCGGGAGCGGCTGCGGATGGCTTGGCGGCTTCGAGCTGAGCGACGCGAGCTTCCAGTTGTTCGACGCGCCGGACGAGCATTTGGATGGTCTGCTTGTCGGAGTCGGCGCCGTCGGAGGCCTGCTGGGCGCGCAGGACGGGGGCACCCGGAACGGTTCCGAGCACGAGGGCCAGGGCCCATCGGGTGGAGGTTCGCCGCGCCCGCGAAGACCGGGCGAGGAACGCGAACGGCATGACCATGGAAGACCGCATGACTGCCTCCTATCAGGCCGAGCAGCCGCAAGGGTCAGAACAAGGTTTGCCTCTCCGAAAGAACAGTCTCTCTTCGGCGGCGGAAATGGCCTTGCAACTTGCGCCCGGACCTACCAGCAACCAAGAGCACTTCTTTTTTGAATCCCGAGGGAAAAGGGAAGATTGGAGCCGGCAAAACGGCTTGCCGACAATGGTGTGTAAGCTACCGTATGTCGCGAAAACGATCAACCGAAATCGCAGGGATCGGAATCTCAGGGATGGCGGGGAGCCCGACCTTGTCAGTTTGCAACAGTTGCACCGTGCGGAACTGCTTTCCTTGAAAGGCAGAAGGGCTCAAGGGCATTGTCAGTGAAGAGAAACCAAACCTGGCCAGCCTCGATCGGCGGCTGAACCAGAGTGTGCCAAAGTCTATTGCAGCACATTGTTTGCTCGCTCATCGCCTCTGAATTTACAGTCGCAATTTGAACCGATTGCATCCAGGTGACACCAGAAGCTTTCCTGCGGACTCGAGAGGGCCTGTGGCACCAGCACTCGCACGGCGGGAATTGGCTCTGGTGCTTTCAAGCTTGCATTCACAATCGGTGGCCTTCCGTGCGCTGGCACATTGGAACGCGCAGCTTTAAAAGGTTTGCGAGGCGCGACGACAACAGCTGTCGGCTTGGTCTCGGGCTGTCGCACAACTGGAGAAGCTACTGCGATTCGATGTGACGGCCGCATGAAGCGATCCCGGTTCGGCCTCCACACGACATAAAGGAGAACGACCTCGACGATGACGATCGAAATCCAAAACAGACGCTTGTCACTCACAGCCAGTTTCCCTCACTGAAAGATCAGCCCGCAATTCGGAAACAAAACCGCGAAAAGCACTCCGCATATCCGTCAGCCCTGATCTTGAGTACTTTGCTCGCCGCTCCATCGGCAGAAGTCTTTTCGGCCATCCGTTCGTGTAAGAGTCAATGTTGCGGACTCTTGAATTTTGGCCCGGCTTGCCTGGTGAAATCTAAAATTAGGCCCAAGGTTTCCTCCCCCGAAGAACCTTGGGCTAATTGCTCGGCTTTCTTGAAACCGGCGAAGCTTCTATCAGTGGCGGAGGTTAAGCCAGCAGGGAGAGCTTAGCAATGGCACCGAGGCGCCGGTTTGATGGCACGAACGAGCCGAAAAATCCAGAGATGGAAAATGCATGGAGGTCCGGGCAATGACAGCCTCCCTGGGTCCTTCGACTACGTTCGGCTGGCGCCTCACTCCGCTCAAGGATGACAGGTTCAAATTGATGGCGTGAACGGAGCGATCTACGGGCTAGGGAGCATTGGGTTCGCGGATGAGGACGACGTCGGAATCGGTGTGACCGCGCAGCAGGGCGAGGCTCTTGCCGTCGGGCGACCAGCGGAAGTTGAAGATCTGCTCGGAGGTGAAAGTGGTGATCTGCTTGCCGGCGCCGCCGATGGGCTGGATCCAGAGATTGTCGACTCCACTCTCGCGAATCGGGTAGGCGACCGCTTTACCGTCAGGCGCAAAATCGAGGCCGCCGCTCGAGATTCGTTCATCGGCGTCCAACAGCTGCGGGGTGGCGGTGGCGCTGGTGACATCGAGGAGCGCCACCTTGTATTGCGGGTAGGGGTCCTCGGCAGTGGGCACAGTGGCCAGCACGTAGGCAAGCTTGCCGTCAGGAGAGACGGTCAGGCCGGTGCCGGCGGGGAAGGTGCGGGGCACGGCACTGTTGGGCAGCAACTCGGGTTTGCCCGGAGCGTTGAGCGGGGTGCGCCAGAGCTGCTGCAACTCGAGATTCCAATAGTAGATCCATTTTTCGTCGGCGGAACAGACGGGGTTGCGGTCGTTCTTCCCATCAGTCAACTTCACCGGATTGGTGCCATCGAGGTTGGCGCGCCAGACGCTGGTGGAGTTGGTGCCATCATGAAATGCCCAGGAATAGACCAGGTAGTGAGAGCCGCAGCCGGAAAGCTCGACGATGGCAGCGTTGGGGTCTCCCACCAAGCGAGTAGGAACGGACTGGTCGAGGCCGGCGCGTAGCAAGCGCGTGAAGTCGGTGAAGATCAAATTTCCGTCGGCGGTCCAGTCAAAGCTGTAAACCGATTGCCCCTGGGGAAGGACGGGCGCGAGGTCGGCGCCGCGCAGCAAGTAAAGATTCTCGGAAGTCTTGGTCTGGACGGTGGCCAGGGTTTTTCCATCGGCCGAGAGGGTGAGAGTGGCGTAGCTGTTCGTGTCGCGCGTGATGGGATGGAAAGCGCTGCTGCCCGAAGGAATGAATCCGATCTGGGAGCGCTGGAAGTAGTCGGGGCCTTTCTGGGAATAGAGAGCGAGCAGGCCGTTGCCGTCGGGGAGCCATTTGAAGTCAAGGGTAAGCTTGTCGTCGAAAGTGGCGAAGTTATCGACCTTGCTGTTGGCTACATCGAGCAGGCCGATTCCGCCGAGAGCCTTGCCGGGGCGGAGGCGGCGGTAGGCGATCTGGCGGCCGTCGGGCGACCAGGCGACAGAGGAAGGCACGTCGGAGGCAGGAGCCGCGACCTGGAGAACTTTCTCGTCGGTGCCATCGAGATTCACGGTGACGAGCGCGTACTTGCCAGCCTCGGGGGCGTTGGAGCGAGCGAAAGCGATGCGGTGACCGTCGGGAGAGAAGGTGATGTCGCTATCGATGCCGCGCACGACGGTCTGGGGCGTGCCGCCGAGGACGGGGGCGCGATAGAGATCAAAGTTGGTGTTGGTCGCGTCGACCGCCTTGATGAAGTAAAGATAATTTCCGTCGGGAGAGAAAGCGAGGCTCTTGTAGGAAGACGGCGCCGGGGGGATGACCTGAGTGTCGCTGCTGGTGGGCAGGTTGCGGAGCCACAGGCTCTGCAGTCCCTTTTCGTTCATGACCGTGAGGATGTAGCGGGCGTCGGGAGAGATGGCGGTGAGCGCGGCCTTGCCGGAGGTGGTGACCTGGTTGATGGTGAAGGTCTGGAAGTGGGCGGGCCCGGTGTGGAACATGGAGTAGACGCCGTAGCCGGCGATGGCAAGGACGAACAGGGCGGCGACTCCGATGGCGGTCACGACCCACTTGTGCTGCTTGACAACCTCGAAAACGGCGGAACTGTCACTTACATGGGTGGCGGGGGGCAGCGGGGTGAGATGAGTTGGCTCAACGTGCGGCGCCGGGTCGGGAGAAAATCCGGAGGAGGCTTGGCCGGTGCTGCTGGAACTGGTTTCGCGCTTGAGGCGGCGGAGATCGGCGCGCATCTCGGAGGCGACCTGGTAGCGGAGATCGCGATCTTTTTCGAGCGCCTTGCTGATGATCTCTTCGAGCTTGGGAGGGAGATCGGGATTGAGACGAAGGGGGCGGAGCGGGGGGCGATTCAGGATGCCGTCGAAGATCGTGGCCGAAGTGTCGCCGCGGAAGGGCAAGGCTCCGGTGGCCATCTCGTAGAGGACGGCGCCAAAGGAGAACAGGTCGGTGCGGGAATCAAGTTGTTTGCCCTTGGCCTGCTCGGGAGACATATAGGCGGCGGTGCCGACCGTGGCGCCGGGATTGGTGAGGTGGTCGGCACTTTCGGCGGCGGTAGCCTCCACGTTGAGCGTCTTGTCGTCAGGGTCGAAGACCGGGGTGAGCTTGGCGAGGCCGAAGTCGAGGACCTTCGCTGAGCCGCGCTTGGTGACAAAGATATTGGCGGGCTTAATGTCCCGGTGGACGATGCCTTCGGAGTGAGCGGCGTCGAGGGCGTCGGCGAGGTCGAGGGCGAGCGAAAGCAGGCGCTCGTTATCTATGGGGGTGCCGCGGATCAGGTGCTTGAGCGTCCAGCCATCGAGAAATTCCATGGCGATGAAGGCGGTGCCGTCGTGTTCGCCGATGTCGTAAATGGTGCAGATGTTAGGGTGGTTGAGGGCAGAGGCGGCGCGGGCTTCGCGCTGGAAGCGGGCCAGGGCCTGGGCGTCGCGACAGAGATCGGGCGGAAGAAATTTGAGGGCGACGAACCGGTGCAATCGGGTGTCGGTGGCCTTGTAGACCACACCCATCCCACCGCCGCCGAGTTTCTCGACGATCTTATAGTGCGAGATGGTTTGGCTGATCATCGGGGGGATTCCCCAAAATCCCGAGGGCCCGGTGCGGTGCCATATTAGGGGGGGCGGTGGCCGGGAGTCAATGGAAAGACAAGCGATGCGAGGTGGCGGACCGGCTTCGGGGCGGGGGTCGGGCGCAGGCGTGGGGTGGCCCTTTTTGGGAAATTGAAGTTGCCCGGTGTGAGCGATATCGGCGAAAAGGGGTGAGCGCAGGAGCGCGGGAGGGTTCGGCCACGGGCGAGGGCGCCCCTTCGACAAGCTCAGGGCAGGCTCTCTGCGACGGCGGCAAAGATGCCGTCGCTACCTAGTGGACCCCGCTATGCCCAAAGGCGGCGCGCCGGGGACGACTTCTTCTTATAGGCCCGGTAGCCGCGTTCGGTGAGACGAATCACGCCGCGCACTTCTTCTTCGACATAGCCTTCGTTCCGGAGTTCGGCGACTGCCTGCCGGGCCATGGCCGAGGCCACGGTCGGTTGGGGCAGATGGACGAACTGATCGGGATCTTCCTCGTAGCGCTGCGCGAGGTTTGTAAACAGGTCGCTGCAAAACGCATTTTCCAACATAGAGCACTCCGCCATGACCCCGATGCTAAGGGCGCTTGGTCCGGTGTGGAATGGCCCTTCGGTGGCGGGTAGTGCATTACTGGGGTGCATGTCCAGATTCCTGGGTGGGGACGATGACCCGGTTTCCGACCGTGTGCGCCAGAGGCCGCTGAGAGCGGCGAGGCGCTTTGTCCTCCGATCCGGTTGCAGGAAGTGCTCATGGCGACGCGGCCGGAAAAGTGAGCCGATCTCTGTCTGAGGAGATAGCAGGCCCTTCGCTGCGCTCAGGGTGACAAATGACCTTGAACCCATCGTTTTCAATTTGCTCCCCACAGTTTGGCTGCCAATCCAGTGAGTGCGCCGAAGAGCAGGCCGGTGCCGAGGATTCCGGGGTAGGACTTGAGGGCGAAGGCGTCGGGCAGGCTGACCAGCAGGCCGACGATGGCGCCGGCCAAAACGGGGTGGACACGCAGGGAGATGTTGGCGGCGAGAAATCCGATGGCGAAGCGGCTGGAGAAGGCCTGCAGCATCATGCTGGTGGTGCGTTCGGGGTGATTGCCGTAGACGGTCATCAGGACATCCGTGAGGCCGAAGGCCATGCCGCACAGCGCGCCGAGCAGGAGGCGGTTCATGGGATTGGGTTGTACACCAGGGGTGCCCGGACGACAAGGGGCCGGGGGTCGGCATTCGGGAAGCGAGAGCGCGAGTAGAGACAGGAGGGCCGGACACGTTTGCGCCCGGCCCTCGAAAGGGATGAAGAAGCGGGGAGTCTTGGATTGCCGCGAAACTCGAGTCCGAGTCCCTTGCGCCTGAAGGCGCGCCCTGATACGAACCTTCTGTTTCGACGACGAGTTTGTTTGTTAGAGGCCTGTTAGTTCGCTTGCTTAGTTGGGCATGACGACGGTGTCGATGACGTGAATCACGCCGTTAGACTGAAAGACGTTGGCGATGGTGACCAGAGCGGTGCCGCCTTTTTCGTCCTTGAGCATGAGGTGCTTGCCATCGTGCAGGGTGACCCAGAGTTTACCGCCTTCGACAGTGGTCAGTTCGGCGGAGCCGTTGCCTGCCTTGATCTTCTTCATCAAATCGGACTTGCTGAGGCGGCCGGCGACCACGTGATAGGTGAGTACCTTGGTGAGCGTGGATTTGTTTTCGGGCTTCAGCAAGGTGTCGACGGTGCCCGCAGGCAGCTTGTTGAAGGCTTCGTTGGTGGGAGCGAAGACGGTGAAGGGGCCGGCGCCTTCGAGGGTCTCGACCAGGCCAGCGGCTTTCACGGCGGCGACGAGGGTGGTGTGATCGGCGGAGTTGACGGCGTTCTCAATAATGTTCTTGGTGGGATACATTTCTTTGCCACCGACGACCGGATTGTTCATACCAGCGACGGCGGAGTTGATGGCGAGCGCCACGATGGCCAAAGTTACGAGCAATTTGCGGTTCATGTTTCTAGATCCTTTCAGGGGATGAAGTTTGCGAATCCAGCTTGAGTACGGGGATGGTGGGCGGGCGGATTGCGGAGAGTTTCTTGCGAGAGGCTGAAATCCGTTTGCGGTGGAGGCGCGTATATGTGAGTTACGGGGGGGTATCGGGTCTGTGCGCGGAGCTGTGCGAAGAGCTTTTAACCGCAAAGGAAGCAAAGAACCGCCGCAGAGGAGGCAAAGGAGAACGGTTAACAGCGCGGAGGCCGGTGGGAAAGCGGATTCCTACGCCTGCGCTGCGCTCGGCGTCAGAATGAAAGCAGTGCAGGGCGGGCCGTACGGCGTATTCTTGGCTGCCCTAACCGGCCGGGCGAGTGAGCAGAAGAGAAGGAGCGGTCGCGGCGCAGTGGTTCGGAGAAAGCGGCGGCCAGTGGGGTTGGCAGGATCGGTTGGTAAAGGGCAGTTGGGGACCTCGCGGGTAGGCTTCTTCATCGCTGCGCTCCTTGCTAAAACGGACTAGATGCCCCTGAGTCGGCCCCGAACTGCAACGGTGAGCAAGTAACAATACTTCGGATGGCTAAAGGTGCCCAGTTAAGACTCAGATACTCCAGGGAAGCGAGGGAAAGGGATGTTAGGCGAGGTCTTGGTGGGAAGATAAATGCAGCGAGCACCTGTGCTTCCCAGATCGGGCGCGGGTTAGGGGGGAAATATCCTGCTCCACAGAGCGATCGCAGTTTGCTAGAATCTCCCGCGAGGGGGTTACATGTCTAACTTAGCAAGAGCAGTGGATTCATTAGTAGCAGAACAGAAGAGTCTGCAAAGTAAATTGGGTCGGGTAGAAGCCGCGATTACCGCTCTACGGCAGATGGGTACGAGCGGGGGCTCTGGGCTCCGACCGAAACGAGTGCTGTCCGTGGCAGCGCGGCGGAGAATCGCGGCGGCGCAGCGGGCTCGTTGGGCAAAGTATAAGGCCCAGAAGAAAGCTGCTTGAGTCGGCAGCTGTACTTTGGGATAAATCAAGGCCGCCGGTTCCGACAGGTTGGTTCAAGCCTGGAGGGCCGGCGGTTTCGTGTTTGTGGGGGACTGGACGCGGAGTGACAGGGGGCTGGTCGGAAGTGGTGAAAAAAAACCGCCGCGGGCACCGCCGCCCAACATGGGGTCCCTCGACTCCGTTCGGCTGGCCCTCACCGCACTCGGGATGACCGAGAACAGGAGGTTCGGACCCGGACAGCTTTTACTCGGGGCAGTGATCGCGTACCATGCTGGCCTATGCGGAGAAGGCGATTTCAAGGGCGATGGTTGGGCGGCGTTGTTCTGCTTGGGTCTCTGCTGGCGATGCCTTGCGAGGGGAAGGTTAAGAGAGCCGAATCGTTGCAGATCTATTTTGTGGATGTGGAGGGGGGGCAGGCGACGCTGTTCGTGACTCCCGCGGGACAGTCGCTGCTGGTAGACACGGGCTGGGCCGGGTTTGACGGGCGGGATGCCAAGCGGATCGCGGCGGCGGCGAAGGCAGCGGGAGTGAAGAAGATCGACTACGTGGTGATCACGCACTATCACCGGGACCACGTGGGCGGCGCGCCGCAGTTGGAAAAGCGGATCAAGGTGGGGACGTTTGTGGATCATGGACCCAATCTAGAGAACTCGGATGTGACACGGACGGATTACGCGGCCTATGAGAAGGTCCTGGCGCACGCCAAACACCTGGTGGTGAAACCCGGCGACACGATTCCGATAGAAGGATTGGATGTGCGAGTGCTGACGGCGGTGGGGGAACATGTGGCGACGGCGGTGGCGGGTGCCGGCGAGGAGAATTCCTTGTGCGCCGACGAGCCGGAGGCGGCGGAGGATGATTCCGAGAACGCGCGCTCTCTCGGGCTATTGGTCAGGTATGGAAGTTTTCGGGTGCTCGACCTGGGAGATTTGACCAAGAAAAAAGAGCTCGAATTGGTGTGTCCGAAGAATCTGATCGGCGGCGTCGATCTGTTTGTCGTGAGCCATCACGGGCTGGCGCAGTCGAATGCGCGGGCGCTGGTGCATGCGGTGCATCCGAGGGTGGCGGTGATGGACAACGGCGCGCGCAAAGGCGGATCGCCGGAGGCGTGGCAGACGGTGCACGACTCGCCGGGCCTCGAGGATTTATGGCAGCTGCACTACTCCGTGGAAGGTGGCGCGCAGCACAACGTGGAGGAGTCTTTCATTGCGAACCCCGAGGAAGGCGACAAGGATCGCGGGTATTGGATCAAGGTCGCGGCAGAGTGGGATGCGAGCTTTACGGTGGTCAATGCGCGGAACGGGTCGGCGAAAACCTACCGGAAATAGCGCGGCGTCTGGGAGATGAGGTTGATCGTGCTCCTGATGGGGGTGACGGGGTCGGGGAAGACGACTGTGGGCAGCCTGCTGGCGGCGCAGTTGGGGTGGGAGTTCGCGGACGCAGACCGGTTTCATTCGGCAACGAACGTGGAGAAAATGGCACGCGGGATTGTGTTGACCGACGCGGACCGGGAGCCTTGGCTGGCGGCGATGCAGGCGGCGATCGTCAAGTGGCTGGCGGAGGGCAAGAACGTGGTGCTGGGTTGCTCGGCATTGAAGCGGAGTTATCGCGAGAAGCTGGGAGTCGGTGGGGAAGTGCGACTGGTTTATCTGAAGGGGAGTTACGAGCTGATTCGATCGCGGCTGCGCGATCGGCATGGACATTTTGCGACTGAGTCGATTTTGGCGGACCAGTTCGCGGTTCTCGAAGAGCCGCGGGATGCGGTGGTCGTGGACGTGGGGCCGGCTCCGGAAGAGATAGTGGCGGAGATTCGGGGGCGGATGGGGTTGGAGTAGCCAGAGCGGCAACCACGAAGGGCACGAAGGTGGCACGAAGGATCGTTTGGCTGGGGTCTTCATACTTAATCCGTTTTTGGTGACGGGCACACTCCGAGATCGGAGAAGACTGTTGGGAAGAGATCTTGATACGGTCACGCCGGGCGCGGGTGGCGTGACAACTGCTTCCGAAGGCCGGATGGAACGGGTCGTGATCGGAAAACTGACCTGGCGGCTGGTGCCGTTTCTCTTCCTTCTTTACATCGTGGCTTATCTCGATCGCATCAATGTGGGTTTTGCGGCGCTGCAGATGCAGCCGCGCCTTCATTTGAATGATGCACAGTACGGCCTGGGTTCGGGGATCTGTTTCTTTGTGGGGTATTTCCTGTTTCAGGTGCCGAGCAACCTGGTGCTGCAGCGGGTGGGGGCGAAGCGGTGGATTGCAGTGCTGATGATGATCTGGGGAGTGATTTCCTCGGCCATGATCTTTGTGACGTCGGTGCGCAGCTTCTATACAGTGCGCTTTTTGCTCGGGGCCGCGGAAGCGGGCTTTTATCCGGGAGTGATTTTTTATCTTCGGAGCTGGTTTCCGTTGTCGGCGAGAGCGCGAACGGTGGCGCGCTTCATGACGGCAGCCCCGCTTTCGGGAGTGGTCGGCGGCCCGATTTCCGGGGTGTTGCTGAACCTGCAGGGCCGACTGGGGATGGCGGGATGGCAGTGGCTGTTTCTAATGGAAGGGCTGCCAGCAATTCTGCTGGGTGGCGTTGTGATGGTGTACCTGACGAATCGCGCCGAGGACGCCCACTGGCTGACGGAAGAGCAACGCACCTGGCTGCTCGACCGGTTGGGAAGAGAGCAGACGGGAAGCGTAGCGGGAGAGGGCTCGGGAAAGTTTGCTGCGTTTGGGATTGCGGGGGTCTGGGCGCTGGCGTTTGTCTACTTCGGGCTGAACACGGTGTCGTACGGGATGAGCATGTGGCTGCCGAATCTGATCCACAGCCTTTCGGGTGTAGGTAACGTGGTCATCGGACTGCTCTCGGCAATTCCGTACCTGGCGGCGGTGCTGGTGATGATGTGGGTGGGTCTGCATTCGGATCGGACGGGGGAGCGGCGGTGGCACATCGCGGTGCCCGCTTTTGCCGGGGCTGCTGCGCTGGGAGTGGCGGCGTATTCGCATTCGATGGTGCTTTCGATCGTGGCGTTCAGCGTGGCGGTGTTGGGCGTTTTCTCGATGGTGGCGCCGGTGTGGGCGTTGGCGACTGGGCGATTGAGCGGAGCTGCAGCGGCGGTGGGAATTGCATTGATCAACTCGGTGGGGAACCTGGGCGGCGGCTTCGGTCCTTACATCATCGGGTTCATCCGAAATTTGACGGGCACGTTCCAGGGTGGGTTGCTGGTGGTGGGCGCGGTGCTGGGCTCGGCGGGAGTGATGGCGTTGCTGGTGAGGCCGGAAGCGCGGAGAGAGACAGTCTAGCGCTCGTACGAGCAGGAGTGCGACAAGCCCATCCCAGGTTTTCTGCAGAGCAACCCAGGTAAAAGCTTTTAACCGCAAGGACGCGAAGGAGGAGTTCCAACGGGCGAGGTGGCCGACCGGGAAGCAGATTCCTCCTGGCTCGCTGCGCTCGCCGGTCGGAGTGACCATCCATACCAATTCTGTAAGGAGCCTTCAGGATCCCGTTCGATAAACGGGTGCTAGGTCCGGAGGGTCTGCGAGGGAAGGCGGACCGGCTGGAGCATTTCCGGCAGAAGGCGAGCGTTGCTGCTGAGCTGATCGCGCGCTTCGCGTAGGCTGTTTTCGGCTTTCTCGCGGACCCTAAGTTCCCCTTTGCTGGCGATGCTGGGAAAACGTGAGGCGAATGCTGTAGGCGACAAGGCCGCCCGCGACCGCGAGGTTGGCTACCTGGTACCAGGGCTCAGGAACCTCGGTCCGACGGGATGGCGACCCCTGACGACCAGCAGGGCGACGATCAGATTCTCGTTCAGCAGTCGGAAAAAAGATCGCGGTCGATCGGCCAAGGCATTGGCGAGCCAGTGCCACACCCCGGCGCGGGGCGAGGACGATGCTGGTCGACGGATGGCTGGCGTGTCCAGGCGAGATGGCATCCTGGGGTAGTTATCGGCTGGATTGCGGGCGGTTGAGGGGCGGCCGGGTTCCGCAGGGCGCCCGGACAGTCAACGCTGAAAGGTTCTGAGAGGGCGAGGGCAGGATGCCTCGCGACAGACGATGGAGCGTCTGTAAGTGCTTCGTCCTTTGGGGGGAATTGTTTACAATGGGAGTCTTTGGCTTGCCTTGCGGGAGCTTCTAAGCGACCGGGCGGCTAGGACTTACTACGAATTTGGACCTTCATAAGCATCATTCCGATCCGCCGGGCGCGTCCCGGAGCGTGTACTGGCGCGTCGAAGGGAGCCTGCTCGACCTGACGACGGTGCAGCCGGTGGCCTTCTTCACCTGGAACGCGCAGACGTTCGGGGCGCGGATGGCGCGGCGCGGGTTGGTGTTCTTGATGGCGGCGCTGCGTCCTTTCCTTTATGCAGCGCACCGGGGATTCGCGACGCGGGTGGTATACAGCGTGTTGCGCGGCGTAAGCCGGGACCGCCTGGACCTGCTGGGCGACGAATACTTCCAATACAAGTTAAAGCCTTACTTGAGGCCCGACGGCGTCCTGCGGTTGAAAAAGCTGCAGGCGTCGGGGGCGGAAATCGTGTTGGTGAGCCAGGGGTTGGATCACGTGATGCGTCCGCTGGCACGGTATCTCGGAGTGAAGTGGATCGTGGCCAACCGGCTGGAGTTCCGCGACCGGGTGGCGACCGGGCGGCTGGTGGGGCCGGTGATCCGGCCGCGCGGCCTGTTTGCGCGCATTACCGGTGCGGGGCCAGACGGGCAGCGCGATGCAGATCGGCTGGTGCGAGAGCTGGATCTGGAGAATCTGGAAGAACTGGAGTCAGCCGTGATTCCGGCGGAGCGGCCGACGGCGGTGGCGGAGCGTCCGGTGGTGTACTTCGACAATCACCGGCAGCCGGGAACGCTCTCGGTGCGCGGGGCGATGTCGGGCAAGCACGTGATGCTGATTGGCGTGACCGGCTTTATCGGCAAGGTGTGGCTGGCGAACACGCTGATGGATTTGCCGGAGACGGGGAAGATTTATCTGCTGATCCGGCGGCAGAAGTCGAATCCCGCGGTCCAGCGCTTTGAAAGGCTGGTGGCGGAGTCGCCGGTATTTGATCCTCTTTATGAGAAGTACGGCCGGCGGCTGGCGAGCTTCATCGGCGAAAAAGTGGAAGTGGTGGAAGGCGACGTTACCGAGGCCGGACTTGGGCTGACGGGCGAGGTCGCGGAACGGCTGCGGCGAGACCTCGATTTGATCATCAACAGCTCGGGGCTGACGGATTTCAATCCGGACCTGCGCGAGGCTTTGAGTACGAACGTGGACGCGGCGGTGAACGTTCTGGAGTTCGTGCGGGAAGCGAAGCACTGCGGGCTGGTGCACCTGTCGACGTGCTACGTGGCGGGAGCGCGGGATGGGCGGGTGAGCGAGAAGCTGCGTCCGAACTACACACCGGCGGGGATTGCGGATTTTGACGCGGAGCGGGAGTGGCAGGCGCTGCACGCGCTGGTGGCCGAGGCCAAGGCAAAGGCGGAGAGCGGTGAGGTGACGGCCGAGCTGCAGCGGCAGGCTCTCGACAAGGAACATGCAGCGAAGGATCTGCAGGGAGCGGCGCTGGAGAATCAGATCCGCAAGAACCGGATCCGGTGGCTGCGAAATTATCTGACTGAGGTCGGAACGAAGCGAGCACTAGAACTGGGCTGGCCGAACACCTACACGCTGACGAAGAGCCTGGCGGAATCCTTGATTGGCAAGCGCGGGGTGAGGCTGCCGGTGGCGATTGTGCGGCCAGCGATCGTGGAGACTTCGGTCGAAAAGCCATTTACGGGATGGAACGAGGGGATTAACACGTCAGCTTCGCTGTCATATTTGTTGGGAACCGCCTTCCGGCAGCTGCCGTCCAATGAGCGGAAGCGGCTCGATATTATCCCGGTGGATTCGGTTTGCCAGGGGATGACGCTGATTGCGGCGGCGGTGATCGAGCGGCGCAATGACACCGTATACCAGCTGGCAACTTCGGTGACGAATCCGTGCGATATGGGGCGTTCGATTGAGTTGACGTCGCTGGCGCACCGCAAGCATTACCGGGCGCAGGAAGGGCTGGAGTCGTGGCTACGGCTGCGCATGGACGCGATTCCGGTTTCGAAGACGCGCTACAACCGGATGTCGGCGCCGGCGCAGAAGGCGATTGTGCAATCGATTCAGAGGATCATGGCGCCGTTGCCGTTGAAGAAGACGCCATTTGCACGGGCAGAACGCAACTTGGAAAGAGTGGAGAAACTGGTGGAGTTGTTCGAGCCGTTTATCCTGGACAACGAGCATGACTTCGTGGCGGATAACGTGGAGAAGCTTTCGCACGCGCTGGTGCCGGAGGAGCGGGAGCAGTTCGGCTACAACACACGCTCGCTGGACTGGTGGGAATACTGGATTGACATTCACATTCCGGCGCTGCGGCGGTGGACGTATCCGCTGATCGAGGGCCGGCCGCTGGAAGTGCGGGCGCCGCGCAGCTTCCGGGCGGAAGAACCGGAGAACGGTGAGACCATGAAGACGGGGACCAACGGAGCAACGTGGCGATATTCCTGACCGGGTCGACGGGGTACATCGGCGCGCACGTGGCGGCGAACCTGCTGGATACGCACGGGGCGGCGTTAAATGTGCTGGTGCGCGGGAAGGACGGGCAGGATTCGGCGCTAAGGTTGTGGAAGGCGCTGCAGCTGCACATGGATTTTCCGCGCTTCTACGAGCATCTGCAGACAAGAATTCGCATCTTTCCAGGGGATCTGACCGCACCGCAGTTCGGATTGAACCGCGATGACTATGACCGGCTGATTCATACCACGGACTCGGTGTTGCACTGCGCGGCCTCGCTCAACCGGAAATCGGAAAAAAGCTGTTTGAACGTGAACCTGCGCGGGACGCTGGAAGTGTTGCAACTGGCGAGGCGGTCGCACTATTACCACGGGCTGAGTCGGTTCTCGAATGTCAGCACGGTGGCGGTGGCAGGGAAGCGGCAGAACGAAGTGGTGACGGAAGACCGGTCGATCGAGTGGGACCGGTCGGATTACGATCCGTACGCCCGGACCAAGAAATTTTGTGAGCACATGGTGCGGGAACTGCTGCCGGATGTGCCCATCACGATTTTCCGGCCCAGTACCGTGCTGGGAGACAGCCGCTACGCCGACACGACGCAGTTCGACATGGTGAAGGCGTTCGTGTTTCTAGCCGGGCTGAAGGCGTTGCCGTTCCGTCCGACCGACAAGATCGATATCGTGAACGTAGACTTTGTGGCCGAGGCGATCGCGACGCTGCATCAGAAGGCGGAGCCGAACTACGACACCTATCACCTGTCGTCAGGGACGGGATCGCAGACGTTTCGGGAGTTGACGGTGGCGCTGGCTACGGCCCAGCGCCGGCGCGCGCCGGTGTTTCTGCCGTTCCTGGAGAAGCCTTTCGCTGGTACCGTTAATACGCTCGCAAATCGAAGCGGAGCAATCGCTTACGGAGCATCGTTGATGAAGGTGTTTATGCCTTACCTGGTGTGGAACACGGTGTTTGATAACACCCGGGTGACGGCGGAGCTGGGGAAGAGTCCGGTGCCTTTTTCAAAGTACAGTTATTCGCTGTTGAAGTTCAGCCGTGAGCACAACTTCACGTATCCCTATAAGCCCTGGCCGGCGGCCACGGCGGGAGGGTCGGCGGCATGACGGACCTGCTTCTGGAAGCTTGGGTGAGCAGCATCATTGAGAGCAAGAAGCTGGGATGGATGCTGGGCAAGGGAAATGCGTGGCGGCCCGGCGAAAAACTGAAGCTGCTGTTTGCCGGCTACAACGGGACGCGCAACACAGGGTCGGACGTGCGGGTGGAGGAGATGCTGCGGCAGATCCGGCACATCCTGGGTGCGGAGAAAGTGGAGTTCTCGGTGATGTCGCAGAGCTTCGATTTTTCGAAGGGGTACTTCGACGGCACCGAACAGGTCCACCTGCCAGATATCTTTCCGCCATTTCTGGCGCGCGAGGTGCCGAAGCATCATGGGGTGGTGGCGTGTGAGGGGTCGGCGTTCAAGAGCAAATTCGCGAATGCGCTGACCACGATGATGATCGGGTCGCTAGGGATTGCGGCGGCACAGAACAAGCTCTCGGTGGGATACGGATCAGAAGCGGGGCACATGGATCCGCTGGTGGCGAAGATGTGCGGGCGCTACTGCAAGGACTCGCTGATCATCACGCGCAACGTGGAGTCGCGGACGGTGCTGCGCGAGCTGGGAGTGCCGACTGAGCTAGGGACCGATACCGCGTGGACGTTCAAGCCGCTGCCGGCAGAGTACGGGCAGAAGGTGCTGCGAGAAGCGGGTTGGGACGGAAAGCTCCCGGTGCTGGTGGTGTGTCCGATCAATCCGTTCTGGTGGCCGGTGACGGCGTCGGTGGTGAAGTACGGGTTGCACGCGATGACGGGCGCGTGGGCCGACAGCTATTACCGCACCGTGTACTTTCACAAATCTGGCGCGGAGGTGGACCGCGCGTTCGAGCGCTACCTCACAGCCATTGCCAATGCGGTGGACGGGTTCCGAAAGCGGCGGAATGTGTTTGTGCTCATGGTCGCGACGGAGCGCCTGGATGCACGGGCGGGGCATCGGATATCGGACAAGCTGGGCAATGTGCCGGTGCTGACATCGGATGATTACGACATGTACCAGCTGGTAAGCATTCTGCGGGCCTGCCACATGATGGCTTCGTCAAGGTATCACGGGATCGTGACGTCGATGCCAGCCCTGGTGCCGTCGTGCGGGATCACGATGGACGAACGCATCCGGAACCTGATGCGGGAGCGCGGGCACCAGGATCTCCTGATGAATGTGGATGACGTGGACCTGGAGCCGCGGCTGCTGGCGGCGCTGGAGAACTTGTATACGGATGGCGAGTCGGTGGCGGCTGGGATCGGGAAGACGGTGGTGAAGAATCTGAAGGTGATGGCGCGTATGGGGGTGCACTTTGAAGAAGAGGTGCAGAAGAGATACCCGGACTTTCCTACGCGTCAGGGGGAGTGGAGCTGGGAGGATTACCTGCCACCGATGAATGAGAGCCTGCGGGGGCTGGTGGAGGCGTACGAGACCCCGGCAGAGGCGCGGGTTTCGGTGGCGAGTTGAGGGGGCTTGGAGCTTTGAGCTTCGAGCTTTGAGAAAACCGGTTAACCCAAACCACGCAGAGAAAGCCAGCTGAGGACGCGGAGAAAAGCAAATTCGTCCGCCTCCGCTTCGCTCGCCGTAGGAATGACAAGAGGGTAGGAGGGTAGGAAGGCAGAAAGGCACAAGGTTAGGAAGGCAGAAGCTTGAGTTTTCTCGATAACATTCTCGCAAGCCTGGAAAGGGCGGGGGAGGCACCAGTCCTGGAGGAGATTCGGGATGGGCGGATTTCTTCGCTCAGCGGGTGGGAGTTGCGGGAGCTGGTCGCGCGGGCGCGCGGTTTTCTGGCGGGACAGGGATTGAAGAAGGGCGATCGCTGTGCGTTGTATGCGGCGAATGCTGTGCGCTGGGTGGCGATGGACCTGGCGGCGATGGCTGAGGGACTGATCGTCGTCCCGCTGTACTCGCGGCAGGCTCCGGCGGAATTGGTCGCGATGATGAAGGATTGCTCGCCGGCGCTGATCTGTTGTGGCGATGCCGCTTTGCGCGATGGGATCGTGCAGCAGTGGGCGGAGGCGCCGGAACAGGCGTTGTTTGACGATATTTTTACGACGGCTCCCGGATCGGCGGGGAAGCCGCAAGTGGCGGAGGGCGATCCGGTCGCGATCATTTATACGTCGGGAACGTCGGGCGAAGCGAAGGGCGTGATACTGAACGCGGGAAACATCGCGCACATGCTGGGGTGTATCAACGGGCGGCTTGATCTGCTGATGGCGGGCAAGAGCGGGCAGGATCGCGTCTTCCATTATTTGCCGTTCGTGTTTGCTGGTTCGTGGATGCTGCTGCTGACGTCGCTGCTGCGGGGCAGCCTGCTCATCATCAACACCGACTTGGGCAAGATCGCGCAGGACATGCGGACGGTCGCGCCCGATTATTTTCTGAATGTTCCGGCGCTGCTCGAGCGGATGCGGCGGGCGGTGGACGAGCAGTTGTGGCAGGCGGGCGGTTTTGTGCAGGGGATTTACAGCCGGGCGAAGGCAGCGTTTACGCGTCGGCACGAGGGCAAGTCGAAGGCCTTGGATTCGATGTGGCTGTCGCTGGCGAATTTCGCGATCTTTCCGACCATCCGCAAGAAGATGATTGGCCGAAACCTGCGGGCGCTGATTTGCGGGTCGGCGCCGCTGAGCGTGGAGACGCAGCTGTTTTTCATGATGCTGGGGATTCCAGTGTTGCAGAGTTACGGGCTCACGGAGACGACGGCGATCTGTACTCTGGACCATCCGCAGAACTATGAGGCGGGTCGCGTGGGGCCGGCGATTGCTGGGATTGAGATGAAGCTGGGCGAGAACGAAGAGATCATCGTTCGCGGGCCGACTGTCTTTCCAGGGTACTGGAACCGTCCGCAGGAAACGGCGAAGGTACTGCGCGACGCCTGGTTTCACACCGGGGACCAGGGTGAAGTCGATGCCGCAGGGAGCTGGCGGATCGTGGGCCGGATCAAGAACCTGATTATTCTCGGGTCGGGGCATAACATCGCGCCGGAGCCGATCGAAGAGAAAGTGCTTGCGCATTTGCCCGGCGCGGCTCAGGTGGTGCTGGTGGGGAATGGGAAGGGATACCTGTCGGCGATCATCACGGGCGATGTGCGCCACGAGCAGGCGCAGGCGGCGATTGAGGCGGTGAATCCACAGCTCCCGCACTACAAGCAGATTCGGGCATTGCGCGTGCGGGCGGATCCGTTCACCATTGAGAACGGGTTGTTGACGGCGAATGGCAAGCTGCGCCGGGATTTGATTGCGCAGCAGTTGCGCGGGGAGATTGAGGAGATGTATGCGGTGCAAGAGCCGTCGTCGGTCGTTGGTCGTCGGTCGTTTGCTGCGAGTTAGGCGGGAGAGTCGTGAGCTCTGTTGCCGGGGGAAAAGCAGATTCCTCCTGTCTCGCTGCGCTCGCGCCTCGGAATGACAAACGCGGAGAAGCAGGCTCTCGATTCTAGCGCATGGGGCGCGCGGAGAGCCTTTAAGCGCAAAGCTCGCGAAGGATTCGCAAAGGACGCAAGGCAAAGCTTTCCGGTTGAGTGATGAATCATTTTCAGGGCAGGTATCTTTCGTGGAGCTTGGCGGAGGGCGTCATTGAGATTGCGCTTCACCGGGATCCCTGCAATGAGATTGGGTTGCTGGCGCTGGAGGAACTGGAGACGTTCACAGGCGCGCTCGACGGGCTGGTTCGGGATACCCATGCGCTGATCGTCCACAGCACCTTGAAAGCGGGGTTCTGCGCGGGGGCGGACTTGCGGGAACTCTATTTCCGGTCGAAGGAGATGGAAAAGGCGCGCGCGGTCGAAGGCGTGCGGGATTTCCTGGAGCGGATCCACAAAGTGTTGAACGCGATCGATGCTGCGCCATTGACGACGATTGCCGCAGTGCACGGGGTGACGTTCGGCGGGGGATTTGAGCTGGCTCTGGTTTGCGACCTGATTATTGCGGACAAGCTGGCGCGGTTTTGTTTTCCGGAGTTGCGGCTGGGATTGATTCCTGGGTTCGGGGGGATTCCGCGGCTGAAACGCGATGTGGGGAACGGGGTGGTGCGCGATCTGCTCCTGACGGGGCGCAGCTTGAACGCCAACAAGGCGCAGGCGGTGGGACTGGTGAGCCAAGTGGTGGCCGAAGGCGAGGCGCTGCGGGCGGCACGCGCGACGGCAGTGCAGTTGGGCAAATTTGATCGAAGGACGGCGATCGCGGCTAAGAAGTTCATCAAGCCGATTCCGTATCACGAGCTGAAGCAGGAGATCGATTTATTCTGCCAGTTGTTTGCCGAGCCCGCGGTAGAGCGCGGGCTGCAGAAGTTTGTGGAGAGTACGGACGCGCAGCCGTATTTGCCGTAAGCCTGGGCGTGCTGGGAAGGATGGAGACATGTTCCTAACCCTGTTGGCTGTGACGTTCGTTATTTCTCTATTGGTCTCCTGGATCGTGGCGCGCATCTTCGCAAAGCCCATCGATGACATCCTGCAGCGGATCATTTCTGACCTAATCAGTAAGGCGTGGGTAAAGTATCTAAACTTTGCGATCTACGTAGTCGGCATTTCGAGTGGCGTGCGAGTGTGGGAACTGAAACGTTACATCAGCCCGCAGGGACCAAACATGCAGGCTTTGGAGCTCAACCGAGATCGGTGGGTTCTGGAGGTTTACAAGAACCATAATAGAAAGCCTGCAGGGGCTAGCTTGGCTGCTGCTAGTTTTCTTTGTCATCCGTTTGATTGCCTTTTGTGATTTTGCGGCGGGTTGAGCCCAAGCAGTCGAAGAACCCTGCGGGGACATAAAGCCAGTCCGCTAAAAATGAGAATGAAGGTGCAATTGTGGAGATTATGCGAACACTCGATCAAACCTTGAATGAGATTCTCAGTCTGGCCGCAGCGCACTTCAAAGTAGCGCGCGAGAAGCTTACGCCGGACGATGACTTCTTCAAGACGCTGGGCATCGACAGCTTGCAGGCGCTCGACTTGTTGACGCGATTGGAGAATCACTTTCATGTGGAGTTGCCGGATTACGAACTGCAGGGCGTGTCGGATTTCCGGACGTTGGCGGAGCGGATTCAGGCGCGGTTGTGAGGTTTTCGTTTGCGTGGCGCGACCTCGCGACCAGTACGTATCGAAACAGCAGATTCCTCCTGTCTCGCTACGCTCGCGTCGGAATGACAAAGATGAAACAGAGAGTGCGCGTTTTCGGGCGGGTGGACCCACGGAACGCCGGCATTCGCAAACGGATTCGACGATCCCGTGCAACCCTCTCCGGGGCCTCAGCTGGTTCGGGTGGTGAGTTGGTTACTACATCAATCTTCCAGGTGTTGCGCGTCTCCGTGGTGAAATAGATAGTTCATGCTCGATCTGCGCCAATATCCGTCTTTGGGGGCCGCTCTGCGCGATGCGCTGGATCACTGGCCCAACGAAACCTGCCTGATCGAAGCCGACCGCGATCGCGAGAAGACTCGGCTGACGTATTCCGATTTCAAGGAGCTGGCGCGGCCGCTGACGCGCGCTTTGCAGGATGCGGATTTCCGGGAAGCGGACCGGGCCGCGATCGTCATGACCAACCAGTCGAAGTGGCTGGTGTCGGCCTACGCCATCTTCTACTGCGGCGGAGTGCTGGTGCCGCTGGACTACAAGCTGACCCCGGAAGAGCATCTGCAACTGCTGGCGCATTCGAAGGCAAAGTTCCTGATTGTCGAGTATCACTGGTGGCGGGCGATCATGCAGTCGCCGGAGTTCAAGAATCACCGCGTCAAGACGGTGCTGGTGACAGAGGCGCCGCTGCGGGCCGACCTGGGTGGAGCGTACCGGTGGGAGGATTTTCACCGCAAGGGCGAGCCGATCTTTATCGAGCGGACGCGCGAGGACGTGGCCTGCATAGTCTACTCGTCCGGCACGGGCGGGCGTCCGAAGGGATGCGTGCTCACCCACGAAAACTACTTGGAGCAGTGCACGTCGCTGACCGCGTGGTATCCGTTCTGGCCGGGGGTGCGGTATCTGAGCATCCTGCCGACCAACCACGCGATCGATTTCATGGTGGGGTTCATTGGGCCGTTTGTTTGCGGGGCGTGCGTGGTGCATTTGCGGACGCTGCGCCCGGAGTACGTGCGGGACGCGTTCGTGCGCTACCGGGTTACATACATGAGTCTGGTCCCGATGGTGCTGAAGAACCTGGAAAAAGGACTGCGGGCGAAATTTGACGAACTGCCACGGGCACAGCGGATGGTGCTCGACCGGATGATTGCGTTGAACAAGCGGCTTACGACGCGCGGTCCGAACGTGAAGCTCAGCCGCAAGCTGCTGGGGCAGGTGCACAAGGCGTTTGGGGGACAGGTGCTCGCGTTCTTCACGGGCGGCGCGTTTGTGGAGCCGTCGACGCTGCAGTTCTTCTATGATCTCGGTATTCCGGTGGCCAACGGATACGGGCTGACAGAGGCAGGGACGGCGCTGACCTTGAACGACTTCAAACCGTTTCGGGCGGACACGGTGGGGCGGCCCTTGCCCGGGGTGCAGTTGCGGGTGCTCAGCCCGGACTCGGAAGGCATTGGAGAAGTGGCGGTCCACAGCAAGACGGTGATGTCGCATTACCTGGATGATCCGGAGTTGACCGCGGAGACCATTGTGGATGGCTGGCTGCTTACGGGAGACTTGGGGCGATTCGATTTCACCGGGCATCTGCAGCTTTTTGGTCGCAAGAAGAACATGATCGTCACCGAGGGCGGGAAGAACATTTATCCAGAGGACATCGAGACGGTGTTCGACGGGCTGCCGGTAAAGGAGTACAGCGTGTTCGCCGCCAACTACGTTTGGCCGGTCAAGCAACTGGGGAACGAAATGCTGTTTATTGCGTTGCGGCTGGAACCGAATCAGCAATTCGATGCAGGCTTGCTGGAGGAACTGAACACGCGGAACCGGGCGCTGCCGGATTTTAAACGCGTGACGGGGTATTTGATGTGGGACAAGGATTTTCCACGAACAGCCTCTCTTAAGATCAAGCGCACGGTCCTCGCCGAGGAGATCGGCAAAACCGCGGGCCGGGCGGACATCGTCAAACTGTGAACGAGAGCTTCCTTGCAGTGGTCAATCCGGCGGCCGGGGGCGGACGCTGTCGCAAACTCGTGGGACCGGCTCTGGAACGGTTGCGCGCGGGTGGTCTGAAGCTGGAGGTGGTGGAAACTTCAGGAGCAGGTGACGGGACCCGGATTGCGCGCGCGGGATATGGTCGAGGGTTTCGCCGGTTTATCGCGGTAGGTGGGGACGGCACGTCGTATGAGCTCGTCAACGGGCTGTTTCCGGGCGCGGAAACGGGTGAGCCGCCGGTGCTGGGGTTTCTCCCCTTGGGGGCGGGGAACTCATTTCTGCGCGATTTCACGGACCGGGGCGTCGAAGGCGCGATGGAGGCGCTGCTGGCGCGGCGCACGAGAGCTTGTGATGTGCTGCGCATGTCGCACAAAGCCGGGGTGATTCACTACATCAACCTGTTGAGCCTGGGGTTTGCGGCCGACGTCAACATGACACGCTCGCGACGTTTTGCGGGCTGGGGAGAGGCGGGATATTTTCTTTCAATTTTTCTGCGGCTCGCACAACTGGCGCGGCGACCGTTTCCGTTGCGGGTGGAGGACACGGGAGAGATCGACCGGCGGCGATGTTTGTTTCTCAGCTTCAATAACAGCAAGTTTACGGGCGGCACGATGCTGATCGCGCCGGACGCGCGCGTGGATGATGGGCTGATCGAGTACGTGCGCTGGGGGCCGATCGGGCGGGTAGGACTGATCCGCAATCTTTCGACGTTATATGACGGAACGCACGTGAAACATCCGCTGGCAGAGCGACAGGCAGTGCGGCGCATTACCTTTGCGCTGGACGAGCCAGTCGATGTGATGGTGGATGGGGAGGCTCTAACTTTGCACCTCGAGACGCTGGACGTGCTGCCTTCGGCTCTGCAGGTCGTGGTATAAGAACTTTTATGTCCCAGCAACGCAAAGAGCCGAGGGCGAAGACCGAAGAAGAGCCGCAGAAGGATCCGGCGTTTCTGCGCAAAGTGCTCAAGGTCGGGCTGCTGGTCGTGGCGCTGGGGGCGACTTATTACTTCGGCTATCACCGGCGGGCGCACAAGTATGACGAATTTGCGCGCTGCCTGTCGCAGAAGGGCGCGAAGATGTACGGAGCGTACTGGTGCCCGCACTGCTCGGAGCAGAAGGAGTTGTTCGACGCGGCGTTCAAGTACGCACCTTACGTGGAATGCGGTGTGCCTGGCGACACCTCGAAAATGCTGCCGGTATGCTCGGACGCACAGATCAAGCATTTTCCGACCTGGCAATTTCCGCCGGTAGGCGAGCGCGTGGAAGGGGTCGAGTCGCTGGACGACCTGAGTTTCCGCACGGGATGTCCGCTGCAATGAGCGCGACCCGGCGGCGCTTGTTTCTGGCGATCGCGATTCTGGCGGTGGCGGGGATCGCAGTTTCTTCGCTGTCGCTGGACCATCATTTCCGCAGATCAAAAACGTCCTATTGCGACTTCGGGCAGTCGTTCAACTGCGACATTGTGAACCGCAGCGAGTACTCGACGGTTGCGGGCGTGCCGGTGGCGCTGATCGGGATCCTGGGGTATGCGGCCTTGCTGGCGTTCGCGACTTTTTACCGCGAGAAGGCGGAGACGCCGGGAATCCTGGTGGTAGGGTCGCTGGGCGGGCTGGGGTTCGCGCTGTATCTGACTTACATCGAGAAATACGTTTTGACCGTGTGGTGCATTCTTTGTTTGAGTTCGCTGGCGGTGATTGCGTCGATCACTCTGCTGGCGGTGGGGCTGCTGGCAGGGTCGATGCGGAGGGCGGGGGCTGAGTAGAGGCGGGGCGGCGACGGAAAAGCAGATTCCTCCGGCCTCCGCTGCGCTCGCTGTCGGAATGACAAGCAATGGAGGGCTGCTGGGTCAGAATGATAGAGCAGTAGCCATCGTTTTGCAGCGCTCGTCTCCGGTTTGTACTCTCCTATGGAAGAAACTTCTCCTGAAAATTTAGCGTCGGATTTTGTACCGGCTCCGAAAGCCGTCGGAGGGGGAGAGCTGCGGCTGCATGAATTCCCCAGCCGGATTTTTCGGAATAAGCGTTTTCTGCGGGTGTGGGTGCCGGCCGGGTATGAATCGGCGGAGAACCGCGGGAACAGGTATCCCGTCTTTTATTTGAACGACGGGCAGAATCTGTTTGAGAGCGCGACCTCGTTTACTGGGATCGAGTGGCAAGTGGGCGAGACGGCAGGACGGATGATCCGGGAGGGGCTCATTCCGTCAATGATTTTTGTGGGCATCGATAACGCGCGGGTGGATCGGATCAAGGAATACTTGCCGTATCGTTCGGTGAATCCCATGGTGCTGCGGCCGCGGGGGACGCAGTATCCAGACTTTCTGGTGAACGAAGTGATGCCGTTTGTAAGCCTGCATTACCGGGTGGCGAAGGGGGCGGAACACACAGCGCTAGGGGGATCGTCGCTGGGCGGGTTGATCTGTTTGCACGTCGCCATCGCGGCGCCGGGAGTGTTCGGGTGCATGCTGTTGGAGAGTCCTGCGCTGTGGGTATCAAACCGGCGCGTTTTGAAGGAGTGTCGCAGGTTTCGAAACTGGCCGGAAAAGGTGTTTGTGGGAGTGGGGACACGCGAGGTGGGGCGCGAGGATAAGGATTTAGAGACGGTGGAGAACGTTCGCGAGCTGGAACGAATGCTGCGGCGCAGCGGACTCGATGAGCGGCGCCTGCGGGTGGAGATTGCCGATGGGGCGACGCATAGCGAAGGGGCTTGGGCGGCGCGGTTTCCGGATGCACTGCGCTTTTTCTTTGGGACGTAGCAGCGCTGCCCTCCCGACTCCGCTCAGGAACTCGGAGGAGAGCTTTTAACCGCCCTTCGACTCCGCTCAGGACAGGCTCCGACCGCAAGGGGTCGGAGAGGACGCGAAGATAAGGGCTGTCAAGTGCGAGGTGGGCGATGGGAATGCGATTTCCTCTGGTCTCCGCGGCGCTCGGCGTCGGAATGAAAGATGTGTGGAAGGCCATCAGAGAAAGGCCAGGTGAACGCAGAATTTGCGCGAAGATCGCCGGGTGTGGGTCAACGAGGATCTGGGAGCGGCCGGGCCGCAATCTCCGGACGACTCAGCGTCCACAGAAGGACGAGCATCACGGGGACGGAGAGTTGCAGGTGCGTCCACTGTGCGAGTGGGCCGACCAGGGGAAGGGCGTAGGCGAGGTAGAGCAGGAGTCCTAGCCAGCGGGCTTGCGGATCTTCTTTGTGGGTCGTCAGCCAGTCGGCAGTCAGTAGAAATGCGGGGGCGAGGATCAGCAGATCATAGACGGTGAGATGAGGTGACACTAAGACCGTCGCGAGCAAGAGGGCCGAGTAGCGAAGGCTCAGCGGCGCGGGACTTTTCCAGTAAGTGAATGTGACCCACAGGACCAGGATCGCGGTGGCGAGGTAGAGACCGAACCCGAAGTGGGACCAGGGAACGAGCATGGCCCAGAAGGCTCGCAGGGAGTGCATCTGGTAGGGCCGCGGTTCGAGCAACGCGTAGGCCTCGCGTACGTGGAGGAGATGGTGAAAGTAGTCCCCCATGATGGGGGTTCCGTAGTAAATCCAGGCGGCGGCAAGCTGTGCGGCGCTCGCCGCTAGCGCTCCGGCGATCACTTTCCACGCGCGTGCGAGAAGAAAGACTGCAGCGGCCGCCAGGGCGAGTTGCGGTTTGAAGATCAGGCAGCCCAGAGAAATTCCAGCCAAGTAAAGATGATTCGAACGCAGGGCCGGCCAAGCGGCGGTCAAGCAGGCCAGCGCGAGGGCGGAGGTTTGTCCCCAGGCGATGAGATGAAAAAAGGCGGGGTAGGCGATGGCGAGGAGGAGGACCGTCCAGCGCTCGGATTGCAGATTGGGGCAGGCCTTCCAGATGGCGTAACAACAAACCGCGTAGATGGCGGCGTTGGCGAGCGACCAGATGGCGAGAGCCATGGCATAGGGAAGCGCGGCCAGCGGAGCGAACAGGAGCGAGACTTGCGGGCCGTAGAGGGGCACGAAGAAGAGGCGTCCAGCTTGCGGAACTTTTTGCTGGGCCAGGGCGGATTGCGCTTGCATGTTGTAGAGGTCGGCGCCGCGGTGCTCGAGAGCCAGGCACCCCAGGGTGTAGAAGTGGAGGAAGTCGGTGCCCTTGACCAGGCCATTGCGATCGCGGAGCGTCGGCGTGGCGAGGACCCAGGCGTAGATGGACCAGACGGCAAGCGCGAGCAGCAGGCCGTGGGCGCGGAGGCGGCGCGAGGTGAGCCATGGGGCGGACATGGGCGGGACGATTCTAACCGCAGCGGGCAGCAGAGGACGCGAAGGCGCGGAGAAAAGCTTTCCACCGTGAAGGTTGCAGAGGGGTTCGCCAAGGGCGCGAATAAGGAGCTTCAAAGGTGAGGTGGCCGATGGGAGAGCAGATTCCTCCGTCTGCGCTGGGCTCGGCGTCGGAATGACAGAGGAGAGTGGAGTGTGAGATCCGCTCGGTATCGGAAGAATGAGGAGTGCCTTACTGGCATCTGAACTCCTGTCCTTCCCGTGCGCACCAGTTCAGGAGAGGCCCCGGAACCGCGGGGAAAGCCGGTTCGATTTTCGTGTCGTTACGGCGCGTCTGAAGACGCGCCCTGTTACGTTGTGGCGCCGCCGACTTCGGGGGGCGTAGGCGTGGATCAAGGCGCGGGTGAGGGATACGGAGACAGCTGCGGGGTGGAGTCGTCGACGTCGAGCAGCCAGACCTGGCGATCGGAGAAGTATTGAAGCAGTTCCTGGTTTGCGTTCCCCATATCGTGTGCCCAGATCAGCTCTGCCTTCGAGATATCGGGATCGTTGTAGATCCAGTCGAGGTCGGCATTGTGGTGCGGGCCGTAGCGGACCAGAACGAGCTGGGGACGGAGAAGTCGCGTGAGTTGGGCGACGATGCGGGGGCGATCGAGGTTACCGCGCGGCCAGGGCGGCTCGATGGGCGTGTGGGTAAGGATCGCCACCAGGCGCAGCACGATCATGCCGACGCTGGCTACGACCGCCGCGTTGACCAGAGCGCGGCCGGTTTGCGTGGTGCGCCAGCGCCAGACGCGCAGGTGGCGGAAACATTGGACGACAATAATGTAGACCAGTCCGGTTGCGGGCGCAGTGTAGTGAGGGAAGGTCCAGGTTTGAATCAGGAGAGCGCCGATGAAGACGGCACTGGCGACGACGGGAAAGCGCATGCGGCGGTCGCGCAGCGTCCAGGGGAGCGCGAACAGCGGAATGGTGAGAGCGGGGCCGAGATAGAAGCGCCAGAGGTCGAGAGTTTTGTGGCGGTTGCGGCGCAGGAATCCGAGGAAGGAGCGAGCTTCCTGAAACTCGCTGACTTCCCAGCCCGCGTAGTAGTTGCGGATCACCGCGTGGTTGTAGCTGGGAACCGGGCGGGACGGAAAAAAGATGAAGTACGGGACGACAGCGTACGTGTCACGATCGACTTTGTAGGTCATGCGAATAGGGCTGCCCGTGACGCGCCAGTAGTAGTAGCCGGTGGCGATGGCCCCGGCGGCGAGCACGAGCGCCAAGGGAAGAATGAGTTTGCGTGCGACAGTAGGGAAGCTGGGACGCTGCGTGCTCAACAGCCACGCAACCAGAGATCCGGCCACGGTGAGGCTTAATACGAAGCCTTCATAAGGGCGGCTGTTGGCGAGGACGATCAGGCCGAGGCCCATGACGATCGCTGCCGAGGCGCCGCGCGCTTTGCGAGCGCGGGGCAGAGCTCCGAGGATAAGTGCGCCTCCAGTCGCTGCCAGCGCCGGGCACCAATAGCTGTTCATCCAGAAGCTCAGAACACCAAGGCGGAGAACGGCCAGCAGTCCGCCGAACAGCGCCCAGGCGGGTGGCATCCAGCCTTGCAGCATCCAGGTGAGTGCCGAACACATGATGCCCGTGATGAGCAGGACGCCGATCCAGGGACACTTGGCGATGCGCTGGCCCAGAGCGAGCACGAGACCCTGGCCGGGGGTGTACATCGACATGTAGGTCGGCTGCAGGATGACGTGGAAGGTTTCAAAGTGCACCCAGAGTGGCGGCGTGGGATTGGTGACGCGCCCTGCCGCGAAGGTTTTGCCCGCGAGCAGGTAGCTGAACTCGTCGTTCCAGCGGGGCTCGGGGATGCCAAGCAGAGGCAGGAGCGCGGCACGCAGAGTCAGGCAAAGTAGGCCGACGGAGACGACGGACAAAGTCTTGCGACGGGCGAACGCGACGAAGGCGATACCCAGGTGTCCGGGAAGAGCGGGCGGATGTCTGCCGCTGCGCATCCAGGCGAGCGCGACGGCCGCCAGGACCAGCACGGCTTCCAGCAAGGTGAGGAGCCAGATGGCGAGGCGGGCGGTAAACATGGCTGTGCGGATTGTGGAGGGGGAAAGAGACAAAGTCAATTTTCGGGGAAACTGGCCAGCGAGCGGCTTGTGGCGTCCTTCGACTTGACTTTGCGGGGCGGGACACGCAACTAGAGCACGAAAACCGGCGGTTGGTTCGCCGCCGGTCTTGTAGTCCCCGGGATAACCGCGAGTCGACTATCGGGAATTCGCTTATCGTTTCATCGCGGGTTCGGCGAGCTTGTCGAGGATGCCGTTAGCGACTTCGATGAGCTCGGGGTCGACTTTGCGGTTGCTGGCGATGGCGTCGGCCAGCGGCACAGAGACGATCTTGTTGCCGCGCAGGGCGGCCATGTGTCCCCATTCGCCGCGGTGCACCATGTCGATGGCGCCCAGGCCGTAGCGGGTGGCGAGTACACGATCGAAAGAACTGGGCGATCCGCCGCGCTGAATGTGGCCGAGGACTACCGAGCGGGTTTCGAAGCCAGTGCGCTTTTCGATTTCGCGGGCGAGGATGTTGCCGATGCCGCCCAGCCGGAGGTGTCCGAATTCATCCTTGCCGATGTTCTGCACGATGGGCGCGCCGTCGTGCATCTGGACGTCGCCGGCAAATTTCGCGCCCTCTGCGGCAACGACGATACTGAAATAGCGGCCGCGAGCGTGGCGCTGCTTGATCAGTTCGGCGACCTTGTCGATGTCAAAGGGGACTTCGGGGATCAGGATGACATCGGCGCCCCCGGCTACTCCGCTATAGACCGCGATCCAGCCGGAGTCGCGGCCCATGACTTCGACCACGATGACGCGGTTGTGCGCTTCGGCGGTGGTGTGGACGCGGTCGATGGCGCTGGTGGCGACGTTGACGGCGGTATCGAAGCCGAAAGTGAAGTCTGTGCCGGCGAGATCGTTGTCGATGGTCTTGGGAACGCCGACGACTTTAATGCCATTCTGGAAAAGCTTCTGGGCGACGGAGAGGGTGTCGTCGCCGCCGATGGCGATCAGGGCATCGCAGCCGTTCGCCTGGAGATTTTCGGTGCAGCGTTGCAGGCCGTCGGCGTGCTTGGCGGGGTTGGTGCGGGAGGTGCGCAGGATGGTGCCGCCGCGAGGGAGAATGCCGCCGACGGTTTCGAGGTCGAGGGGCATGGTCTTGTTTTCCAGCAGGCCGCGCCAGCCTTCCATGAAGCCGACAAATTCGTCCGAATAGTGAAAGGTGCCTTTGCGCACCACGCCGCGTATGACCGCGTTGAGGCCGGGGCAATCGCCGCCGCCGGTTAACATCCCGATCTTCATCGCTTGCTCCTCGAGGTAGGAATGGAACTGGTGTCCGCTGCTGGTAGGGGTGTCCGTCCTTTTTCCAGCCGCAGCTGGGAAGAACCTCGATAACTCCACCATGGGCCGGAACTGTAAAGACTATCATTAAATCCGGCAGCGGTCTTGGGATGAGAAAAACGATATTGTAGCTAACTTCGTGCGTTGCGGGGAAAGCATGCCTACCGGGCGTCCGGTCACGTCGAGGCCTGCCGGAGGTCACTGTCGCGATGGATCGATCGAGGGTAAAGCCCGCGGGGCTCTGCGACGGTTCCTGGTCTCACATTTTGCGTTGGCGTTGAAATCTTTCTTTTCCCAGTTCCAGTTTGCGAATTGCAACCCCGGCTGAGATTGGCCACAATACTGCGAACCGGAAACCGTCGGACCGGATTTTCATCCGAGACTGGAGTCTTCATTCTTATGCCTAAACCCGTACGTGCCCTCGTGTGGGCGGGGGTGGCGGTGCTGGGCGCCCTGGCTGTCGCCACGATCGCGTTCCACCGCGGAGAGCAGATCAACGCGATGTGGCTGGTGATCGCCGCGGCGTGCAGCTATGCGCTGGGGTACCGCTTCTACAGCAAGTTTGTGGCGGCGAAGGTGCTGGCCCTCGATGCGCTGCGGGCGACGCCGGCCGAGCGACTGGAGAACGGGCGCGACTTCGTCCGCACCAACAAGTGGGTGGTGTTCGGGCATCACTTCGCCGCGATTGCCGGGCCGGGGCCGCTGGTGGGTCCGGTGCTGGCCGCGCAGTTTGGCTATCTTCCGGGGACAGTTTGGATTTTGGCGGGCGCGGTGTTCGCCGGTTGCGTGCAGGACTTCGTCATTCTGCTGTTCTCGGTGCGGCGCGATGGCAAGTCACTGACCGAGATGGCGAGGGATGAAATCGGGAAGGTGGGCGGTTTCGTGGCGTATTTGGCGGTGCTGAGCATCATCGTGATCCTGCTGGGCGCGGTGGCGCTGATCGTGGTGAACGCGTTGAAGTCGAGCCCGTGGGCGACGTTCACGATCGCGATGACGATTCCGATCGCATTCCTGATGGGCGTCTATCTACGCTACCTGCGGCCCGGGAAAGTGCTGGAAAGTTCCGTGCTGGGCTTCGGGCTGGTGCTGGCGGCGATTTTCGGCGGGCAATGGGTGGCGCAAGAGGCGGAACTGGCGCGGTACTTCACCTTCAGCGCGCCGACGCTTGCGCTGATGATCATCGCGTACGGGTTTGCGGCGTCGGCTCTCCCGGTGTGGCTGCTGCTGGCGCCGCGCGACTACCTGAGCACCTTCGTAAAGCTGGGCACGATCGCGCTGCTGGCGGTGGGGATTGTGGCGGTGCGTCCGCTGCTGCACATGCCCGCGCTGACCCGGTTCATCGATGGTACGGGGCCGGTTTTCGCCGGAAATGTGTTTCCATTCGCGTTTATCACCATCGCGTGCGGAGCGATCAGCGGATTCCATTCGCTGATCGCGAGTGGGACCACGCCCAAGCTGATTGCGCGCGAAACCCAGACGCGCATGGTGGGCTACGGCGCGATGGCAGCCGAGTCGCTGGTGGCGATCATGGCGACGATTGCGGCCTGCGTTCTGCAACCCGGGGTTTATTTCGCGATCAACAGCCCGGCCGGGATCGTGGGGCAGGCTCCGGAGGCGGCGGCTTCGACCATCCGCAGCTGGGGATTCACGGTGACGGCGGCCGAGATGTCGCAACTGGCGCACGCGGTGGGCGAGCAGACGCTGTTCAATCGCACTGGGGGCGCCCCCGCGTTCGCAGTGGGTATGGCCAGCATTTTTTCCGACAGCCTGGGCGGGCAGGTGGTGATGGCGATCTGGTATCACTTCGCGATCATGTTTGAGGCGCTGTTCATTCTGACGATCCTGGACGCGGGCACGCGCGTGGGCCGCTTCATGGTGCAGGATGCGCTCGGGCACATATGGAAGCCGATAGGGCGAACCAGTTGGTATCCCAGCATCGTTGCGACCAGCGCACTGATTGCGGGAGCCTGGGGATGTTTCGTTTGGCAGGGCGTGCGGGATCCGCTGGGGGGAATCAACTCGCTGTGGCCGCTGTTCGGGATTTCGAACCAGTTGTTGGCCACGGTGGCGCTGTGCGTGGCCACGACCATCATTATCAAGATGGGCCGGGGACGGTACGCAGCGGTGACGCTGGCCCCTCTGTTGTGGCTGGTCACTGTGACGTTTACGGCTTCTTATCACAAGATATGGGACGCGAATCCGCGGATTGGTTTTTTGGCGCACGCGACACAACTGGCCGCGAGCGGATCGAGTGGGGGCGCGACGGCGCGGCTGATCTTTAATGATCGGTTGGATGCGGGGGTTACCTTTGCCCTGGTCGTGATGGTGGCGGTGATCCTGGTGGAGTCGGCGCTGGAATGGTCGCGGGTCTGGAGCGGGCGACAGGCGGCCGAGGTGCGCGAGGCAGCGTTCGTGACGACGCGGTTTGCAAAGGAACAAGGATGAGAGTTTCAGGGAATGCCGACCGGTTCTTACGTCAGGCGGGGCGAGCGCTCGGCGTGATGCGTTCTGTCCTGCGGGAGATTTTCGATGAGTCGGCCTACGCGCGGTTTCTCGAGAGGAATAAGGTGGAATCATCGCGTGCGGCGTACGCGGGATTTCTTCGCGAGTGCGAGGGGATCCGGGCGCGGCGTACGCGGTGCTGTTGAGGCGGGCCATTCTCCGGAAACCTCAACAGCGTTTTGCCGCCGAGGGCGCAGAGGGAGGCCGCTGAGGCCACAAAGAAAAGCGGGTAGAAAGGAGGGCTGGGCCGGTGGCGCTGCCGGCCACCACGGGGTTGCTCGACTGGGTTCGGCTCACGCCTCACTGCGCTCGCGACCACGGTCAATGGGGTTGCGAGACACCGTTGCCTTCGTGACCACGGGCCTGAGTGTTTTTGTTCCGAGCGCTGTGCCGAGTCACGGTACACTGGGCGCGATGCGCGTTCTTGGGATTGATTGCGGGACCGAATACACGGGATATGGCGTGGTGGAACTCGCGTCGTCGGGAAAGCTTCTTTGCCTGACCTCTGGGGCGATCAAGTTGTTTGCGCGGGAGCCGCTACCCACCCGTCTGAATCGCATCTACGAGCGGCTAGGAGAACTCATACTGGATCACCGTCCCGATGAGGTTGCCATCGAGGACGTCTTTTACGCGCTGAACGTGAAGTCGGCGCTCAAGCTGGGGCAAGTGCGCGGGGTGGCGATGCTGGCGGCAGCCGCGGCCGGGTTGGAAGTGGCGGAGTATGCGCCGCTGTCGATCAAGTCGGCGGTGGTGGGATATGGCCGGGCGGAGAAACAGCAGGTGCAGCACATGGTGACCCGGCTGCTGGAACTGGCAGAGCCTCCTGAGCCGGCGGACGCGTCGGATGCGCTGGCCATTGCGATTTGTCATTTGCACACCGCGGCCACCTTGCAGCGGCAGAGTGTGGCGCGGCGATGAGGCGCGAAGCTGTGGAGGGAGCGTTGCCGAACAGGGATCGGATCGCCGTGCCGCTCAGCCCGGTCGCGATCGCGGATCGCGGGCGCCCGACGCCTCGATCATTTTTCTTCTCCTGCGCCCTCGCGAGTCTGCTGATCTCTGCGGTTGCCCTCGGACAAGAATCGTCGCCGACGGCGACGATCACGTTCTCACTCGACTTTCCGCAATCGATTCCGGATCACTACGTTCTGACCGTCTCCTCCGATGGGCGCGCCGGTTACGATTCAACGGGGAAACTCACCCCGGACTCGGATCCGGCCGATCCGTTCCACCTGGACTTCACGATCTCGGCGGCGAACCGGGAGAAAATCTTCGGCTTGGCGGCCAAGGCTAAGTATTTCGAGGGCAAGGTCGATTCGGGTAAGAAGAACATCGCTTCCACCGGGGCGAAGGTGCTGGCCTACAAGGACGGGCAGCGCAGCACGCGGGCGGAGTACAACTACTCGCCGGTACCTGCCGTGCAGGAAATCACGACGCTGTTCCAGAACATTTCGACCACGCTCGAAATCGGCCGCCAACTCGAGTATTACCATCACTATCAAAAGCTGGCGCTGGACGAGCATCTGAAGCAGATGGAACAGATGGTGAACGAGAAGAACCTGGCCGAGGTCCAGGCGGTGGCCCCCATCTTGCAAAAGATCCTGGCGGATCAATCGGTGATGAACGTGTCGCGCGCCCGGGCGCAGCGGCTGCTGATCTTGAGTGGAGTGACGGCTTCGCACTAAGGGCCTGTAATCATAGGGTTGCGGGCGGCCTCAGAAACGGCTTCCCGCCCGGCACCGATTACCGTCGGTGACCCGCTGGGTCGGGAAATATCCGGCCCATCGCCGAACCGGAATTGACCAAATGGCTGACAACTAAACGCTCGGAACCATGTTCTAATGGGGTAAGGGAAGAAGTCTGCGGGAGACATATCTCATGTCAAAGCAAAGCTTGAGCGCGTGGACGGTTGTGGTGGTGGGGCTTGTGTTCGCGTTAGGCGCGGCACCGGCTTTCGCTGATTCGCAAGTGCGTATTGTCCGGCTCAGCAACGTGGAGGGTGGGGTCCAGGTAGACAAGAACGCCGGCCCGGGATTCGAGAAAGCTTTCCTGAACATGCCGATCGTCCAGGGCATGAAGCTGGCGACCAAAGAAGGCCGCGCGGAAGTGGAATTTGAAGACGGCAGCACGGTCCGCATCACTCCCAGAAGCACGGTCGAGTTCAGCGAATTGACGTTGCGCGATTCGGGCGGGCGGGTTTCGACGGTCATCCTCAAGTCGGGAATGGCGTACGTCAACTACTCGGCCAAGGGCAAGGCCGACGAGTTCACCGTGTTGTTTGCGAACGAGAAGATACAGGTCAGCCAGGTGGTGCATTTCCGGCTGGACCTCGCAGGGGACAACGCCGAGCTGGCGGTGTTTAACGGCGATCTGAAAGTGGCAGGGCCGTCGGGCGAAGTTCAGGTCGGGAAGAACAAGACGGCCGTCTTCAATCTGACCGACAACGACAAGTTCACGGTGGCAAAGAATATTGAAGAGGCGCCGCTCGACGCCTGGGACAAGCAGCAGAACAAGTATCAGCAGGAGTACGCAGTCCGGGCCTCGAACAGCAACTATCCATACGGGTATGGGGTGAGCGACCTGAACTACTACGGCAACTACTCCAACATTCCCGGCTACGGCATGATGTGGCAGCCATATTTTGCGGGCGCGGGCTGGAGCCCGTTCGCCGACGGCGCCTGGATGTTCTATCCGGGATTCGGCTACACCTGGGTTTCGGCCTATCCCTGGGGCTGGATGCCGTATCGCTACGGAAGCTGGGCGATGGTTCCGGGGTATGGTTGGATGTGGGCGCCGGGCGGATTCGGTGGTTGGTCTACGATGCCGGTGTTGACCAATCCGCCGAACCGGTTCCCGACTCCTGCGCCGCCAGCGCGAGGCACGGCGACGGTGGTGGTGGGACATCCTGTGCTCACGGCTGGCGGCCTGCCTTCGCGTGTGCTGGTGCAGAACGGGACCGCGGGGCTAGGAATTCCGCGAGGTACGGTGAGCCATCTCGGGAAAGTCTCGCATCAGGTGCAGCAGAACGGATTCGCTACCGTTCGGACTGCGCCAGCTTCGCGCATGGAGGGCGGGAACATGAGAAGCGGGAGCATGGGCTCGATGTCCTCGAGCGGCAGCGGCGGCCACATGAGCAGCGGCGGGCACACGAGCGCACCGTCGTCAGGATCGCATACCGCGCCTAGCCGAAAATAATCTTTCGAGGAAATGAAATTTAGGGCGACCTTCGGGTCGCCCTTTTGCCTTTCAGCCGAGAAAGGGTCCGCTAGAGACGCGGGCAAGCCTCGTCACTGCCCTCAACGCACGACCACGCCCGCATATCCCACCACCGTGTTGCGATCGCCCGAAACATCCCCGGACGTGGCGTA
>DATMPS010000106.1:0-45136 GCA_035567435.1 Terriglobales bacterium | reverse complement strand
TCGATCCATGAAGCGGGAAGATGGCTCCAGCCCGACCACGACCATCGAACCCGGCGGCCGGGGATTGACCTTGGACACAAACGGCTGGTCAATCCAGCCGCCAGCCAGCGCCATCCGATAAGGAACCTTGCTATTAGCTTCTGGCATCATCTATTCCTTGCTACACCGAATCCACAAGCACAATCACCATCCCGGTGAGACTCGCTCCAGTGTTTGAGTCACCACGACGAAATCGTTGGTGGCATACCTAGCAGTCCCCCCGACCCATCTGGCCATGTCAACCTACGTCTGTTCTGTTTCTGTGCGCCGAACGGCGGCATTCTTGAATGCGCACGGCCCCGAAACTCGCCTGATGGAGTCGCCGGGCAAACTCAGGTTGCCATGAATGCTACGGAGCATCTCAAAATTCTCTCATTGACTAACTCTCAATACCCACGCAGGCTGTTGTCGCAATTCCTCTGGAAGCTCGGGCAACTCAACCAAAGTCCCAGACTTCGAAACCTTGAATTTCAGCGGTGTGTCAGATCCGAGCAGTTGGACTGATTTGGCTTGAGTCACGTCTTTGAGTAGAAGGGTGTGACCCGACCAGTCCGGCAAAAGCGCGTACAGATTCTCGGCTTTCGCGGTGAAGAACGCTTCGATGTGCGCCTTCCCCGGTTGAGACTTTTCAATCAGCTTGGTAACGTCGTACGCTGACGAATACTCCTTGTTGTACTCCACCTTCGGAACTTCGCCGGCGCTCCATTGCCGCGTAAGCTTCCACGGCTTGGTGCCATAAATGGCTTCACCGTTGATTTTCAACCAGTCTCCCACGGCCAAGAGCCGCTCTTCCATAATCGTTGGAATCGTGCCATCGGCTTTCGGACCGATATCGAGCAGGAGGTTGCCGCCCCGGCTTACGGTATCCACCAGAATGGTGACCAGTTCGCGAGCGCTGTGGTAAACGTTCAGGCCCTCCGCACGGTTGTAGCCGTAGCTAACCCCCATGCCCCGGTTCTCTTCCCAGGGATGGTCGATGCCGCTCATACCTGCCGTGTATTCGGTGGTCCAGTATCCGCCGTGCTTGTGCCGCGTATCGCTGCCCCAGCGGTCGTTGACCACCACCTCGTCTTTGACCGGAGATTCATTAAACAGCCACGCCAGCAGCTCTGGGCTGTGCCATTCGGCGGAAGTCATCTCCCACTCCCCATCGCTGAAAATGAACGCCGGCTTGTAGTTGGTAACCAGGTCCTTGAACTGGGGAAACATGTGTTCACGGACATAGCGGGGCTTGTCGTACAGCCAGAGCGGGTTGTACCACTCGTAAAGTGAGTAATAGAAACCCATGCGCACGCCTTTGCGGCGCACCGCGTCCGTCAGATCGCCGAGCACATCGCGTTTCGGCCCTATTTCCACGGCGTTCCATGGACGGCCCCAGGTTGCCGAAGCTTGCTTGCTGGGCCACAAGGCAAAACCCTCGTGGTGCTTTGCAGTCAACACTACGTACTTGGCGCCAGACTGGGCGAACACGTCCGCCCAGTGGTCCGGGTCGAACAGTTCCGCGCGAAACTGCGGCGCAAAATTCTGGTAGGGAGAGTCGGCGCCATAGACCTTCTGATGAAAGGCCCACGTCCCCTTCTGCAGAGCATCGGCTTTCGGATCGTCCTTCCCGTGTGTCATCGCATTCCAGTACCACTCCGCGTAGGCCAGCTTTCCCGGCAACACCGGAGCGTAGGCCGGCACGGAGTACGTTCCCCAGTGAATGAAGATGCCGAATTTGGCATCGTTGAACCAGGCGGGCGTGGGCCGCTGGTCAACGGAATCCCAGGTCGGTTGATAAGTTTGAGCCCTGAGACTGCCGAGCATAAGAAAAAATACGAGAAATTGTTTCATGATTGCTTCCTCTCCCGGTCAAAACGCTGCGGCGGAACCGCTTGGCGTCCCTGCTCTATGATTGCCCAAAGAGCAACGCCCGCCGCTGGGAGCAGCGGCGGGCGAAGTTAGAGAATCAATTTGGCTCAGTAAATAAACTTCAAGCCAAATTGCATAATTCGGTTGGAGTTGGCCGTACTGTTTACAACGCCAAAGTTGCTTTGACTGTTGATGTCGCTGTTGGGCGGCGCAAAGATGACAGTGTTGAACAGGTTGAAGGCCTCGGCACGAAACTCGAGACGCCGCCTCTCGCTCCACAGGGGGAATTGACGGAAAACCGAGAAGTCGACATTCCAGTACCGTTGCCCCTGGAATGGATCGGGACGAAGGTTGCCAAAACTTCCGCGGGCGGGTTTCGCGAATGCGCTAGTGTTAAACCAGCAACCCGCGGTATGCACATGCGCCCCATTCGGGCACGACCCCGCATTGGGATCACCCACCAGGTTAGCCTGCTCGTAACCGGCCCAGCCGGTATTGCCGGTGTTGGCCTGGTCCTCGCCGTCGGTGACGCTGTAGCGTTGGCCCGAGCGGACGGTGAGGATCCCGTTTGTCTGCCAGCCGCCGATTACGTAGTCCACTGCGTGGTTTCCGGTGGAGTAGCGTTTGCCCTGCCCTACGGGCAGTTCGTAATTGGCGTTCACGGTGAGAATGTGAGGCAGATCGTACCCCGCGGGGCTCAAACTGGCCCGGGGGTTGTAGGGGTCAGCGACGTTCTTGCCTTCGGCGCCGAAAAAGCCGTCGTTCTCATCGAGCGCTTTGGAGTAGGTGTAAGCGACCTGGTAGGCTAAGCCGTTCGAGAACCGTTTATTCATTGCGAGCTGGAACGCGTGATAGTCGGCGAAGCCCACGCTGCGGTCGTAGAAGCTCGCGATCATATAGGGGAACAGAGCTCGCGATTGCGGGTTAGCAGCCGGGCTCGGCGTCAAAGCCGTGTTGTACATGCCGCCAACGTTAGCTCGGTGGGTCAGGGACCCTACATAGTTGGCGGTGATTGTGGTAGTGGAATTCAGTTCGTGCTGTACGCCGAAGTTGAACTGGTCCGCATAGGCATTCTTGATGTGGGGGTCATAGAACCAGTTCACACCCGCGGAATTGAACGGCGTCGGCGCAGGGATGCCGGCGCTGCCGCTCCCGGCGAATGGATTCTGAGCAAACACGGTTGGCGGACCGGTCGTGGCAGTGGAGCCGCCCGGTACGTTCAGGCTGGTGGCGATCAACTGTCCGATCCCGGGCCAGTCGCCCTCGATGTTCTGTGACATCTGGCTCACAGCGGCCCAGTTGTCATAGACCACTCCCGCTCCTCCGCGCACCACCGTGTTTTCTCCGAGACGATAGGCAAAACCAAGGTGCGGGCCGATATTTGTGTAGGTGTTGTGCGAAATGCGGCCGCGCCCATCAACCACGACGTGGGGTGGCAAGGTACCTGGAGGCAGACAGGTCTGGGTGGCGGGATTGCAGGCCACCGCGTTCCCCGAAGCGTCCAGCATGATGCTAGGGATACAAGGGGCAATACCGCGCACGCTGCACGGCGGTGGCGGATATTGCAGGACATAGACTCCAGCGCTGTAGTCAGGCTCTCCGGTTTCGATGCCGCCCTGCTGCCCGAAGGTATCTTTGGTCCCGTAGGCTGGAATCAAAGTCAGATCGTAGCGGACTCCGTAGTTAACCGTCAGCTTTGAATTCACTTTCCAGGAATCCTGGAAGAATCCGCTGAATAGACCGCCCGGACGGGTTTTCTCGTTTACGTCGCGCCGGTTGGCGTTATCGACAACTCCCAGCAGATACGACGCCAGACTGAATCCGCCATTGCCGTTGGTGTCATTGGTCTCAACCGTGGAAAATCCAAGCTGATCATACGAAATCGGACTGGAGAACACGCTGCTGATGAAGTTCGCTCCCAAGCCGAAGGTGTGACTCCCCTTGACTTTGGTCAGGGTGACGGAGAATTGATGATTATCCGTGGCTTGGGGCGTGTTCTGGATAATCTCGCCGCCGTTCACGAAACTATTACCCAGTCCCAGGGAGGGAATCAGCCAGCCACTGGTGCCTGAGAAGTTACTGGCAAAATCAGGCGAGAAACCGGCTGCCTGGTCGATGGTCGCGGCATCGAGCCCCTTAAACTTGGTAACGCCGTTATCCGAAACTTTGGTGTAGGAGTACAGCGTCTGCAACTGCAAAGTCGGACTGAAGATGTGTACCCAGTTACCTCCAAAGTTGCGGCCGGGAATGGACTCGTTCTTGAGCAGCCCGGGCAAGTTCCCGTTCGGCGTAAGGACGGTGCTGTCGATGCGGCTGTAGCGGAACCAGACCGAGTCGTTGGCTCCAAAAGTGTGGTCGATTTTGACGTCGTACTCGTTCTGGTGCTGGGTATTCGGATCGCTGTCGACTGCGTTACTGACCGTACCCGGATTGAAGGTTCCGGCCTTGGGGTACACGGATTGAATAAAGCCCACCAAGCGCGAATCGATCAGGGTAGAGGCGATCATGTTATTGGCGAACGGCTGCCGGGCAAACCCGGACTTGCTTGAGCCCGAAGCAGTAGTGGTGAAGGGGTTGTAGATCTGATTGGTCACCAGGCACAGAGCACTCGGAGCAACTCCACTCGCACATGTCGTACCCGCCGGCGCGGATCCCGCCACAGCTCTGTCCTTACAGACTCCGCTGGCATCAAAACCGGAACTACAGAGTGCACTGAAATCGCCGCCCAACTGAGTATCGGTCGGGACCAGAATGTTGGCGCTGATCGGCTGCGAGTAGCGGAACCCCTGATAAGCAAAGTAAAAGAAGGTATTTCTCTTCAGGCCGGGAAGGTCCACTGGACCGCCCATCGATCCGCCGAACTGGTTCTGGCGAAACGAGGGCTTTTTCTGGGCCGCCCCCAGAAAGTTGCCACGGGAATCGAAGGCATCGTTGCGGATGTACTCCCATCCGGCGCCGTGGAAGTGGTCGGTGCCGGACTTGGTCACGACGTTCACCACGCCGCCGAGCACCGAGCCAAATTCGGAAGAGTCCGTGTGAGAGACGACTTTGAACTCCTGAATCGCATCGATGATCGGAGGCACAGCGTAGGTGCTGAGAAACGCCGCGAAGTTATTCATGCCATCGGTCAGGAAGTAATTGCTGCGATTCGTAGCCCCGTTGATTGATGGGAACGAGAAAGCCGCGCCCTCAGCAATGGGGGCCGCAAAACCGCCGGTGCGTCCACCCATGTTGTTTTGCGAGACGCTGATTGGCGACACGCCGGGCGTCAAAGACAGCAATTGGGTGAAGTTGCGGCCGTTCAGCGGAAGATCATTCACCTGTTTGGTGGCGATGACGGTCCCCAATTCCGCAGTGGAAGCCTGAAGCTGCTCGGTGGTGGCTTCCACGTTTACCACTTCCGTCGTGGAACCGGGTGCCAGCGAGACATCAATCGTGGCGGTCTGGTTCACGGCCAGTGTGAACTCGGACACTTGCTTGCTAGTGAAACTCGCTGCGGAAATCTTCAGCGTGTACCGGCCCGGGGTGATGTTTGTGAAGCGGTAGTTCCCGGTCTCGTTGCTTGTGGTCGGGAACTCGAGTCCCGTGTCCACGTTGCGCAGGACCACGCCGGCGTTCGCCACCACGGCTCCGGTGGCATCATGGACCACGCCGGTGAGAGAAGCGCTTGAAAGTTGGGCGAGCGCAGGGACTGCCGCAAGCATCAGGATACTAGCCAAACACAGCGCCGTACTGACCCACCATCCCTGCCTCTGTAAATCAGTCATGGACTTGTCCTCCGCCAGTAATCGCAAGGTTTTCAGGAGAGTACACCCCAGTACTCTCGAAGCGCGGGGATTTTAGTATAAAAATACTAGTGCTTGTCAAGAAAAAATTGACACCGTTAACTTAACCCTTAACTTAAGCCAAATTCGAGGTCGGCTTGACGCCCCTGCCCCTGCCGTTTGAGCGCTCATTTGCGGCAGAATGCTTAGATTCGAGATTTCTTCGCGGACAGCCCACTGCGCTTGCCAACGCAGTGCGGAAAGCTCTGATTGCGGTTTCCGTCGCCCGGTTCACAACTTGACTGGAGATGACATTTTGCAGAAAGTACGCAGGAGCCGGAAACGGATAGTGAATGGGTAATCACCACCGCCGATCTCAGCCCCTTCGACTTGTTCGCGAACTCTGGTCGCGGCTATCACTGGTCGTGCTCGCCCCGATTTTCCTCGGAGCGGTCGTATCGATTCAGGCGCAGGCCCCGCACGACTCTTCTCCCGCGCGCCAACCCAAGCCAGTGGCTGGTGAATATGTGGGTTCCCGGGCGTGCGCCGCCTGTCACAAAGACCTGTACCAAAAGTATCTGCAGACCGCCATGGGACGCTCGATGACCCAGGTCTCCCCGGAGTGGCTGAAAACGCAGCGGCTTTCCGGTTCCGTGGACGACAAAAACAATCGAGTGCAGTTTGACGTGTACGCCCGGGACGGAAAGCTCTATCAGAGCGAGTTCCAGTCGGGCTCTGACGGGCAAGAGGTTTTCCGCGATACTCACGAACTGGCCTGGATCATCGGAGCCGGGGAGAACGGCTTTGGCGGACTCGTCAGGCGAGGCGATTACTTGTTCCAGGCCCCACTTTCTTTCTACTCCAAGCCCGGGCGCTGGGAGTTATCGCCCGGATACGAGTTCGGAAACTACGGTTTCAATCGCCCGATATTGCCCGCCTGCATTGCCTGCCACAGTGGCCGTCCGAACGCGATTCCGGACGGCAATGGCCGATTCGGCGATCCGCCCTTCTCCGAACTGGCGATCAGCTGCGAGAACTGCCATGGCCCCGGGCTTTCGCATGTGCTCGCGGCGCAGATGGGATCGGATACTCACCAGGGACACGATTCTTCCATCGTCAACCCTGCGTTGCTCCCGCCTGCATTGGCGGACAACATCTGCATGTCTTGCCACCAAACCGGGGATGTGCGGATTCTAAAACCCGGGAAGGATTACCGGGACTTTCGGCCCGGTGCTCCGCTTGACGACACCATGTCCATCTTGGTGGTTCCTCCCAAGCGCGAGTCGCCGCCGCAGGCGGACTTGCTTGAGCACTACTATTCGATGACCCTCAGCAAATGCTATCGAGCGAGCGGCGAACGCCTGAGCTGCATCAGCTGCCACGATCCTCATCTGGAGCCAACGCGCGAAGAGGCCCCCGAATATTTCAAAACCAAATGCCTGACCTGCCACAGCGAAAAAGGCTGCACGCTGCCGCTGCAGGTCCGGGCGCACCAGCAGCCACCGGATGACTGCGCGGGATGCCACATGAAGAAACGGGACGTGCAGGAGATCTCACACTCGAGCATTACGAATCACCGCATTCTGGTCCGCTCGGATGAACCCTACCCCGACATCGCGTTTCAGCAGACGACACCCGCGTTACCAGATTTGATCCATCTAAATGCGGCACCGGGGAAAAAAGGGATACCCCCGCCTGCGCTGACGCTCTTAGAGGCGTACGGCGAACTCGTTGAGCAGCACCCGGAATACATGAATCGTTACCTCGCCGTTCTCGATGAGTTGGAACGCACCGCTCCTGATAGTCCTTTGGTGCAGGCGGCCATCGGAAACCGGGATCTGCATGCGGGACGATTCCGGGAAGCAGTGGTCCATTTGCAGCGCGCGCTGGACACCGGCACACCGAAAACCATCTTGTACACTGATCTGTCTGATGCTCTGGTGAAGTTGGGCCGCAACCTCGAGGCGGTCGCGGTTTTGCGCAAGGCAAGGGAACTTGATCCGTTCAGTGCCGCGCTACGAAAGACGCTGATCGTTCAACTGATTCAATTGAAAGACTACCCGAATGCAAAGACGGAGATGGAAGACTACGTGAAGTGTTTCCCCGAAGATTCCTTCATGCGCCAGATGTTGGCTCGGGCCCAGGCAGCAGGGCGGCCACAATGAATGGCTGCTGCGAGAGGATCTTTCCGAGCAAAAGGGCCATCCTGGGAGTCACACTGGCGCTGGCGCTAGCGGTCAGTCGAGTGGATGTTCGGGGGGCAGAAACCTCGCACATTCGATTCGAGAACGGGCAGAAGCAGTCGGGCGTCACGTTTGTTTTGGATAACGGTACGTTACCCGATAAGCCGATGATCGACGGCATTCCGGGCGGAGTCGCCCTGCTCGACTACGATAACGATGGCTATCTCGATATTTTCTTCACCAATGGAGCGAGCCTTCCCGGTATGGTGAAGGGCGGGCCTAACTTTTACAATCGCCTATACCACAACAACCACGACGGGACGTTCACTGACGTTACGGAACGTGCCGGGGTCCGCGGCGAAGGCTACAGCATTGGCGTGGCCGCGGCCGACTACGACAATGACGGCCGCACCGATATTTATATCACCGGCTTCAACCGGAACATTCTCTATCACAACAACGGCGACGGCACCTTTACCGATGTAACCGACAAAGCCGGCGTTGCCGGGCTTTCCTCGACAGGCAAGAAACTGTGGGGCGTTTCGGCGGCATGGGTGGACTACGATAATGACGGCAAACTCGATCTGTTCGTGAGCAACTATCTGGACTGGTCGTTTGCGACCTCCCGGGTTTGCGGCGCGCCCGGCAAGCGCATCTCCTGCTCGCCCACGCTTTACCAGGGAGAACCAAACATCCTCTACCACAACAATGGCGATGGCACCTTCACCGATGTGTCCGATGCGATGGGCATTTCGCAGCACATTGGAAAAGGCATGGGGGTGGCGATCGCCGACTACGATGGGGACGGGTGGATGGATATTTTTGTTGCCAACGACAACGACCGGAATTTCTTGTTCAAGAATCGCGCGGGCCGCGGATTCGACGAGGTCGGGGTCGAGTCCTTCGTCGCGTACACCGAAAATGGTGTGCCGGTGTCCAGCATGGGCGTCGACTTTCGCGACTGGAACAACGACGGGAAGCCGAGTTTGTTTGTGACTGCTCTTGGGGGCGAGACCTTTCCGCTGTTCCGCAATGAGGGCAACGGATTCTTCAACGCCGATACTTATGCGGCGGGCATCGGTTTTCGCAGCGTCAAGCTGAGCGGCTGGGGCGCGGGCATCTACGACTTTGATAACGACGGCTATAAGGACCTGTTCAGCGCAAATTCCCATGTAAGTGAAAATGCCGACATCGATCCGCAGCAGCACTACCGACAGCCGAACGCCGTGTTCCTCAATCTTCACAACGGAACTTTCAAGGATGTGAGCGCAGAAGCGGGGCCCGGCATGCAGATTCGTGCGGCGCATCGAGGTTGCGCATTCGGCGATCTCAACAACGACGGCAAAATTGACGTGGTAGTCTCGGCCATTGGCAGCCCCGCGGAACTGCTGTACAACACGTCCACGGATACCAATCACTGGATTCTTATTAAGACCGTGGGCGTCAAGAGCAATCGCGACGGAATCGGAACGCGGATCAAGCTGACCGAAGCGTCCGGCTTGGTGCAGCATAACCATGTCACGACCGCGGGAAGCTATGCCAGTTCGTCCGACCCGCGTGCCCATTTCGGCCTCGGTGCAAACGCTGTCATCAAGGAAATCGCCCTGAAGTGGCCGAGCGGGACCGAGCAAGTACTGCGGAACGTGAAAGCCGATCAGATACTGACCGTCACCGAGGAGTCGTCCCGTTGAGAGCGGCGGTGCTCTGCTTTTTGTTTGGGGTCGCGGCTACGTGGCCGGCGTTTGCCGGATCATGTTCTGGTGTCGAGGACCAACTTGCGCGCGTGTCCGCAAAGCTCACCCGGGGTGACGTCACCGGCGCGGAGGCGATGCTGGGCCCCATTTTGGCCGCTCATGCGGACTGCCCTGAAAACCTGCTGGCCCAGGGCCGCATCGAGGCTGCCAAAGGGAACGCGCCGGCTGCGGCCAACTTCTACGTGCAATACACGGACCTCGAAACCAAGGACTCAAGAGGGTTTGCCTATTTTGGCCGGCTCTTCCTCGATCAGCGGGACTACCCAAAGGCCGACGCCCTGTCGGCAGCCGCACTAGAAATGAATCCCAACGATCCCGCCTCGTTGGCCCTGCGCGGCCAGATGCTCGCGATGAAAGGCCAGCAATCGGAAGGCAAGAAGCTGCTCGAGAAGGCCTGTCAGCTGGATTCCAATGACCCGGAAGCCCAGTATCAGCTGGGCAAGATTTTCGACAGCGAGAAGAACTCCGTCGCGGCAGTGAAGTACTTTCGCCAGGCCACTCGGTTGAACCCGAGCGACGCTCGTGCGTGGGATTATCTTGGGCTGAATCTTGAACCGCTCGGAGAACTGGAGACCGCCGAACAGGCGTTCCGCAAAGCTCTCGCTGTCAACCAGCACGGGCGCTACTACGATGGGTTTGTGGACTACAACTACGGGCGGTTTCTTGCGAAACGCAATCAACTCCCGGCCGCCAAGCAACATCTTGATCGCGCGATTGAGCTTGCTCCGCAAGTGCGGGCGGTGTGGTACGAACGCGCCAAGCTTAATTTGCGGATGAGGAATTACCAGCAGGCGCGGACCGACGCCGAGAAAGCGGCCAGCACTGAAGATCCGGCGCACGTCATCATTGGTCTGCAACTTTACTCTTTGCTCGAGCAGATTTATGCGCGGTTGGGAGAGACGGAACTGGCGAGGAAATATGCCGACTTGACTCGCGAGACTCCACCCCCGGTTCGCGGGGAACACTGATAGCTTCATCTTCGAAAAATGGAGCGCCGATCTTTATCTGTTGAGTGCAACGTGCAGTCATGCCCGCCGGCAAGCGATTCGCGGGAACGGCGTCGCCAATCTGCGCCCTGCCGCTCTTCGAAGACGTCACCGCAAAATCCGGAATTCGATTCAAGGGCGTACACCCGTCCTTGACGTAAATGGTTTTTTTTTGCACGACCGGCTGGCCGCAAGCCCGAGGAAGGCTTACGCTATAATCCTGTGTTCATGAAGTCTGGCTGTTTCCGCTTCTTTGCAACCGCATGTTTCCTAGCAGAGATTGCGACCTTCCCCGCTGGCGGGCAAGATCAAGCGGGCGCAAGAAGTTCGATGGCCACCTCGGAGCGGTGGAATCGTCCCGGCTGGTGGCCTACCAAAGGAACACCGGCGATGCAGGAATACGCGGGCCCTGGCGCCTGCACTCACTGCCACTCTGAGATAGCCGCCTCGCAACAGAAAACGCCGATGTTCCAAGCCGCTCGCCGGGCGCGCGATTCCGCAGTTCCCCAGCCGGGTCACGATCTCAAGTTTTCCGACGATGCTTACAACTACTTCCTTTCCCGTGCGCCCGATGCCGTGACGTTTTCGGTCAAAAGCAAGACCGATTCAGTCTCCGCCAATGTCAACTGGGCTTTCGGAGTGAGTGAGTCGTCCCAGACTTATGTTCTGAGACAAGGAGACAGTTTCCTCGAAAGCCGGCTGAGCTACTACCAGAGTTTGGCAGGACTGGATATCACCTTCGGCCACAATGCGGCACCGCCTGCCACGATCTCGCAGGCGCTGGGCAAAACGGTCGAGAACGAGACCATGCGTCGCTGTTTCCTATGTCACTCGACCGCTTCCACGGTGTCAGGAAAATTTGATCCTGAACACGCGATTCTCGGCGTGACTTGCGAAGCTTGTCACGGTCCCGGGCTGCAGCATGTGACCGCGATGCAAAACAACCCGGATCAGCACGCGAGCCCCACAGTGCTGAATCCCGAAAAGCTCGCCCCGGTTGATTCCGTAGATTTCTGCGGAGCGTGCCATCGCACTCCCGTGGATGTGGTGCTTGAAATGCCGCGGCACATGGGAATCTCATCAGTCCGATTGCAGCCCTATCGGCTGGAGCGCAGCCTCTGCTGGGGCGGTCGCGGCGATCCGAGGATCACCTGCATCGCCTGCCACGATCCGCACAAACCCTTGGTGCGCGATTCCGCAAGCTATGACACCGCCTGCCTGAAATGTCATGCCCAATTAGGGCATACGCAGACCGCGAATATGGCCCCGGCCTGTCCCACTGGCACCCAGGATTGCGCGTCCTGTCACATGCCGAAATACGAGATCCCGTGGGTCCATGCGACCTACACCGACCATTTCATTCGAATCGTGCGTCCGGGCTCCACCTTTCGCGAATAGGTTTGCTGGCCAGCTGGCTCGGTTCGTTAAGATTTGTTCCGGCAGTCAACACTTCCCTCATTTTTGACTCACTGCGGCTGATTTCCATTGTGACAGTTGTTGCTGGACCCAATCTGCGTCCTTTTTGTTGTGACAGATTATGCAGGCGTTCGGGCTCTCGTCTTGACCAAATCGCTTGGTCATCTCAGCGTTGGGGATATCGTCAATCTGGTGGTACCCCGCTCGAAACAGTAGAGCTTCCATGATGCGGGGCATATGACAGGAGACGCAACGGCTCCCCTCAGACGATGCAGCGTGATGAGAGTGTCGCGCAGCTTGGACGCTATCCTGGAATGGAGTGTGACACCCCGTGCACATCAAGTCGGGCTGATCGCGAAACTTTAGCGCCGTTGGATTCGACGCGGAATCGTGGCCATGAGGATCGTGGCAGGTTCCGCAACTCACCGCCGCTTTCTTGAAGCATCGCGAGCGCTCCAGGGCCTCGACCATGAATGTGGTCTGCCGAAACCGGCCATCTTTGTAAAAACCTTTACGCGAGAACTCGCCGAACGGCTCACGCACCCGGCTCCCGAAGAATTCGCCCGTAGTGGAATAGTTCAATTCCCCTACCGGGCCGGGGTTGCGTATCGCCGATTGCATATGGCATTGGGCGCAGATCGCGACGTACTCGCGATTGTCGATCGCGAGAAAATTAACGGGCGGAGTTTGCGCTGGCTTCGGGCTGTACTCACCTGCCGTTACTTCCAGAACGTGATCTGCGGAAGGACCGTGACACATCTCGCAACCAATACCTGGCTCTTTGAATTCCAAGTGGTTGACCTCGAAGCCTGCTCCTTTCACGTTCCTCAACTGGCTCGTGTGGCAGACGGCGCAGATGGCTTGATAACTCGTGGCGCTGTCAAGTTTCTCCCAGTTGCGCGGGTCGGCCCGCTCACTTCCCGCTCCATCAATCACCTTCCAGAAGTTGACCCATTGTTTCTGCAGCAGGTTGTATTGAATGGGAAAGACGTGGATTTCCCCGTTCGGCAGCCTGGTAGCATAGGCCTGCTCAAACTTGGACCCGATAGTGTAGTCGACCGGGTAGGCGTGCCAATTGCCGTCGGACTGCAAGATGTCGAAATAATGGCGATCGCTACGAATCACCATGCGCGCGAACAAAGTTCGCCGCTTCCCATGATTGATATCGAGTTTGCCAGCTCGGTACTCGACATCGTCGCCCAGATAAAACTGGTTATTGCTCTGGAAATCGCCCACCACATTTTCCGGCGTATACGGACGCAACATCCTCGACATGCCGCTCCGCGACCATTGATTGTAAATTTCGGCATGACAGTTCCGGCAGGACGCCGAACCGAAGTAAGCGGATGCGTCGCGAACTGGCGGAGGACGCCGGACCGGATCTTGAGAGGATTGTTGCTCCGCCTCGGTCCAGCGCGCCCGAGCCTGCTGCACAAACGTGTCAAACGGGAGGTCCGAGCGCGGATAGAGCAGTTTGTAAATGGCCTCTAAATTCTCCAGCGCTTTGGGCGCGATCTCGTTACCAGTGCGGTAAGTCGCGGCGAAGTTACAGGCTGCCTGCGACGTTTCACCGGCGGTCAACTGAACTAATCCCAGGAGATAGGTGATTTCGAGATCCGCCGAGTTTAGATGCTGCGCGCGCTCCAGCGAGGCTTCCGATGCCTTCAGCAATGGAGTACGCTTTTCCCCGGCAGACAATCCCAGAGCCTGCTGGAACAAGGCGCGACCCCGAGAGAAATTCGCAGATGCCTTGAGCTTTCGCTTTACCTCCTGCCACTCGTCCTCCCTGACTGACGAAGGTGCAGCGAAGCCCTCAAGATTCTCGAGCGCTTCCTCGGCATGCTCAATCGCGGCTTGGTCGACACGCTGGTGGGCTTCGACATCGGCAATAGCGACGAGCAGCAATGGGTTCTCCGGGAGCAGGGTGAGTGATTTTCGCGCATAGTCCAACCCGGACTCGTACTTTTGCAGGTCGAAGCTGGCGCGAGCGGCCACTTCGTAAGCTTGCGCGAGAAATGCAGACTGCGGAAACCGCGCCAGGAACGCTTCTGCGCGGACCAGCATATCCGCCGGAGGAGCCTGCCGGAATAGTTCGAGAAAACCTGCGCGCTCCGACCCATCGCTGATCTGATCCGCAATTGTCGAAACGCTCCGCTTCTGGACCATGGGATTGGAATCGATGTCCTGCGCCGCGAGCGGAGTCCGCCAGCAGATCAGGATCGCGATCAGCCAAAACCATTTCTGCATGGCTCTACACTCTACAAAACATTGTGCGGGTTCACGAACATTTTTGCCCGGTGCGTTATCGTTGCGCGGCCTGGGCAATCCGAATGGCCTTTTCGATGTCGGCGTCTTGCGGCGTCAGTTTTTTCGCTTCGAGCAGTTCGCCAAGCCCGTTCTTCATGTCACCGGAATGGCAGTAAATGAGGCCAAGGTCCTTGTGCAGTTGCGCTTCAGCGCTGCAGTTTCCGCAAAGCCGCAGGCCCTCTTTCAGCTGCGCGATCGCTTCCGGCCAGTCATGCGCGGCGGCAGATGAAAGAGCGAAGTTGCCGAGAGTCTGGGCCTGGTCCAGGATGCGATTTTGAGCTTGCAGATTCTCAAATCGGTCTTGCAGTCGCTTGGCCTCAGCGGGATCAGATTGTCCCAATTGCCGGTACAGATTGTAGAGAGCTTTGCCGTGATTCGGATCGATGTCGAGCACCTTCCGCCATTGTGCGATGGCACCCGCCCGATCACTCGTGCGTAGAAGCTCCTGGCCCAGCACAAACAGCGTGTTGGCGTCCTTGGGATTGAGGGCGGCCGCATTGTGCAGCATCTGCACCGACGCGGCCGCGTTTCCCGCACTCTTTTCGATTAGGCCGAGCAGATACCAGGCTTCCGCGTACTCGGGATTGAGGCGGGTTGCGGCTTCGAGCTCAGGCTTGGCATCCGCATCACGCCGCAGGTCAAGCAGCACTCTCCCCTTGTTGTAATGCGCGGCTGCAGAGTTGGGATCGAGACGCAAGGCCTCGGAAAATTCCGCCAGCGCGCCTTCCAGATTGAACTGGTCGGCCAAAGCAATCCCCAGGTTCAAATGCGCGCCCGAAGATTTCGGGTCGAGTTCGATGACCTTCCGAAAATACCCGATCCCCTCCTCTGCACGGTTCACGCGGGTGAGGACCATGGCAAGTACGGTTAGGGCTTGGGGATTGTCATCGCGAATCTTCAGTGCACTGCGCAGCACTTGCTCCGCCTCGGCAAAGCGGGATTCACCCGCCAGGATGAGACCTAGATTTATGTAAGCCTGCGCGTATTGCGGATCGTTTTCCGTGGCCTGGCGGAGGAGTTGTTCCGCTTCTTTGTTCTTCCCTTGTTGGCCGTAAAGTACGGCCAAGTTGCCCTGCGCCTCGGCATAACCAGGATCCAGTGATATTGCAGTTTTCAGTTCCTGCTCCGCGTCAGCATCCTGGCCGGCCTGCAAGCTCAGGAAGCCCAGTTGTTCGTGGGCACGGGCCAATCCCGAATCCAGATGGATTGCCTTCTGCAGCGCCTCCCGCTCCTCTGGAATTTTGCCCAAGTGATCCAAAGCCAAGGCCAGGTCGTACTGGGTGTGCGCGTCGCGCGGATTCGCTGCGATGGCCTCGCGGTAGAGATCAACCGCCCGCTGATATTCTCCCGACTGCTGGTACTCGTTCGCCTGATTCACCTTGGTCCCAGCAACGTTCTCTTGGATGCTCGCCTGTTTCTTTTGCTGAAAGGTCTGCAATTCTTCACGGGCCTTCTGGTCCTGGCCCAAACTGCGTAATACCGCCGCGAGCTGAAACCGTGCCTCACTCGAACCAGGGTTCAACTCCACCGCCTTTTGGAGTTGTACATATGCATCCTGCGGTTTCCCGAGCTTGGCCAATACGAATCCCAAGTTGTAACGGACGTCGTACTGTTTCGGGTTCAGCGCCACTGCCTGCTCGAGCACAGTTTCAGCTGCTTCATATTTTCCCAAGCCCCGGTCAACTACCCCCAGCAAGTAGAGTGCGTCAAAGTCATGCGGCTTGCGCCGGTGGTAGGCTTGAATCTCGGGCAGCGCCGTGTTGAACTCGGCGAGGATGATCAGTGCCTTCACGTACGAGAGCCGCACTACATCGTTTGCCGGGTCTAGACGCAGTGCCTCGCGAAATTCGTCGACTGCTTGCCGAAATTGCTGCTGTTGGGTGTAAGCGATGGCCAAATTGGCGTGCTCGTCCGCCGACGATGGATTCTGTTTGACCAATTCCGTGAGGATCTCGACGGCCTGTGCAACATTGCCACTGTTCGAGTACGCGACGGCCAGATCATCCTGCAACTTAGTATCAGCGGGCGCGTCCTTCAGGCACGCGATCGCGGCCGAATAACGTTTCTGTGCGATCAAGGCCTTCGCCAGGCCATCGAGAGCTGCCACGGACCTGGGGTCGCCTTTGAGCGCAAGCCCAAACTCTGCGATGGCTGCGTCGGTCCGGTTCAACTCGCTGAGGGCCACGCCCAATGCGGTGTGCCCCAAAGGATCTTCGGGCTTCGCTCGCAGCGCGATCCGCAGTTCACGAACTGCACGCTCGGGTTGCCGATTCTGAATGAGCGCGAGAGACAGATTGAAGCGCGCTTCCCAGGAGTCAGGCTCCATGCGGAGCGCAGATTCAAACGCGGCAATGGCACAGGATAGTTTCTGATGCTGCCCGAAATACGCGCCCAGGGCGTCGTAGGCGCCTGCCGACGGGTGCGAGCCGATGACGCTCTCGAGTTCCCCGGGACCTGTGCAGGTGCGGGGCGCCTGGCCCACTTGGCTCCAACTGGAAATACAGCAGGTGCAAATAGAAAGTGCGAGTAATAACGAGCCCCGCAGGCGATTCCTGACCACCATTCCGGTTCCTAGAAAGTATTTTGTCCAGTGGCGCTGATAATAACAGAGGAGAGTTTCTGCGATGGCGGGCTCGCCAGGCCCGAAATATTCGCTTTCCTCTGAATGCTATCATCGGCAATAGACAATGAGCACCCAATACGTGGGTACGTGGGAGCTTCCGGCGATCGGGGCGGTCACAGCTCCCATCGCCGTGTCGGTTCGGCCCGACGGATACATCGCTCGGGGGGGGTAGACCTGACCCAGGTGGGCTCGCTGACGCGCGAACCACTTGGTTCGGACCGCCTGCTGTGGCGTCGCACACCGGCTTACAAGATCGTCCGCTTAGGCTGTGATGTGGGTTGAGCTTCATCGTTGCGTTGGGTGAATTCGATGTCACTTGAATCAGACAGACTCGAAGAAAACGGGCTGCAGCATGGGTGAAGATAACCATCATTAGCGCAGGAGAGCGATGAACGCGAGCCAGCATGAAACCGACGCCGCTGTCGTGAGGCAAGTACAGATGTTGCTTCGCGGTTGCTCGAGCAGTCGACTCGCGGTAGAAGGTATCAGTCATGAAGCCAAGTCCATGGTCGTTGCCGGTACTGAGTTTCGTGGTCTTGCTGGGCATGGTCGCAGGCAACGGTTACTGGGTCATGCGCAGGGCCCGTGCCATCCACGATGAAATGATAGAAGCCCATCAGAGCTATCTTCGAGCCGACTCACTCCTGAAGGCATTGACCAAGGACATGTACGTCGGTGAGCTTGTGGTGCGCGATTACCTCCTCGATACCCTCGCTGACAGTGCGCCGGCCTATCAGCAACAGATGACCGCGCTTCTGCAGTCCGAGCGGCACGACCTCCACGGTCTGGAGCCGGAACTCGACCAAGGAGAGACGGTCGAATTGGAACGGTTGAAGGTAGAGGTGGATGGCTACTGGCAATCGATTTCTCCGATCTTTCAATGGACGCCGGAGGAGAAAGCAAAGCAGGGACAGCAATTCCTGCGGCACGAGGTTGTGCCGCAGTGGAGTAAAGTGGTTTCTCTGGCGGACAGGCTGACGCAGCTGAACGAGGAAGATCTGAAGAAGGATCAGCAGCGGCTCGAAGCCACCCAAAATTCGTTCCAACGTTTCCTGCGAGTCGGGTTGCTGCTGACCATGATTCTTGGTGTCGTCGTGGCCCTGGCGGGAACCCAGGGATTTGTCACCCTGGATAGGCGGAAAGAGATGCATCAGCGGCAGCTCGAACGGGCTCAGTCGGCTCTCCGTCAGCTCTCGCGGCGGGTGGTCGGCGCGCAGGAAGCAGAGCGCAAGTTCATTTCACGCGAGCTGCATGACGCTGTGGGCCAGACCTTGACCGCCGTGGGGATGGAATTGGCTTCTTTGGAGTCATTGCGCGGAAGGACTGAGGAATTTACTGAGCGTGTCGATGAGATCAAGCGGTTGAACAACGAATCGCTTAGTGTGATCCGCGATCTGGCGATGGGGTTGCGGCCGTCGATGCTCGACGACATCGGCCTTCGTCCTGCGCTCGAATGGCAGGGCCGCCAAATCAGCCGGAGCTCGTCCGTCCCGGTTTCGGTGGAGTTTTCCGGCGAAACGGACGACCTGCCGGAGCTGCAGCGCACGTGCGTCTATCGTAGCGTTCAGGAGGCGCTCACCAACTGCGTCCGGCACGCTCACGCTCGCAACATTCGGGTGGCGGTGGATGTCAGGCCTGGATCGCTGGTGGCCACGGTCGAAGACGACGGCGTCGGGTTCGATCCTGCCGAGGGCCAAAGGACGGGAATCGGGCTGTTGGGCATTCGGGAGCGGGTGGAGGAACTCGGGGGCCGCGTGCGCATCGTTACTGGGCAGGGGAAGGGAACGAAGCTAATATTGCAGGTCCCGATTCCACGGGCGGTGCAATGAGAAAGATACGTATCCTCGTGGTCGATGATCACGGCATCGTCCGCAGAGGAATCAGCCTGCAGTTGATGCAGGTCGACCACTTCCAGCTCGTGGGAGAGGCGAGCGACGGCCGTGAGGCAGTCGGCGCGGCGGAAACGCTCAAGCCGGACGTGGTGATCATGGACATCACGATGCCCAATCTTAACGGCATCGATGCGGCAGCGCAGATCCTGAAGCGGGCGCCCCACGTGGGGGTCATTCTGCTTAGCATGCATTCCGACGAAAGCTACCTGGCCCGGTCGCTGGCGGCGGGGGCCAAGGGGTATTTGGCGAAGGACACCGCCGATGTCGACATCGTGCGCGCGGTGGAGACGGTAGCGCAAGGTAAGCCGTATTTCAGCGCTGCGATCAGCCGATACCTGGTCGAAGACTACGTGAGGCAAATGCAGCAGCGCGGTCTCACCGATTCCTACGATCTTCTCACCGAACGCGAGAAAGAAACCCTGCAGCTGCTGGCAGAGGGCAAATCCAACAAAGAAGTGGCCCATATCCTGAAAGTCGGGGTCTCGACGGCTGAGACCCATCGCGCCAACATCATGACCAAGCTGGGATTACACAGTACTGCGGAAATCGTGCTCTACGCCGTCCGCAAGAAGATCATTTCAACTTCATAACCTGCGAACCCCTCCTGCTCAAGCTGTCTACCCCCTTTTCTGCGCCGATCCCCCCCCTCGACAGGATGTCCTGATTCGGCAAAAGACCTTACAAGTAGTTAACGCCACCGGGGTGGGTGATGGAAAGTTCACCCTGGGTGACGGATCTGTGACACCCCCAAGTCACAGGCAGTAATCCCTCCCCACAACTGAACTGCATAAGGGCCAGTATTCCCGCAAGAAGAGAAGAAGGTGCGCCGCGGATGGCCGGAGTGTGTCCGTGCTCCGTTACTCCCGGCGCGGGGGATCCTTGGCTCGTGAGCGAGAGAGGCGTCAATGACGGCAATCGGTTGCCCGCAATGTCTCCGTGAAATGAACTGGAGCAAGGAACTCCTGCAGTGGGAATGTGTGTGCAGGTTTGTGATCCCCGTCGATCCGCTGTTGACCTGCGAACAATGCCGCAGCGAGCTCTGGTGGAACGAGCCGGCTTCATGGTGGGAATGCAGTGACTGTAGCGCAGTTGTGGTTGACCCGTTCTCAGAAGAGCGAAGCCTCGAGCCTCAGGGCACGTCGTTTCTGAGCCGGCACGTCAGTTGGTTGTCCTGAGTTTCTCCCGTGGTTCGGGACGTGGAGGCGTGCGTCACCACGCCCTTGTCATCAACAAGACCTAAGGGCTACGGGTCGAGCAGACTTTGCGCTCGATCACACGAGCGTACGTACGTCAGTGGTTGAGAACAGGTAGGAGGTCGCATGGCGATCCGCAAGCTGCACCAGGTTTATCTGCTCACTCTCGTGGTCGCGTTCGGCGCGCTTGCCGCACGCGCCCAGTCGTTTCAGATTCAGTGTCCCGCAAGCACGATCACTCACCCGACCGCAGCGAACAACAACGCAGAACCCGCGTATGTCGGCGCAACGTATACGGGCACGACCGGATACGGAACGCAGCCTGCCCACGTGAACGGCGCCATCAAGTGCCAGCAGATCTCTGGCGGCGACGGTTTCGCGACCATGGGCGACGGCACGCAGACCTATCTGTTTGCCTTCGGGCCGCTCTCCGGTCTGGCGGATATCGCCAACGGTCTTCCGGGAACAGGGTTTCCGAAGGACTTCAACTCGCTTCCCCCCGGCACACTGATGCCGGGCGATCCCGCGACGGCGAATGGCTTGACCGCCAATACTTGGCCATCCTACCCGCTTCCGACCGGAGCGTTTGGGTGGAACGGGGCGGTGGGTCTGGCGCCCGATACCGATTGCCTGGCGGATCCAGTTTGCGCCGCTACGATTCCGGCCAACGGCCTCGACGGCCACGTGGATCCGCGCTCCGTGATGGATGTCGGCGTGATGAACGGCAACATGCCGGCACCCTTGATGGCGATCGATGAGGACGACGAGTTCTTCCTCACCCTGACGAACGTCGGCCAGGTTATGCGGCCCGACCTCTTCGAGCAGCACACCGTCCATTTCCACGGGTATCCGAACGCTTCGGCCTTCTATGACGGCGTGCCCGACGCGTCGGTGGCCATCAACATTGGCGGCAGCTTCACTTACTACTATCTCGCGCCCGACGCCGGCACCTACTTCTGGCACTGCCATATCACCCCGCCCGAGCACTTACAAATGGGTATGGTGGGACAGATCTATGTGCGCCCGCGGCAGAATCGCTGGTCGGGTGCCCTCTATTCCGGCCTGCAAGCGCAACAGAACGACTTGCGGACGAAGTGCGATCGCGCCAGCGACATTCTGTGCAGCAACCCCTTGCCTGCCGTGCCGGCAGCCGGGCCAGACGCCAGCAACGATGGCACGAAAAAGTACGCCTACAACGACGGCGATGGTTCGACACGCTACGACGTCGAGTATCCCCTCCAGATTCACGGCTTCGATCCCAACTTCCACTTCGTCGGCATGACCTTCAATCCGGAGGGTTTCACCGACATGAAGGACAAGTATTTCCTGCTGAACGGGCGCAGTTATCCGGACACAGTCACGCCGGGTCCTTTGATGACTCAGACGACCGACGGGCTGGTGCATTTCTCCCAGCCGCTGTCGTCGATCGTCAACATTCCGGCCGGCGGCAAGGCGCTGCTGCGCATCGCCGACCTCGACGTCACCGAGTACCAGACTCTAGCCTCGCTGGGGATTCCGATGCACGTGGTCGGCTACAACGCCAAGCTGCTCAGGGATCAGGCCGGAAACAATCTGGATTACTACACCAACTCCATCACGCTGGCTGGGGGCGAGTCTCTGGACGTGATCTTGGACGCCAGCGACACGACGAAATATCCGTCGGGCAGCACCTTCTATCTCTACACCCCCAATTTGGACCACTTGTCCAACGACGCCGAGAACTTCGGTGGGCTGATGACCGAAGTGCACATCAATTAGGAGAGCAGCCATGAATCCGAGCACCAAGAAAACAACGATCTCAATGACACGACTGCTCCCGGCAGTACTGGTGGTTTTGGCCCTGCTGTTTACGAGGGCAGCCAATGCGGCGGCACCCGGAGTAACCGGCACGGCTTTCCATCTGACGGCCAAGCCAGCCTTCGTTTCACAGCCGGATGGCAACGCGGTTTACTCCTGGGGCTATTCGTGTGACAGCGGCGGCAGCCCGATCCCCTTCGGAGCTGCGGGTACGGCTTGTGGCGGCGCCATGCAGATTCCCGGTCCGACCCTGATCGTCACCGCGCCCGCTTCGGGGAGCGCGACGTTCACGGTGACCCTGACGGATAGTCTCCCCCCGGCTGCCGGTAACACTTCGATTCTGTTTCCTGGTTTTCAAGTGGCGACGTCGGGTGGCGTGGCTGGGCTGTTGACGCGAGAGGCCCAGCCTGGAAGTTCCGTGACTTATACCGTCACGGTTCCGTCTACGGCAGCGGGGACCCACTCCTACTACAGCGGAACGCAGAGCGACCTACAGGTCGAGATGGGCCTGTACGGTGCCATCATTGTGTTGCCCTCGGCTACGCCCCCTGCGTGTTCAAGCGGCATCCACAGCACGAACCTGCTCGCCCAGGGAGCGCACAGCGAGACCAACTTCCGGCTGGCTCCCGCCGCCTATAACCATCCGGGTGCTTGCTACGACCGGGAGTACATATTCCAGTTCTCGGAAATCGATCCCAGAATTCATCGTCAGGCTGAGGAACAAATCTTGGCCTTGGGGAATTGCGTGGCTGGAACAGCGGGATGCAGTCTCAGCGTGGCGACCGAGCCTTACGTTCCTGCTTACTTCATGGTGAATGGCCGCTCCATGCCCGACGACATGGACGCCAACTACGCTCCGGAGTACCCGCACCAGCCTTACAACGGCAATCCCCACATGCATCCCGGCGAACTGGTGCTGCTGCGCATCGTCGGCCAGGGACGCTGGCAACACCCGTTCCACGAGCACGGCAACCACGTGCGCATCCTGGCACGCGACGGCAATTTGATTAGGAGTGCGACCGATCCAGCCAACAATCTCGCTGGGCCGCTTTTGTTCACCACCACGACCACTCCTGGTATGGCGATGGATGGGATTTTCTACTGGACGGGCAAGGGCTTGAACTGGGATGCCTTTGGTCACAATACCGACCCCAACAAGACCGGTCATGCGGATTGCTTTCCCGATGGAAATGGCTATAACACGGGTGACCCGGGCGCCATCAACTACTTCGAGTGGTGCCAGGATCACAACAAACCCGTGCAAGCCGCTCCGGTTGGCAACGTCGCCAGCGGTGGTCCTGCGACGCTGCCGGATCCCAATATCTTCGCCAATGGTCCGTGGTTCGGCGGTAGTCCTTACCTGGGTCCGGATGCGACGGTGCGCAGTGTCGGTTCGACCGGCACTACGCCTCCGTCGGGCACCATCGCAAACTCGCCCACCGAGGAGGCTGGCTTTGCTTTCATGTGGCACTCGCACAACGAGCGCGAAATCACAACCAACAATATTTTTCCGGGCGGCATGCTCATGATGATGCTGGTCGATTCCCGGGAATTCAAGATTGACGAGTCGAACTAAGTGAGGAGAACAGCGATGCGATCCAACTATCTCAAAACCTTGAAGACAGCGGTCCTGGCGATAACGGTTCTCCTCCTCGGAGTAAGTGCGTCCTTTGCCCAGTCGGTGAATCTGGCCGCGGGCACGAGCAGCGTCACGTTGCCTGACGGTTCGACCGTGCAGATGTGGGGCTACACCTGCACTGCGGCGGCTCCCGCGACGTGCGCGGCCTTGAACCCGAACGCTGGAACCAGCTGGTCGCCAGTGGTGATCACCGTCCCGCCTGGCAGTCTGACCGTTAACCTGACTAACAACTTGCCCGCGTCCGTCCCAGAGACCTCTCTGGTCATCGTGGGTCAGTTGGGCGCCGGTCTTGGAAAGACGGCGACCTCGACCCCCAGCCCCACCCACACCACGCAGGGAGTTACCTGGCCCGCGGCGGATGCGGCTACGACCAACACACCGCCACCACAAGGCAACCGTGTTCAGTCGTTCTCTACCCCAGTAGGGCCCGGGGCCAGCCGGCCTTTAACCTGGAGCAATCTTAAGGAAGGCACGTACTTGATTGAGTCCGGTACCCACCCCTCGATTCAGGGCGCGATGGGGTTGTATGGAATCCTGGTAGTGACGACCGCTCCCGTAGCCGGGACGTCGCGCGGCAAAGCCTATTCGACTCCGCTCGTCAACTACGACGCCGAGATTCCGCTGCTTTTCAGTGAAATTGACCCGGTGCAGAACAACAGCGTAAGCGCTGCCGTCAACACAGCCAATTTCAGCGAGACGAAAGTGTGGTCGGGCCAGCCAGGGGGATGCGGCAATCCTGCTTCCGGAGCTGAATACCTCACTTGCTATCCGCCAGCGGTGAATTACTCGCCACGCTACTACCTCATTAATGGCGTGGCCTTCGACAAGACCAAAGTCTCCGCGTCGCTCTTCAACCCGTCTCCTGCCGCAACCAGCGGCAGCCTTCTGGTGCGCATGGTGAATGCGGGCTTGCGCATGAACGTGCCTTCGATCGTGGGATCGCTGACCGGGACCTCCGCCGTTCCCGGCTTCGGGTTGATTGCAGAAGACGGCAATCCTTTGCCCGGCGTGACCCGCGTGCAGAACGAAGTGTTCCTAGCAGCCGGCAAGACCTACGACGTCGTGATCAATGTGCCCGTAGGCACTGCCGCTCTCCCTATCTTCGACCGTTCGCTAGGCCTGTCGGCGAACGCCACCGCTCGCGATGCCGGAATGCTCGCCTATATCGGGCCTAGCGGGGCCACCCTGCCCGTGCCTAGCGTGACCGCGTCCGCGACTGGCGAAACATATTACTGCGTTGCGGGTACGACGCTGACTATGTCAGATCCCTCCCGGTCCGTTCTGGCGAACGATACCGGCGCCAACGGTGTGGTTCTTCAGGGTAACCCTGCGAATCACAGTGTCACACCGTTTGGTAGCGGAGCTGCGACCGACTCCCTCACGCTGAACCCCGATGGCACTTTCACCTATACCCAAGCCCCCGCGAACACGTCGTGCGGCGGCACGTTTACTTACCTGGTGAACGGCACGGCCAGCGCGACGGCCACGATCGCGCAGTGTGACGCCACTTCCAGTGTCGCGGCCTGCCAACTCGGGGGAGCGCCTACCACGAATCCCGACGCCTACACCAGCCGCGTGAGTCCCTCGACCACCGCGCCTTCTGCGAGACTTCAAATCGCTCCACCGGGAGTTCTGGTTAACGATACCGACCCGCAAGGCCACCCGCTCACTGCGGTTTTCGGCGGATCCTGTAGTGGCCCCGGAGCTGCACTCCCAGCTGGAGCAGTGAGCCTCGACAAAAATGGCTCGTTCAGCGCAACTGTGTCCGCGCCCGGAACGTACCATTTCTGCTACCACGCGGTGAACTCGCAAAAGACAGTGAGTGCGGCGGCGGCCGCGGTCACGCTGAACTTCCCGGCGCCCAGCAATCTTCATGTATCGTTGGTGGACGGGGTAACCAAGGTTGCCCTCACCCCTCAAGACTACCGCTGGATTATTGAGGAAGACCGCACCTTCTTTGTCGACCCCAATTGCCAGACGAACCCTCTGCCGGTGAGCTGCCCTACGGCCACTCCGCAAGGGGCACCTGCCATCTTTGGGACGAATTTCCACACCGCCTACATGCCGGTCGTGGCCCAGGGCTGCGTCGGCACGATCTCCTGCGAAAATGGCCAGTCCCTCCTCGGTGCGCCGGCGGTTTGCGACATTGGCAATGGCGCCTGCAGGCCTGGCGCCACGAAGACGCCGGTGGATCCCAGTCAGGTTGTTCTGGATCCCACCAAGCATTACTACGTCTCAGTCTTGCCGGGCGATGCGATGGATCCAGGACATGCCATGGGCGGTTCTCAGATCGCTCCCGGGCAGACCAACGTAACCGTCCTGGTCGAGCCTCAGGAGCAGCCACCCGCCAAAGTCTCAGCGTTTGTGTTCGAGGACGACCATCCGCTCAACGGTGAGCACGATGCCAGCGGCGGAATCGATTCGTTGGCGCCCAACGAGCCCGGGTTGGGAGGGTTCAACCTCACCATCATCGACCTGGTGGGCATGTCGGGCGATTCTGCCGGACAGCTGACTTACGACGAATTCGGTCAGCCCCTGTCGAACGCCCTGGCGGGAACGATCGATCCGGTCACCGGTAAGGACGCATGCCCGGTTACGGCAAATCCAACCACAGGATTTGACGGAGGGGAAAGTCCTACCGGCATCACCGGTGTGATCCCGGTCTGCCCGAAGTACGAGTCGGACGGCACAACGCTCTCCCCGCTGGCTGGTCAGGCAATCGTGGCGAACATGCCGCCCGGAAGGTACGGCATCATAGCCACGCCGGGGGCTGACCGGATTGCGCGCGGTGAGGAGTGGCTGCAAACCAACACTTTGGACGGCGGCAAGGACCACGAAGCTTTTCTCAAGGTCAACGAACCCGCCTACTTCCAGGAGTTCGGACCGGCCGGATACCACGTTTCCATCGGCTTTGCCAATCCGGCGTTCATCCGGGCAGCGGGACAAGCACTCTGCACCGGCCCTGGTGCCCCAGCCTGCACCCAGACCGTGACCGGAGTGGTCACGGGCGCACGCATGAGCCGGCCGTCGGATGAGAGATTGTACGGCAGTGGCAGCCGCGACACCTTTGGCTATACCCAGTGCTACGCCAGTTTGGGTAGCCCGGATGGCGCTGACATCGCCTTCGCGAAGTGCGACGACGCGGGGAACTTCGTTCTAACCGGCATCCCCGCCGGTGATTGGAGACTTACCATCTTCGACCAGTGGAACGATCAGATCGTAGACGGGATTTCAACACCCGTCCGCGTGGGCGGTGCCACAAACGCCACCTTGTGCCATGGACCGGGCAGCTCTGGCTCGACCTGCGATATGGGAGAAATCGGGGTTCACGGCTGGAAGAACAACCTCTCCACCCGGACGTTCTTCGACATAAACGGGGATGGCGTGTCGCAGGACAACGAAACGGGCCTCTCGCTAGTACCCACCAACATCCGGTACCGCGACGGCAGTATCTCCAACCTGAACAGCACCGACTTGCAAGGTTTCGCCGGATTTAATGAGGTCTTCCCGATCTTCAACTGGTACGTGGTGGAAACGGATTCGACCCGTTACAAGAACACGGGGACGCACGTGATCAACGACGCGGGCGGGCCGGTCGACGGCTCCACCGGCTCCTACGCCTGCGGCCAGGGCGGCTACCCGGCTTGCGGGTCCTCCGCCCTGATGCAGAACATGGCCAGGACCTTCGAGGATTTCCCGTTGCCCACGAACTTGCGGATTCCCGGCGCAGTCTATTGCGATAACGCAGACTGCACTGGGTTCTCGATCGCAGCTCGTCCCGCCGGCGGCGGGCCGGGCGGCTCCACCGGCCGAATCGATCCCCCCTGGGCCACCAGTTACGGCTGGCAGAGCTTTATGGGACAGAACCAGTTCCTGGAATTCGGCAAGAAGCCTTTCGCGGCCGGTGAGAACGGCGGCATCCGTGGCCACGTCGTATATGCCTCGACCCGTCCCTTTGACGACCCCGCGCTGCTGCTCCAGCTCACATGGGAGCCCCAGGTTCCGCAGGTCACGATCAACCTTTACCAGGAGGGTTTTGCGCCGGACGGTGTAACCCCAACCCTCACGAAGGTGGACACTACTACGACCAGCAGTTGGGACGATTGGGCGCAGGGCTTCCGTTCCGATGGTGTTCCCAACATGAACTGCCCGGGCCAGTCGACGGGCGATCCATTCTTTTACACGATGTTGAACCAGCCCAGCTATCTGGATTGGTACAACTCAGAGCACGGAGGAGCTCCAGTGACTCCGCTGCCGAACAACTCCCAGTACAAGTGCTATGACGGCATGCACATGTGGAACCAGCTCCAGCCGGCTCCTTACGACGGCATGTACCAGTTCCCCAGCGTCACCGGCATCAATCCGACGACCGGAAGGCCGGCCGGCACGAACTGCACCATCTGCACGCCAAACACCGCGGCACCTGTCGGCGACTACAGTCGCGGGCTGCCGATGCTGCCGGCTGGCAAGTACGTGGTTGAAATGGTTGTGCCCCCGGGCTACGAACTAGTGAAGGAAGAAGACAAGAACATTCTCCTCGGCGACACCTACATCGCCCCGGTGACGCAGCAGTTCGCTGGCTTCGGGAACGTCTTTATCATGCCCGACCAGGCTTCGGTCTCTGCCAACTACAACCCCAACAATCCTTTGATTCCGTCCAGCAATGAGGGTGTAACCCCACGGCATGAGGGCGACACGGGAAGCGTGGAAACCTTCTGGCCGTGCGTGGGCACTGCCCGCATCGTGCCCGACTACATGAGCCTGTTCCCGCTGTCAGGCCAGAACGCGCCGTTTGCCGGGGCTACCCGCCACCTCTGTGATCGCAAAGAAGTCACCCTCGAGGACCAGATGTCAGTGCTGGCGAAGTTCTATGTCTTCAGTTCGACTCACGTAGCTGCCCACTTCACCGGCATCATCTCGGACGATTTCACCTCGGAATTCGATCCGTTCTCACCGGCCTTCGGCGAGAAGTTCTCGCCCCCCAACTTGCCGGTAGGGATCAAGGATTGGGCGGGAAACGAAATCGCTCGCATCTATTCCGATCAGCATGGAATCTACAACGGTCTGAATTACTCCTCCTTCTCCGTGAACCCGCCGGACCCCAGCGGATATATCCCCCAGATGATGACCATGTGCATGAACGATCGTGGCCAAGGCGTGACACCGGATCCTTTCTACCAGGCAGCCTACAGCCAGTTCTGTTACGAATGGTCCTTCATGCCGGGCCAGACCTCGTACCTGGATACGCCTGCGATTCCCACCGCCGCCTTCGCGGCGGGTTACAACCATCCCGACTGCGCTTACCCCGATGCCACACCGGCCATCAGCGAAGTGGATGGCGACGGAGTTGGACCGTGGATCAGCGCTTCCGGCACCACCCATCCCATCACGATCCACGCACTGGGCAACCAGGTGGTCAACAACTACGGCTACTCTGGTCCTCAGGCCACAACGGCTCCTTACAATGCTAAAACCGTGACGCGGCACTATGGCTTCGGTGCAACGCAGGGGACCGGGAGTGTGACCATCGGCGGAGTCACCGCCACTGTCTCCAGTTGGACTGACACCCAGATCGTTGTCACTTTGCCGAGCACGGGCACGCAGGTGCCGCTGTGCTCCCTGCAACAGCGTGGCACCAGCGGTGCGCGATGCGGTGAGTTGGTCATTACCGCCGGCAACGGCAAGCAATCCGTGGACACGGTGACCGTCACCATCAGCGTCAAGGCACCGACGCGCCTGCTCGCTGGCCAGACAATTCAGTCCGCGATTGACGCAGCCGTGCCGGGCGACCTGATCATCGTGCCCCCCGGCACCTACAGTGAACTGTTGCTCATGTGGAAGCCAGTTCGCCTGCAAGGTGTTGGCGCGGCCTCGAGCATCATCAACGCCGACGCGCATCCGGCGGGCAAGCTGGATCCCTGGCGCCAACGCGTGGTTTGCCTGTTCGGGCTAGGGCTCAATGGTGTATCGGCGTCGTGGGACCCTGGCTGCGGGGCTGGTCTGGGCATGACGAGCGGCTTCACTGCGACCCGCACCAATCCGCAGGTCGATCGGCTGCCGTTGGAAGCCACGGTTGGTTGGGACGCCTCGCTGAATGGCAACCTGGCGGAGCAGTTGCAGGAACCAACCCTCATGGGAGCGTATGAAGGAGCGGGAATTACGGTGCTGTCGAAAGGAGTGCGGTACCCCAACGGATCGGATCCGTTCGACGCCGCCCTGGCTGGCGGTTTCCCCGACGGCACCATTCTCCTGACCGGCAACAACGCCAATAACACCAATTGCAATGCGTTTCCGAGCGACTTCTACTGCAATCCGTCGCGCATTGACGGCTTGTCCGTTATGAACAGCTCCCAGGGCGGTGGCGGCATCTACGTGCACGGATGGGCGCACAACCTGGAAATCTCCAACAACCGCATCAATAACAATCAGGGAACCCTGGCGGGCGGCATCACCGTGGGCCAAGGGGAACATCCTCCTGGCTACCTCGGGGGAGCGGGAGCTGTCAATTCCGCCCCGGGTTCCTGCCAGACCAGCAATGTCGCGAATCTTCAGCTACCGTATTGCTTTGACCGGTTCGTGAACATTCACCACAATGCGGTCACGACGAACTCCTCTGAGGGCGACGAATTGTTCGCGGCCACTCCGTCGGGTTCGGGTGGTGTTGCCTTCTGCTCGGGCGCCGACAACTATCACTTCAACTACAACTGGGTGTGCGGCAACATGAGCACTGGCGACGGCGGCGGAGTTTCCCATCTGGGTTTCATCTGGGACGGCAGCATCCAGCACAACTCGATCCTGTTCAACCAGAGCACCAACCCAACGACGCCTAGCAACGGAGGCGGACTGCTTATCATGAGCGCTCCGGACACGGATCCTCTCTGTCCCGGGGAGCCCGATGCAGACTGCAGCCACGCCTATGGCTCGGTGGGCGACGGCATCGGTCGCAACCTGGTGATCAATGCCAACCTGATCATGGGTAACGCGGCGGATGCTGGCAGCGGCGGCGGGATCAGCTTCCAGGGGGTCAACGGCATCGAAGTGAGCACTTTCCCCAACACTCCATCGCGCTGGTACTCGGTCAACGTCACCAACAACATCATCACGAACAATGTGGCCGGATGGGACGGCGGCGGCGTGTCGTTACAGGATTCGATCGGAGTGAACCTGATCAACAACACGATCGTTTCCAACGACGCCACCGCGTCGTCGGGCACGCTCTTTGGTGCCTTCTTTGCTTCCCGAGCCAGCGCCCCAACTCCCTGCCCCCGTGACGCCCAGGGTGCCAGCATCCCATGCGTGCCCCTGTCGGATCCCCAGCCGGCCGGGCTCTCAAGTGCCGGGCACAGTGCGGAGTTCCTGGCGTCTCTCCCCGCGAGCATCACCTGCCCACCGGGCCATCCCATCAACACCGCGAACCCGAACAACGGGGTTGTGAATGGCGCTTGCAGGACGGTCTCCTTCCCGATTCTGTACAACGATGTCTTCTGGCAGAACCGTGCCTTCAACATCGTGGTGACACAGCCGGTTGCAGGGTCAGGATCCCAACAGGCGACGGTCGAGTTGGTTCCCGCGTTGAATCAAGCCAGCACGGGTGCCTGCGTCGCTCCGCCGAATGCACTCTCCTACTGGGACATCGGTTTGCGCGGCGATCATGGACCGAATGACCATAGTTCCGGAGTCAGTTTCACACCGCGCGCCTCGATCCTCACCGATGCGGGCGACTACCCCGGGGGCAACTCCGGTTTCCGAGTCAACTCCGGGTCCAATCCAAACGTTGTCCGGCAGTACTGCAACGGTTCGAAAATACCACCTGAGGCGGGCACAGGAGTCTGGTACCTGGTGCCCCCGGGTACGAACGAAGGCAACGTCCCGGTACCGATCTTCAACCTGACTGCAGGCGCGACCGTGGACGAAGGAAATAACTGGATCAGTATGACTTGGGGACCGTTGTCACGGATCAACCCGACCACGGAAACCAACCCATCCACGGAGACGGTCCTCGGCGACTACTCCCTGGCATCTGGTTCGCCGGCGATCGGCTACATCACGCCTGCCACCTCGAGCACGACCTACGCCGCGGCGCCAGCCAACGACTTCTTCGAGAATCCGAGGAAGACCAACAACGCCGTGGATGTGGGCGCGGTCGAGTTCGCGGCCCCAGCCGTGGCGGTGCTCAATGTGACCGGCGGGCCGTTGGTCTTCGGCAACGTTCCAACCGGCACTAGCAGCGCATCGCGCACCTTAACGCTCCAGAATAGCGGGGGCGCGGGAGCAACGGGCATTACACTTGTGTTCTCCTCTCCGCTGTACTCCCGTCCCGCGGGAGCGGCCGGTGGCACTTGCGGCACCAGCTTGGGCTCGGGGGCGAACTGCACGATCAACGTCGTGTTCTCGCCAACCGCCCTCGGCCTTGTGAACGCAACCCTGACCATCAACGCCAGCGTTGCGGTTACCGGTTCACCAGTAAACCTCAGCGGAACGGGTGTGGCGCCGGTGATCGCGGCAACCCTCACTCCGGCCACGCGGAATTTCGGAACCGTGACCCGCAATTGCCCGGGAACGACTCTGGCCCAGATCGCTGCCTGCGCCTTGGATCCGGCTCAAGTGTTTACGCTGACCAATACTGGCAACGTGACGCTGACCGGAATAGCGCAAGGGGCGCTCGGCGGCCTTAATGCCACCGAGTTCAGTGTCGCGCGGGTGCTATCGACGTGCGGCCCGACCGGCAATGGCCAGATTGTTGGCAACATCACCTTGGCTCCGGGGACCACTTGCGCAGTGACGGTGCAGTTCAAGCCGTTGACGGCGCAAACAACTGGCCTGAAGAACGCGACGATCTCTGTCACGGACTCGGCCGGTACGCAAACCTCAACCTTGACCGGTACGGCAAACTAGGAGTTGCCGGGCAGGTCGACTGAAGGACGATGACGAGACTGCTCGCGGCTAAGCCCGCGAGCAGCCTTGTCTTAGAGAATCGCTGATCTGAGGTGATGACGTGAAGATTGAACTGTTGGTCACGATTCCAAAAACTTTACCCAGGGGCCCAATATCGCTGGTGCTCGCTCTGATCTCCGGTTCCCTGTTTTCCACTGCTCAGAGGCAACCCGGGCCAGACAGCGCAACCCCGGCTGCTCCGGCCGCGAACCGCCCCTCGCACGTGCTTCCTTACCGCTACCGTACGAACCAGCTGCCGAGAAAAGCTCAACAATACTATTCCCTTATCTGGGGCGTGGACTCTTTGTCCCTAAAATCGGTGGAGTCGGGTGAGATCATCCGCTTCAGCTATCGTGTCCTCGAACCGGGCAAGGCCAAGGTGCTTAACGACAAGAAGAAAGAGCCCTCACTGATTGACCCGCGCGCCGGAGTGAAGCTGGTGGTTCCTGCCCTGGAAAAAGTTGGTCAGCTGCGTCAGAGCAGCCCACCGGAGGCCGGCAGAGTGTATTGGATGGCATTCTCGAACAAGGGCAGGTTGGTGAAGCCAGGGCACCACGTCAATGTCGTAATCGGAAATTTTCGGGCCGAGGGCCTTATCGTGCAGTAGGGTGTTTTTCTCGTTCCCCCAAGCATCACGCGGGACAGTCAGGAGCGCTCAACGATGCTACGACGAAGCGTACTATTGTTCTTTTTGCCGGGAGTGCTCGCCTTTGCCCAAGCGACTGGCCCCGTGCGCGAGCCGTCGCGCCATCAAACCAGACCAAGCAGGGACGCTCGCATGAGGCTGTTCGCCAAGGCCTTGGACCTGAGTGCAGCACAACAGTCCGCCGTAAAGAAGATCTTGGAACAACGGCAGCAGCAAGCCTGGCGCATCCGGCGTGATCCCTCGAGTTCAGGAGGTGCTCGGATCGAAAAATTCCGGGCCCTTCAGGACAGCGCCGTGGAGCAGATCCGCGCCGTGCTCAATGACGATCAGCGGGTAAAATACGACCCCTTCGCCGCGCGAAGCTTACCACCGGCGCCGGAGCAGAGGAGCGTAGAGGATTGGCTTGAGGCGACCACCCCTCGCTGAGGGATGAGCACCGGGCGCCCGTTTGTCGAATGCTTCGCGGGAGCAACAAAATACGCACAATCTCCGCTGACGTCGACGGTCCACGGCGGGCCCAGCGTGGCGTCCCCATCGCTAATCCCACTCTTCTCGCTGTAGGCACCCAACGCCTTCCACCCATCGGCACACGCCGTCGGGCCGTGCCACTCGTGCGGCGGAAATTCCTCGAGAATCGACACCTGCGAGTCACACATCGCCAGCGCCGTTTCCAGTTTATCGTTGTCGAGGTTATCGAAATGCCGATAAACCGCTGCGCCTACGTCGGTCTTCTCAGAGGCGAAGGCCGATCCTGAGCTGATGCCGAGGATGAAGGTGACGACCAGAATCGTCGCAGCGAAGCGCTTGAAGCCCATCACCTTCCTCGGTTCGAACTATGGCGAGCCCGTGGCAGGCTGACCGAGTCTGCGCGCGAGAGTATAGCCCAGGCGAATCGGGCAGTCGTGGGGGACACTCCAGAAAGACCGGATGTCTTGCCGGGATTACTGCCGCACCACCTTATTTTTCAGATCCTGTTCCGCCTGTCTCACCTGGTCAGCCTTGCCGAGGTCTCGCCAGTAATATTCATCGGCGCGATACCCGACAATTCTTTCCCCTTCGGCGGCCAAACGCAGATAGGGCGTGAGGATAGAGAAAACTCCCTCCTCGGTCACCATACGCAGGAATCGGTGAGAAACCACGTGGATGCCGCAGAACGCCAGCGCCTCCACTGGCTGAGTGCGGCGTACCAATTCAGGCGCTCCTTCGCGCCCGGCCCGCCGGCCGCAAAGCCGAAGTTGCTCGTCGAAGAGCAGATAGCGGGAGGTCGGCCGGGCTTGCACCGCCAGCGTGGCCAAAGCATCTTGCTCCTCGTGCGCCCGCAGCATTTCTCCCAGCTCGATCGTGCTGAGGACATCGACGTTATGCAAAAGGAAGGGCTCGTCCCGCGCCCCGCCTTCCTCGAGAAAAAAAGGAGCGGCCTTTTTCAGGCCGCCCCCGGTATCGAGCAACACGGGTTCGCGCGAGACCTCAATCCGCATCCCGAAGTTGTCGTGCGCTGTGAGATATTCGACGATCCGGTCGGCGAAGTGATGCGCGTTGATGATGGCTTCTTGAATCCCAATGGTTCGCAGGCGCCCCAGCGTGATCTCCAGCATCGTCCGGCCGGCAATTTCTACTAGCGCCTTCGGACGATCGTCGGTGAGCGGTCGCAGGCGCGTACCCAGGCCCGCGGCCAGGATCATCGCCTTCATGAAGACAGGCTCTCCAGCCCCAGGTGGCGCACCACCACCTCCACTCCGTCCCGCCCGCGCAGATGTTTTGCCAGTTGCTCGGCCAGGTACACCGAGCGATGTTGTCCGCCGGTGCACCCGAACGACACCATCAGGTTCTTGAAGTGCCGCCGCTGGTAGTCCTGCACGCTCGCGTCCACCAGCGACATTACGCTGGCCAGGTACTGGTGCACGCTCTCCTGCTGGTTCAGATATTCCATCACCGGCGCGTCGTTTCCGGTCAGGGCCTTGAAGCGCTCTTCGCGGCCGGGGTTGGGCAGGCTGCGTCCGTCGAAGATGAAGCCGCCGCCGTTTCCACTCTCGTCCTTCGGCAGGCCCCGGTGAAAGGAGAAACTGAACACCCGCACCGTCAGATTTTCGCCGTCCGCTGCCAGGCTCTGCAATTTCTCAGACCCCAGCATGCTGTTGAAGGCGCCCAGCAGCGTGGGCAGGGCGATCGGCAGCGTAACGTTGTGCAGCAGCCAGCGCAGGTTTTTTAGTGCGTACGGGACGCTTTGCAGAAAATGCGTCTTGCGCTCGTAGAAGCCGCGAAAACCATAGGCCCCCAACGCCTGCAGGATGCGGATATACACGTAGCCGTAGTAATAATGAAGGAATCGGTCGCGGTCTAGCGGAATGAACCGCGCCAGTTCGTCCAGATAGTGATCGAGCAATTGCTGCCGTAAATTCGGCGGCAAGTCGGCCTTGGCGTCGTACAACAGGGAAGCGATGTCGTACTGCAGCGCCCCCTTGCGGCCGCCTTGATAGTCCACAAAAAATGGCCGTCCCTCCCGCAGCATGACATTGCGGGACTGGAAATCGCGGTACAGAAAATAGTCGCGAGGGGCGCTCAACAAGAACGTCGTCAAGCGCCCGAAATCGTCTTCCAGGGCCTGCTCGTTGAACGGAACTCCCGCCAGGCGAAGAAAGTAGTACTTGAAATAGTTCAAATCCCAGGCGATCGACTGGCCATCAAAACTGTCTCGTGGATAACACACGCCGTAGTTCAGATCCCGTCCCGCTTCCACCTGGAACCGCGGCAGTACCGCCACCACTTTGCGGTAGGCGTCGACCACCTCGGGTTGAATGTTCTCACCCGTCCGATGCGCTGAAAGAAACTCAAACAGCGTCGTATCCCCGAGGTCCTCTTCCAGGTATGCGCGCTGGCTCAAGTCCTCGCCATAAATCTCAGGCACCGGCAACCCGTGCCGCCGGAAATGTCGAGAGAATTCCAGAAACGCCGCATTCTCCTCGCGCACGCCGTACACAATGCCAATCGCACTGACCCTATCGTTGGCGAGGCGGACGATGTTTCTTCCCGAGGCGCTCAGTTGCCCCTGCAACGGCTGCACCCGTTCCGCCGGCGAGTGGAAGTGCCGCTCAAAAAGCTGCTTCAGGATGTCCATGAAATTGAGTTTTACGTCGTTCGACGCGACGACCCTCCAAGATAACATCGAACCCGCAACCCCAAAACGCGGAGGCTCTCGTCCGAACGTAACCGCTTCGGAACCGCCCCGACTACAACCTACTCCCATTCCCACGCGAGGTCTGAAACGCTGGCCGCGCGCCGCGCACTATCGAATGAGGGGGAAGGGACCCGGGCTCGCGATTCCCAGGAGGCAGGCTATGAAGAGGGTAGCGAAAAGCAGACGCCGCAAGTGCACGCCGGTGTGCGATCAGGACAACCCAGCCCGGCAGCCGTTCCAGGCCGCCGTCGATATCAGCATGCCCGCCGGCTTCGGCGGCCAGAACGGTTTCGTCACCGTGCCCGCCAAGAAACGCCTTGTCATCGAATACGTCTCCGGCGAGGCTTTTATGCCGACCGGCCAGAAATGTCTGTTCTCGGTGATCACCACTATCGGCGGCGTAGCCACCGGCACCCGGCACTATCTCGACACCGATGCCATGGGGACCTTCGGTGCTCCCGACTACTTCCGCGCCGGCCAGGTGGTGCGCCTTTACGCCGACCCGAAAACCACGGTCATGCTCCGCGCCGATCGCGACTCCGATCTGGGCAATGCCTTGGCCCGCATGTCGCTCTCGGGATACTTGGTCGATGTGTAAAACACGCTGCGCAATATTGACATGTCATCCTGAGCGGAGAGAGGCAACAGCCGAACCGAGGCGGAGGAGCTCGCGTCTGTTTACGGTGCCACCAGCTCCAGCGACTTTTCTACCCCGGCCCGGCGGCAGTTTGCTTACTTCCGCCGCTGCACATCATCGTTGAAGGCGTACCAGATACAAATAATCGCCACCACCGACGCAAGCAAGCCTCTGGACACAAAGAAACCCGGCCCGTGATAGAGCCGCATGCGCTCGACCGCTCCAAAGACAACGAACCCGATGGCAGTGACGATTCCAACGCTCGTAGCAATGCTGCCGAGCCGGCTGGAACTTTCATACCCAGTGAAATCTTGCACAACAATCACCACCACCATCACCAACAGCACGACAGAAATGGCAATCACAGCGCCGGGCATGCGCAGTCCCTAGTGTCGCAAGAGCGGTCCGATCACGGCTAGAACTTTCGCCCCGCAGGTCAGAACGAAAATCAGGTAGAGCCAGCCCGTTCGCTTGGCGTGCAGGGTGACGTTCGGACTGCGCTGCATAAACACGACGAAGCAGAGAATCAGGCCTGAAATTCCCGTCGCCAGCGGCACCACAACCCACGGCGAGGCCGCCCACAACATCACCAGGTATGCTCCAAACCCCAGCGCCAGCAGCGCATTCGTTCGAAAGGCCCGGTTACTCGTTGTCCTCGTGACCGGCGCGAGGGCGGTCACGGTCTGAAAGACTTCGTCCAGGTGTTCGATGCTCTCAGGAATGCCGATCATCTGGCGCTTGGCCGTCCCGATCACCCGCAGGGAGTGTCCGGGCCTGTATTCCACGTTCTTGATCGCAGCAAACGACAGCCGAACCTCGGGAGTGTCGGCTTGCCGGCGGAGCAGGTAGTCCGGGCCGACCTCGAGCACGTAGCTGTTCCAGAGCTTGACCAGTCGGTCGTGCATCCGCCTCGGACTGACGAATGCGATGTAAGTGAAAAATACGGCGTCGAACCCGGCCACGGCCAGCGTAGTTCGTAGGTTGGCGTTGCGAACGAACAGGAAGAGCGAGAGCAAGACACCGATCACAACCAGCGACATCTGCGGGATCAGCAGTGTGTTGCGGATTCGCCGCTCCGCGGCCGGAAGGGCACTCGGCGGAAGCCGGAATTGACGAGTGGCCGAATCCATGGCAGCGGAATCTTACCGGAGTACAGAGCCGGGCGACAAGGACGCGGGAAATGTCAGCAGCCCCACTCCGCCTGGCCTGGCTTGGCGAAGTAAGACCGCGGTGTAGCTTCCTCGCGCGTTGGCGTTTCGCGCTGCTTGCTCAGGTTGGCCAAGTCGGACAGGACCAATCGCGCCGTCGCGATCATCAGCTTGCGCTCTCTGGACCGGACCGCTTCCCACGAGGCCGGCGTCTCGCTGGTTTCGCATTCAAAGATTGGAGCCAGGGTTTGCCGGTATTGATAAAACAGCTTCGCCAGTTCTTCTGCCGAAATGGTTTGCTCGATTGACATCAGGTTCTCCTGGTGTCGGCGACGCGGCAGCTTGCCAGCGTCCCGGCCACACTTCCATTGGATACCTGGCCGGGTCAGGAACGAATAAAACGTTCGTAAAGGATTCGTAAGGGTTCACGTTGCAAGAGCTTTAACAATGATGTGGTTTCAGCGCGCACTCCGCGAAAAGTTAACACTGGCATCCTGAGCGAAGTGAGGCGAAGCCGAACGAAGTCGAAAGACCCCGTGGCTGCGTGCCCTACCTCCAGCCCCGACCACCCCTCTTCCCACGGATGCCTTGGTTAGGGGCGATCACTACCGAACCGCGGGTTCCCATTCGCACCATTTACGACTAAGATAGGCCCGCCCAAAATGCACATAAACAATGGAGGCACCGGCGTATGAAGAGAGGTTTCGTGAGCCTGCTGATTGGCTGTCTCATTCTCCTGTCCGTACCCTCGTTCGCTCAATCCCCGAGCGCGGCGAAAATGGTAACCCCCTCGCAAGCAGCCCTCGCGGCCTGGAACGTGATCGGCCGCAAGATCATCGCCATGGCCGAGGACTTTCCCGAGGACAAGTACGACTTCAAACCGCATCCCACCCAACGCAGTTTCGCCGAACAGTTGCTGCACGTGGCCGGCTCGAATGACTACTTCACCGACATCGCCCAGGGCAAGAAACCGATCGACGATGAATCCCGCGCCCATCACAAGACCAAGGCCGACATCGTCGCGTACCTGAAAAAGTCATTTGCCGAAGGTGCCACGCAGATTCAGAAAGAGGGAGACGCTGGAATGAACCGTCCGGTGGTCGAAGGCGAAGGCGGTCGCACCGTGCCCCTCTCCGATCTCGCGTACGGACTGGTCGAACACGGCGGCGAGCATTACGGGCAGTTGGTGGTTTATTACCGGGTCGCCGGGATGGTGCCTCCGGAGTCGCGTCCCAAGAAATAGATTGCGGCGCGCATCGGGAACGAGAACCGGCGGCCGATTGGTTCAGTCGGCCGCCAGGTGCGGTCTGGCACTACCTTCCAGGTACTTCCGTACCGTTGCCCGCGCCAGCGCCACCGTCGCATCGGCGATCTGGATTCGCTTGTCCCCGAGATCCCCCAGCGCGTTCAGCTCGGTGCACGCCACGAGCAAGGCGTCTGCACCCTGATCGACTGCTGCCTCGACAAACTCATTCCACAGCGCCCGCAGCTGCGCTCGCTCCCGGCCCGCGACGATGTCCGTGATCAGTTCGCTGACCTTCCCCTGGACGCCGTCGGTGGGTACAAACTCCTTGCCTGCCGCGGCGATCCCCGTCTGGTACAGCCCGGAATTGATCGTAGTCTCCGTCGCGCAGACCGCGATCCGCTGGAAATCGCGCAAGCGGCCGCAAGCCTCCGTGACGATGTTGAGCAGCGGTACCCGAATGCTCGCCGCCAGCGCTGGGTAGTAGGTGTGCGCCGTGTTGCAAGGCATCGCGATGAAGTCCACCCCCATACTCTCCAGTCGCTGCAACCCCGCGATCACGACCGCCTGCGCGCGCCCATGGTCCGTGGGACGGTCCATGTAAAACGGTGCCGGCAGCGCGTAGATCAGCATGTGCGGAAAGTCCTCGGTGTGGCGTGCCCCATACTGCTTTTGGCATTCGGTCACGACCATATCCACGAATGGCGCAGTCGATCGCGGTCCCATTCCTGCCAGGATGCCGATAGTTCTTGTCATTTCTCTCTTCCCATGGAAGCCAACGCGGCAGACAATAGTGCTTAGATTTCCCGGAACCAGGGCCCGCTTCAGTTTCTGTGCAGGTACGACGTGCGTCGCCCCCCGTCGTTCCAACTGTTATGTCTTGACCGCAAACCGTAACCTCGGAGGCACGGTCAATCCAGCAGCCGACAAATCCAGTCGCAAGGAGGAATCGCCATGAAGCGCAGGGAGTTCATCGTTGGAGCGGCAGGCGTATTGGGCGCCGGCTGGCTCGGGTCCAGGGGTCTTGCCGGCGGAATGCTGCGCGCGATACCTCCCATCCCGCCGCTGCCGCGCAAATTCACCGCTGCCGACACAATCGCGCTCGGCAACACCGGTATCAAAACCAGCCGCCTGGCGATGGGCACCGGCACCGTGGGCACCGGCCATCATTCCCACCAGAGCGATCTCGGCGTGAAGGCCCTCTCTGATCTCCTCCTCAACGGCTACGACCACGGCCTGCGATTCTTCGACTCGGCCGATTCCTACGGCAGCCATCCCCACGTGGCCGAAGCCTTGAAGCACGTTCCGCGTGACAAAGTCACTGTCCTGACCAAGACCTGGGCACGCGACGCCGCCGGGGTCCGCGCCGACCTCGACCGCTTCCGCAAAGAACTCGGCACCGACTATATCGACATCTGCCTCATGCACTGCCTCACCGAAGCCGACTGGACCGAGCGTTTCAAGGGCGCCCAGGACGTGCTCTCCGAAGCCAAGGATAAGGGCACCATCCGCGCCCACGGCTGCTCCTGCCACTCGATCGAAGCCCTGCGCGCCGCCGCCAAATCGCCTTGGGTCGAGGTCGACCTGGTACGCATCAACCCCATCGGCGCCTACATGGACGCGAAGCCCGACACGGTCGTCAGCGTGATCAAAGAAATGAAAGCCGCAGGCAAGGGCGTGGTCGGCATGAAGATTCTGGGCGCCGGCGACCTGCGCAACCGCCAGGACGATGCTATCAAGTACGCCCTCTCGCTCGACTTGCTCGACGCCTTCACCATCGGCGCCGAAAACAAGTCCGAGCAGGAAGACTTAATTCGCCGCATCGCCGCGGCGGCGTAAAGCGGCGCGGTTTGCAGATTCTTAACGCGGGTGTCCCGCCGGCTGTCGCAAGGCTTTGGCCTGGGTAGCGTCGAAGGAGTCTCTCGCCCCAGCTCTCATCTTAGGCAGCTGCCCCGAAGCGCTAGGCGAACCCCTTTCGTGATGAGAGCACCCGCTATGGTCATTGCGACGCGCGAGCCGAGCGAGGCAGGAGGAATCTGCTGTTCGTCCTCGGCACAGCCCGCGACGAATCTTTTCACAGGAAACGGCGCGAGCTCATTCGTGCCGTTGAGACTCGGAAATCAGCTGCCCCTTAGCGCCTGAGGTCACCGCTTCCGCCGCAGCCGCTCCACAAACGGCTCCCCCATCCTCGCGAGCTTCCTCTCCAGCCACTCCGTGCAATCGCATTCCCCGCAAGCCCACGGCTCAGACCCGTTCGCGTCCCGGCACTTCCGCCGGTCATGCGCATCCTGAATCTGCGTCAACGCAAAGTGCTTTTCCCAGTACGGACGCTCCTCCAGCAGCGGCGTTGGACAGTAGCAGACCTCAACCCAGCGCGCCGTGCCGTCCTCAAAGAGCCGCGCCTCTTTCATATTGCGCAAGTACTCGCCCTCGGCCACAGACCCCTGCCCGAGAGTCTCGTCCTCAATCGCGCGCAGCAAGGCACCTTCGCCGCCGGGCTTCACCCGCGCTCGTACCAGGTAGCGCATGATTACGATTCTCCAAAATCTTCTACAGGGGCGGCGGTTCCGGCTCCGCCGAGCCGTCGGCCCGCGCGTCGGAGGCCCCGTAGTTCACCTTCGTCTTCGAATCGTGCAACACCGCCTGCCCCCGCCCCATATTCGTGGAGTACTCGCGATCCACCTGCAAAATGTGTCCCCTCGACGTGAGCTGGTCGCGGACCTCTGATTTCACGCGCGATTCAATCACTATATTGCAGCCCTGCTTGTCGCTCACCGTGAAACGCGCGTTTTCTAGCGCGGCCTGGAGGTTCATGCCATAGTCCACAATGTTTGAGACAAACTGCGCGTGCGCGAGTGGCTGGTTCGGCCCGCCCATGATCCCGAAACCGATATGCTGGTCGCCATGTTCCATGAACGCCGGAATGATGGTATGAAAAGGCCGCTTGCGCGGTGCGAGAACGTTGGGCGAAGTGGGATCCAGAGAGAAGAGCGCTCCGCGGTTCTGCAGCACGAAGCCCATGCCGCGCACCGTGATACCTGACCCGAACTCCGAGTAGTTACTCTGGATCAGCGACACAATATTCCCCTCCCGATCGACCACCGATAGATACGTGGTTTCGCTCATTGGTGGCGCGCCCGCTCCGGCAGCACAGTTCGCTTTGTTCGGATCAATCAGCCGCGCCCGTTCCTTGGCATAGTCCTTCGAGAGGAGCCCTTTCACCGGAACCTTGGCGAAGCGTGGATCGGCGTCGTAGCGATGCAGGTCGGCATAGGCCAGCTTCATCGCTTCGATCTTCTCGTGGAGTTCGGCGACGCTGAGCGGCCCATCGGGCGACGCCGGTGTTGTCTCCATGAGGTTCAGCATTTCCAGAGCAGCCATTCCTTGCCCGTTCGGCGGAAGCTCGTAGACCCTCCAACCTCGGTAAGTGATCGAGATAGGGTCGACCCATTCCGGCACGAATTGCCCCAGGTCATCGGCCGACATGGTCCCGCCTTTTGCCTCCGAAGTCTGCAGGATAGCGCGGGCGATCGCACCCTTATAGAACGAGGCTGACCCTTGGTCACCAATCAGGCGCAACGCGTTTGCCAGATCCGGGTTCGTGAAGATCTGCCCGACCGTCGGGGGCTTGCCGCCCGGCAGGTAGACTCGCCGGCTTTCCGAGTCATGTGAAACCGCATCGGCAGCGGCGCCCCAGAACCCAGCAATCAACTCCGGCACCGGGTACCCCTGTTCAGCGTAGAAAATGGCCGGTTGAAAGACTTCCTTCCACGCGAGTTTTCCGAATCGTCCGCGGAGAGCGCTCCACCCGGCAACTGCCCCGGGCACCGTCACCGTGTCAATGCCCGCTTCTGGCATTGCGCCTACGTCTTTGGATTTCAACCGATCCGGCGTGAGTCCCTGCGGCGCCCATCCGCTGGAGTTGAGCCCGTAAAGTTTGCCGGTCTTGGCGTCCCAATAGATGGCGAACAGGTCGCCCCCAAGGCCGTTCATCATGGGCTCGGTGACGCCCAGGACTGCATTGGCGGCAATCGCTGCATCGACGGCCGAGCCACCTTTGGCCAGAATTTGCGCCCCGGCTGCCGATGCCTGCACGTGGCTGGTGGCAACGATTCCGTAGCGTGTGATGACCATCGACCGCGCGTGCGAACGGTCCTGGGCTGACAGGCCGCTTGTCGCCAGAATTGTGAGCAGAGTGATAACGGTGAAAATTCTCGGCCGTGGCATCGAGTACCTGGCGCAGATTCGCCGCAGATGGCGCGCATTCTGCGGTGTCGGCGCAGGTGTTGTCAAGCTGCTTAGTGGTGCTTGTCGTTAGCACATCAAATGTCCGGTCGAATTAGCACGTGATATGTCCGCTTTGCAGGCGGTGAGAGTGAGAGAACATGGCAAGCATGTTCTCTTACTCGAAGGCCGCTGTGGAGCGGGGGATGAAGATTCAAGAAGTGCTGTTGCGGGCCATGGCGCGGAAGATCACTTGGTGGCAAGCGGCCGAGATTCTGGGTTTTAGCGACCGGCATCTGCGCCGTATTCGCGAACGCTATGAGGAGTTTGGCTACGAAAGTACGTTCGACAAGCGTCGCGGCCAGCCCTCCCCCAAGCGCGTGCCCATGGCCACGGTGGAGAAGGTGCTGGCGCTATATCGGGACAAGTATTTCGATTTGAATGTCCGGCATTTTCACGAGAAGTTGCGCGAGCAGCATGAGATTGATCTGAGTTACACCTGGGTAAAGTCGGTCTTGCAAGGGGCCGGTTGGGTAGCGCGGCAGCGTCAGCGCGGGGTACATCGCAAGCGCCGGGCGCGGCGTCCCTTGCCGGGCATGCTGCTGCATATCGACGGAAGCCATCATCGGTGGTTCCAGGACGAGCGCTGGTATGACCTGATCGTGATCCTGGACGATGCCACCAGCGAGATCTACTACGCGCAGCTGACCGAGGAAGAATCGACGCTGACGGTGATGGCCGGGTTGAAGGAAGTCATCGCCCAGAAGGGAGTGTTCTGTGCCTTGTACAGTGACCGGGGCAGCCACTTCTGGCTTACCCCAAAGGCAGGAGGCAAAATCGATCCGCACCGGCTAACGCAAGTAGGCCGAGCGTTACGCGAGTTGGGAGTGCAGATGATTCCTGCCTATTCGCCGCAGGCGCGCGGTCGTTCGGAACGCAACTTTGGCACCTGGCAAGGACGCTTGCCGCAGGAGCTGCGGCTGCGCGGAATCCACAGTTTGGAGGCCGCCAATCGCTTTCTGCGTGAGCATTACATCGCCGAGTTCAATGCTCGCTTTCAGGTGCCGGCAGCGCAGCGTGGCAGTGCCTTTGTGCGCCGCTCCAGCCGACATCTGGACCTGATCTTCGCGCTGCAGTTCCAACGTACGGTCAACCGCGACAATACGGTAAGCATTCAGAACCTGCGCTTGCAGATTGAACCGGTGCGTTGGCGCGCCACCCTGGCCGGGTGCACGGTCACCGTGCATCAGCACTTGGACGGAACTTTCACCCTTACTTACGGCCCCCAGCGTCTGGGGCACTACCGTGCGGACGGAGTGTCATTGGACAAGGAAAAAATCGGCGCGTCACGAGCTGTGGAAAAGACGCGCCGTGGAAAAGTCCAAAACCAGACTTTTCCACCGCGCTTGGAAATCCCGCAAAGAGCGCGGGATTCCCACTTTCCCACAGCTCCGGCTGCTGCGGGAGATTAACTAAACCGGACATTTCACTTGCTATGAAAAGCGGACATTTTAATTTGCTACGAACAGGCATTGGCGTGGAAATTGTCGTTAGCACATCAAATGTCCGGTCGAATTAGCACGTGATATGTCCGCTTTGCAGGCGGTGAGAGTGAGAGAACATGGCAAGCATGTTCTCTTACTCGAAGGCCGCTGTGGAGCGGGCGATGAAGATTCAAGAAGTGC
>DATMPS010000105.1:0-2560 GCA_035567435.1 Terriglobales bacterium | reverse complement strand
CGGAAAGGTCTGCCCCACAAGGTCATTTAGAGCGCACGACGCGGTCGCTAGACTCACGGCACTCGGTTGCGTGAGGAAGGGGGACTGTGATCCTCAAAGACTTATCCTCGATCGAGGAGGGTCGCCTCCCCGCGTTTGGGCTTACCCGTGAGCAACCGAGACCTGCGGGTTTCCCGTCACAGGCAGTTTGCCTGATCTTACGGCCGATGCGGCGGAATTTCTTTGCTGAATCGCCTCGGCGAGAGGCAAGATCACATCCAATGATTGAAACATAAAATCGAGGACCAAGAACAATGTCGGCATACGCCTCGGGCGCGGCCAACGTACCGTGGTGGAAAGAACCCACCAAAGACCAATGGTACGCTTATTTCGCGGCCTGGATGGGCTGGACGCTCGATGCGTTCGACTTCACCGTCTTCCTGCTCATTATGGCGCCGATCGCGCAGGAGTTTGGCGTTCCGATCATCGAAGTGACCGCGGTTTTCTCGGTCACCTTGGTCATGCGGCTCGGTGGTGCGACAGCCTCCGGCTGGCTGGCCGACCGTATGGGACGCCGAGCACCGCTGATGATTTCGATCCTGTGGTATTCGGTGTGTAACTTGCTTGCCGGGTTCTCGCCGACCTTCACGTTCCTGTTCGTGACCCGCGCGCTGCTCGGCATCGGAATGGGCGCGGAGTGGCCGGCCGGCGCGGCGCTGGCGATGGAATCCTGGCCGGCTCGGTCGCGGGGACTGATGTCCGGAGTGCTGCAAGGGTCGTGGGGGCTGGGCTTTGCGTTGTCCGCGCTGGCGTATGGCTTCCTCTACGCTCCGTTCGAAGCTTGGCATAAGGGCTATGGCTGGCGGGGTATGCTGATCTTAGGCGTGTTGCCGGCTTTGGCTTGCGTCTGGATCCGGTTCTACGTGAAAGAGCCGGAGGTCTGGACTCAAAACAAGCAGATCCAGAATGTTACCCAGCGTCAGGTGACGCTGCCGCTGTTCGCCATCTTCAAGCGCAAATATCTGTACAACACCCTGACAGGGTGCCTGTGGATGGCCATGAATTTCTGCGTCTACTACGCCGTCTGGGCGATGCTCGGCACCTATCTGCAGAAAGAGTTGGGCTGGACGCCGGCCGAGGTGGCAACGCCGGTTTTCTGGGCCAACATTTTGACGTTCCTCGCATGCGGCTTCTGGGGCGCGGTGTCGGAAGGCGTCGGACGGCGCTGGGCACTGATGATCCCCATGACCGTCGCGTTGTTTCTTATTCCGCTGTATCTCACGCAGGTTGACCACACGATGTTCTTCTGGTGTTTCCTGCTGTTCATCTGCTTCTTCAGTGGTAAAGACGCCCTGAACCCCGGCTGGTTGTCGGAACGCTTTCCGACCGAAGTACGAGCCACCGCCGCCGGCTTCGTCTACCACCAGGGAGCGGTTTGGGGTGCGGCCGTCGCGCCGATATTGACCTACTTCGCGGTGAACCAGGGCATGGGCTTTGCCACGCCAATGCTGTTCGCCACGGTTGGTACGACAATCCTATATATCATCGCGGTGTACCTGGGACCGGAAACCAAAGGCAAGGTCATGACCGCCGATTTGGAAGTGATCGAGGCCGTAGGGGGTTAGGTCCCAAGCAAAGCGCCTGATCTTAAATATATTGATAGATATCCCCGAACGGCGGCTTGTGGCGTGGCCTCGCCGCCGCCTGGTCCCGGAAAGGACGGCTTGCCACACCCGACGCTGCCATTCAGGGTGCCTTGGCGAGGTCTGCTCCGGGGCACGAAGAGCGGTTCCCGCCGCTCAGCGACCACGGCGCGACTCGCACGGGCGCGCGCTGGAGCGTATCCCTTCACCTGCGCCGTTGTGGCAGAAGGGCCAATCCGGCAACCCCTCCGGCAAGTCCGGCTTCTATCACGAGGCAATGAAGCTCGCTCGGGAGCTTACGCCAGCCGCCGTGCGAAGACTCGGCGAGCTTGCCGGCCTCTATCCCGATGAAGTCACGGGCGAATGGATACCCCTCTCGAAGCTCGACGTTGATCCGCGGGTGGTTTCGGTCGCTTGCCTCGGCCTCACCGAACGGACGCTTGGCAAGCCAAAGGAATACGACCCGAACAGCGATTCTGAGGGCAAAGAGAAGCTCGATTTTTCGAGGCTCTCTCCGGAGCAGCGGCAGCAGATGAGGCAGCTGCTGGACATAGCGGGGCAGCAAACAGCCGTTATCGAGGCGTCGGCGGAGGCTGAGAGCCTGACCCAAAAGCGTGTTGCGCGGCGCCGAATCGCGTGATTGACGGTGATGGCGAACAGCGATGTGAGTGGAGGAATACCGTCGGATATATCGGCGGGAGGGCGAGGGCGGCTGGAGCCTCTTGATCCCCGAGGGCATCGCCGGGCGGGCGACCGCGTAAGGCCGACATGCGGGCGGCGACGAACGCCATTCTCTATCTGCTGCGCACCGGCTGCCCCTGGCGCTTTCTGCCGCGCGACAGCTTTCCGCCGCGTTCGACGGTCTACACCATCTTTCGCAAGTTCCAGCGAGATGGTGTCTGGGAGGCGATCTGGGCCGAGCTGCACATGGCCTTGCG
>DATMPS010000104.1:0-29562 GCA_035567435.1 Terriglobales bacterium | reverse complement strand
AATCCCATAAGCTCCCCCGCGTCCGCCGCAAACGCCAGCGGCTTCGTCCAAATCCCCCTATCGCAAGTGCCCCGGCGGAACACACTCGGGCCCACCCAACCACTCGGCGCCGGCGCACTTGTCGATAGAGCTCTAAGATTTTGCAACAGTAATCCGACGAAACAAGCACTCTCCTACCGTGTGAGTTCCTGAATCCACTGGTTTTTCTCGGCGGCGGTGATCGCTACATCAGCGAACAGTTTGGCGTGGGCATCTTGAGAATGCAGTACGGCCCCTTCTGCGAGGTGCTCTCCGTAAACGGACACATGCAGTTCCGAGAGGCTGAGCACCCAGCGCTCTCCGGGGGCGGGGTCTGACAAAAAGGCTCGAATATGCGTGGTAAGGTATTTGAGCGTCTCAGCGCCAAGCGGGCGACTCATGCCTACTGTAGTCAACTGTACTTGGCTCCAAGCATCCTCGTTGGGGTGGATTTTTAGGGTTGCAGTCGAGGTACGAAGCAGAATCGGAGTCATGTCGTTCAACACGGTGCTCCTACCCTTCATTGCTGAATGAGTGTAACCGCGATTTTTCGCCAGTTGTAAACTCACGGCGCGGATTGGAGCAGTACTCCCTCCCCATACAGCCGTATCGTTCTGTGCTATCGTCCCCGATCATGGCAGACCTCCGAGCTCCAAAGTTCAAGACCTGCGCAGAAGGTGAGTTGATTCCGTCGGTCGATCCCGAGGACATCAAGCGCACGTGGGACGAGGCCGCCAGTCCCTTCCCCAAGCTGGTTCCCAGCGGGCCCGGTAATTGGCCTGTGCACGACGCCACCATGGAGCAAGTCGCGGGCGTCATGCAAGCACACCTGGATCGCCCGGTGGTGGATCAAACCGGGCTGAAGGGGCGGTTCGACTTCCAATTGCAATGGACGCCCGATGAGACGACTCAGTTCACCCCGCTTGGCGCGCCGGGCGAACTGCCGAAGCCTCCCAGAGAGCCGAAACGCAACCGGATCTGTTCACGGCCATTCAGCAGCAACTGGGAGTGAAGCTGGAATCTACCAGGGCGGAGACCGACGTGTTGGTGATTGACAAAGTCGAAAAGCCTTCGGAGAATTAACGATCCCCGCCGCTGCAGGAGGAATGAAAAATGAAGTTCGAACAACTGCGACACATCGTCGATGAGCTGCATAGGGGCCATCCAGAAATCGACGATGCTGAGGTAAGAATCAACATCGGCCACTCTGTTGTGGGCTTCGATGAAATCTCTCACTTCATAAAGGAAGACATGGTAGTTCTCTTCCCCATAAGAGAGAGGCCAACCGGGCCGTGGAGATCCAGCCTCGGGCAAGCCTCTTCGCGTCGGGTGTGACCCCCGCACCCCGCAGGACCCCTCAAACGGGTCCGGCGCTCAATGTGAAGGTTTCCGCGCGCAGAGAAACGGCGAAGAGGAAGATTTGTGTCATCCCAGAAGGCTCCGAAAGGCGGCAGGCGAAAAGCAAAAGCGCAGAAACATTATGGGGCCTCGCGGAGTACTCCGCGATCCGGAGAGCCGCAGCGCAACCAAACGCGGTTCGTCACTGTAGAGGGCGATCGCATGCATGTGCGCAATACGCCGATGCTGAGGGCAGGGGCTATGGTGAACATTCAATCGGTGTGGGAGCGGTTGAAGTAGATACAGGTTCAGATGTGGGCCCAAGCAGAGCGATGACCCTGTACCGTCCCACGAGAACCGTACCCGGTGAAGATCCTTCTCCTTGCTTATATTGAAGCCCCTTTGGGCTGGGCGGCGTCACATCCCTTACATCTGATTCAAGGGTCGGAGTATCGAGCACGACGGCGACATGACCGCACGAGGGACAGGAATTGGCGGTCTCGGAGAATGCAGTCCCGCATTCAGAGCACTTGACCACGGCGAGAGATTTTATCGCACTGAGCGTCGGTACAGTGAGCCCCTAACCCAGGATTCCGAGGCTCTGGGATAAGGTGCCTTTCGACGGCGAAACGGTGTATCGATCGCCCTCCGTTGTGACGAGACTCGTTGTTCATGGCTCTAGCAAACCCAGGTCAATAGTCGGGCACCTTATCGAACAACTGCGGCACAATCTCGAATTCCGCTTCTCGCATACAAACGACCAGCGCAGCTCGCTTAAAAACAGCCCTACGCCAACGTCGCATGTGAATGATATGCACAGCTTCTTCGCTTTCTACCGCATCCTTTCCTTCACCCAAACGCAATTCAACCCGTGGATTCGGCATCGGTATCGCTAACCGTTCGCCCACCGTCCGGCAGCTCGCAATCAGAATCGATTCCGCCTCCCTCGGATGGACATCGTCGTGCGCGGTGAGTTGTTGTGAGTAAGAACAGCCTGTCAGCAGCAAAACCCAGATCAGGGTCCGCATCCGTTTCTCCTCATCTAGACTTTCAGGTTGAGGCGAACGTGGCCCCAAGGCAGCGAAGAATTCATGACTGAACCAAGAGACGCACTCACATGTCGTTAGTCAACACGCTCTCGATCTGTGACGGCAAGTTTCCGCATGACATGAGAAGCGTCGCGCAGCAAATCATCTAGATACAGTACGTGCGCGGCGTCTCGTCAGTTCCCAGAAGTTTTCCCGCCGTCACGAGCGCACGTGTCCGAAAAACGAGGGACAGAGCATATTACTTTCGCGGGTGTTGCCTGACCTGCAGGCCTTCAGGCGAACTGGCGGTCGTCGTAGCGGTTGTTAACAGTTTTCACTCAGAAACGCGGTTTCTAGGACAACTGGATGTTCGCCATGTCCAACCCTCTCAACAGGGCTCCCAACGGGCCGTTGACACGCTATTCTTAGCGCGATAGTATCCGCCCCAACCTCAACGAACCGTTGATGACGCCATCTCTCTCCTGCTTTGTCCGATGAGGTTCGGGGTCCATTTTGGGAACGAGTCAAGGCATTTCGGCCTAGCCTAAGTCACCGATTGATAAATCGCATTGCGGCAGAATGGAGGAAATACAATGCACCGAACACACAGGTCTTTGCTGGCCATAGCCATCGTGACGACAATAGCGTTGGCTCTGGTAATGGTGGGACATCGCAATGTCGCCCAAGCTAACGACGATGGATGTAATGCTTCCACCGTAAAAGGTGCTTACGGTTTTGCCATCGGCGGTTTCGTCAGCACCACGTTTACCGGCGATCCCCAGCAGGTTGGCGAATTCGTTCCTCTCGCCGCCGCCGGTACCTTCTCCTTTGACGGCCAGGGAACCTCTTCGCGCTCACTCACGGCGAGTTTCGGTGGGGCCGTTTTCCCCATCGACGACTCGGGACCATATACCGTGAATCGGGACTGCGCCATGTCCGCGACCTACTCGGATGGCACTTGGAGCATGGTCATCATAGGCCGCGGGAAGGAGATTAAGGCCATGAACACCGCGCCCGGAACTGCCGTGCAGGGTGTCCTCACGAAGCAATAGAAATTCGAGGTCCCCTTCAGCAACCGAAAGGAGTACCTGATCGGGCATTCAGACAATGTACTCTTTGGCCGGGCCATGACGGCCGTGCAGAAAGCCGAGTACGTTGCGGCGCGCACACTGCTCGAAACTCTGATCAAGAGCCACCCCGATTCGGATTAGGTGCCTCGTGCGAAACTCTCCGTAGCCGACGCGGAAGGCGCTTTCAGGCAAGCAGAAGTGGAATATCGGGACTTTATTACATTTCTCCCCGACTGGCCCTAGGTGGCGCAAGCGCAACTGAAGATCGATTCTATCCACAACAAAGCAAAAAGCTGAGATAGGGAGCGTCGCAAAGGCGCTCCTAGATTCTCCCGACGTCCAACTTCTCGTGTCGCTTCCGTTAGCACCCGTCGCAGCGATCCCAACCTCCTCAACCGAACCCTTCGCGCACCAACTGAGAAAATTTCACTCTCGATTCACAGTGGGGGGCGGCAACTCCATCCCGTTGTGTTCTAACCCCCTCGATGCGAGCGGGGGATAGGTATAGAGGGGTGGGAAAATTCCTACACCCAGGCAAAATGTCGAGTGAGGTTGGGATGGGCCGCGCGCGTGATCGACGATGCTTCGCGCTGGCGGACAATTTCTAGCGGTTTCCGTATTTCAGGCCAAGCTCACCATCGTACTGTCGGATAACCCCGTAGCACTCGCAGGCGCAGTCCTCAAGTTTCTTGCGGTTCACGATTTTCACCGCGCCACGGGTGTACTCGATGAGTTCCTTCCTCTGCAAGACACCAGCTGCCAAGCTCACGGTAGATCTATCCGTCCCCAGCATCGTCGCGAGAAAATCATGAGTGATGCGCAGCGACCCTGAATCCATCCTATCTTGAGTCATCAGCAACCACCGCGCAAGGCGGTGCTCAATATCGTGCAGGCGATTACACGCGGCTGTTTGCGCAATCTGCATACCCCGAATTGCGGCATAGCGGCTCAACAACATTTGAAGGTGTGGAGCGGATTCCAAAGTATTTTGCAGAGCTCCGACCTCTACCCGAAACCCATCCCCCGTGATTTGTACCACCGCTTGAAGAGGGCTTCTGTTCAGGCCAACCGCCGCCAGTGTTCCGGTAAAGCCCTCATTCCCAACGATGCCAGCTTCGGCCGTTTTTCCATCTTTCATGACGACGACAAGAGAAATCAAACCTCGATTCAGGAAATACACAAATTCCAGCATTCCACCCGCCTCGTGAAGGACTAGATGGTGTGGCAAGTCGACGTATTCGAGATGAGGGCGAATTGAGCTGTAGTCGCTATCGGAGATCGATAGAAGGATGAGGTTGCTAACGGGCTTTCCTGCGGCATTGCTCCGCTCGCCGGACTGCACGACTTGGGGATCTTTGCGCGCCACAGATGCGGGAGTGAATCGGCTATCTCACAAAATGGCAGACCGAGCACAGATGAGACAGAACGTGATCCTCCCCATAAAAAAAGCACATTCTGCACAGGAGGCTCGGCCACTAGCCGGGACAGCATATCGGCGGCGCAAAAACAGTCAAGTAAAATCCAAAGTGCAAGGGATGCGAACCAACCAAAAATCTTCCGCGTGCGTGGGATACCCAACCGACTATCAAAATCGGCATGTGATATTAGCGCAATAGCAGAGACCAATGAATCCCCGTGCGGCTAAGAAGAGACGGGATTTCGATCCCCATACATTCCTCGCAACCATCGGTGAGGGCAGGAAATCCGTCCGTTTCCGGAAGAGACAAGGGATCTTTACGCAAGGGGATACCGCTAATGCGGTGTTTTATATCCAGACGGGCAAGGTAAAGCTCACGGTGGTCTCGAAGCCGGGCAAGGAAGCAACCATCGGCATACTAAGTGAGGGAGATTTCTTTGGCGAAGCTTGCATGGTTGGTCAGCCTCTTCGCATGGTGACTGCGACCGCGATGACGGATTGTGCTGTTCTGCGAATTGACAAGAAAGCCATGATGGAAGCGCTTCATCGGGAACACGAATTCTCCGACATGTTCGTGGCCTTTTTGTTGGCGCGGAACGTCCGTTACGAGGAAGATCTGGTTGATCAGCTCTTCAATTCGAGCGAAAAGAGGCTGGCTCGGATCCTTCTACTGCTGGCCCATTTTGGCAAGGAGGGCAAACCCGAGAGTGTAGTTCCCAAGATCAGTCAGGAGATGCTGGCGGAGATGATCGGCACAACCCGCTCGCGGGTCAGTTTCTTCATGAACCGGTTCAGGAGATTGGGCTTTATTCACTACAACGGCGGGCTGCAGGTCCATAGTTCGCTGCTGAGTGTTGTTCTCCACGACTAGCTTTCGGCAATCCCGGATCCCATTCTTCAAGGTTCATTTCTCCTCGATTGACGATGACAGGAGTCTCCGACAGCTTGCACGCAGTAATGCGGAAACGCTTCGTCAACCCGAACCCAATCCTCACCCTGCCAGATTTGGCAAACGCCGAAGACCTGGGGGCACTCGACCCCTTCCCGCTCCCCACTCTAAACCTGGGGTTGCCCCACCTTATCCGGAATATTTTGTCTATAAGTTCTTTGAACCTAAAGATTTTGGCCCGCTCTCGCGTGCATGGTCTCATTCCACAAGGCCAGAGGGAGGGGGTATCTGTCAACAGCCAGGCCACCCGCCTTACGTTGAGCGCTCCTTGGATCCGACCTCAATGAGGCGTTTGGTCATCAGTACCAGCCCGAGAATCTGGGTCCACTCGGACACGATGTTGCCGACGACTTGACCCCAGCGACTGCCCGGGTCCATCGCCCGGAATGCCACCACCCACGCGCTGCCGGTGACGACAAGAAACAATGTGAGCGAGTGCTCGCGCAGGAATTCCGTTACTGCCGACGGCAGTTTGCCCTTAGGTTGTTTGCTCTCGGCCGAGCCTTTCTCGTAGAGATGTTTGGTCATGATCACGGTTACCAAGACTCCCGACCAGTCCGCGATTGCGTTTCCGAAGAATGAGCCCCAGTGGGTAGCGGGATTGGACCGAGAGTAGAGTGCGACCAACAGCAATACAACGGCGAGTGTTGCCAAACCCAAGGAGTGCTTGTGGAGGAGTTGCCGTGCACTGACACTGCTCTTCATGGAACTACTGTACTAGGGGATGGCCATCCGAAGGGCAGTTCGTAAGCAGAAAAGGCGACTAGACGACTGCCCCAGCCTTACGCGTCCTTCGTAAGGCTGGGGAGCTTCCCTGATGCGTACACCTACATACAATCAGGAATTTGTGCCGTCGTGCAAGCAACGGGTGGGCCGTATTGTCTCGCGCCTGCTTGCCACACGGTGAGGCTCGTCGCATAGTTTGAGGGTGCGGCTGCGGGATACAGGATCGTGATCATCACGCCACTGCCGTAGACGGGGGAATCCCGCTCGCCACAGAAAAAGACCGAACCCATGGTCGCGAACGTGGTCTCGTTCATCGTGGCCATGCATTTCACGCTCTTGCTGCCGGTCGGAATAAAGGCCCGCACCAGGGCGGGGTCGTTGGGAAACAGGTGGTCGGTGGTCAGGTTGACGGACGCTGCGCCGACGGGCACCTCGCTCTCAGCCCAGGCTTTCGGGTGGGGCAAGGCCACCGTAACTGCGCACGCCAATAATGTCACCGCTACCACTACCGTCAGTATTTTCATCAGCCATCCTCCTTGATGTGAACGCTTTCTCGTCGTCCCTGAATTTCGCGGCCGACGGCCTGAGCCGAGCGGCCGCCGGAGCTTCACGCTGAGCGAGTTATGCAATGAGGCGGCGCGGCAAGGCAAGCGACAAGCTTTGACAAAAGGTGGATGTCTCGGTTTGTCTACGATGGGGAGGTGGAGCGTTCGCCCTCGACTCCGGCTAACGCTCCCAAGCGCGTGGCGGGGAGCAGCGTGTTGTGGAAGCCGGAGTTAAGGAGCTACGAGCGCGGGTGAAAGAACTGACCACTGAGGCGACCGGAGGGACGAGCCTTCGCGTCCCCTTTGCTGCGCTTGCGGAGAAGTTTGCTTTCGTAGCTCGTAGTTCAACCTCACAGGTACGAGAGCCACCAGGCTTTTCTCCGCTGCTTTAACGCGGCGAACCAACGGCAAGGCAGGTAGAGAATCGCGACGGCTGTGATCCACATTAAATAGATGAAGGGCAGGTTGTAGCCGTAGCCGTCGGGCGAGCCTGCGAGAAATGCTCCGTGAAACAACCAGCCGACAGGTTGGTGCTGCAGTGCGGCCACTGCCACGGCCAGTAGGTGGATCACATAGAGGTGCAGGATGTAGAAAAACATCGGAACACGGCCGAAGGTGAGCAGCGGGCCGAGGCCGCGGGGCACTTTCGTCTTGTCGAGCCAAGCCAGCAGCAGAAAAGATGGGCCAAGGGTCATGAGCAGGAATTGCAGCGAAGGCGGATATTTTTCGACGTCCAACAAAAGGATCACGGTTTTCTCAAGCGTGGGCTGGAGGTGGAAGTCGCCTTGCGAAACTCCGCCCTGGCCGACCGGGGGATTGCCGTAGACATTAGTCAGGCGCAGGAGAAGGAAAGCGGCCATCAGGACTGAACCCAGGATTGTCAGCAGCTTTCGGCGGCGCTCGGGCTCGAGCAGGTAGAGTTGGCCGAATACGTAGCCGGCGGACATCACGCCGACCCAGGGGATGAGCGGGAACAGGACGAAGTTGGGAATGTGGAATGGCAGAAGGACTCCGCCGCGGGCGTGAAGGAGAGTCCACAACCATGCGAGGGAGCCGAATTGGCTGGGGCGCAGCGGGTCGAGCAGATTGTGGCCGACGATCATGGCGATCGAGAGCCCTCCGACCCAGCGGATCGGCAGGCGCACGATCGCGGCCACGATCACCATGGAGGCACCCAAGGCCCAAATCACGCCGAAGAAGCCGAAAGGAATTTGAAAGGTCCAGGCGGTTCCGACCACGGTGAATTCCAGGACGATGAGCCAGAGGCCTCGGGTCCAAAGGAAGCGGCTGAGTTCGGCGGGAGTGCGACGGCGGCCGTAGAAGAAGGCGCCCGTGCCTGCCAGGAAGAAGAACATGGGCGCGCAGAAATGCGTGATCCAGCGGGTGAAGAACAGGGCGGTGTAGGTCTGGGCAAGGGTTTCAGGCTCGAAGCGGAGATTGGTGAAGAAGTCGCGGGTGTGGTCGAGGGCCATCACCACCATGATCAGGCCGCGGAAAATGTCGAGGGAGACGACGCGGGAAGCGGGAGCAGTGACGGTGTTTGTCGCGACGGGAGCGGCGGTGGAGAGGGTTGTGGCCATGTTGGTGCCTTTCGAGGGTCACATCCTATCGCATCTGGGACGGGGACGCGAAAGGAAGGTTAGCTCGACGGATGGACTGACCGTTTGTCAGGCGAGGATTTCGCGGTGGGCGCCGGTTATGTCTACCAGTCCCAATCGAACTGGATGCGGGAGTTGCCTTCGACGTTGAGGCCGACCCAGGTGACGACGTGGCCGCCGTCGGTGCGGACGGGGACGTTGTCGGTGATGGGTTCTTTGGCTTTGATGCCGGCGATTTTTGAGACTTCCACCTGCTTGCACGGCTTGTCCTGCGGGAAGCGGATGACCACCGAGATCACCTTGGAAGGATAGGCGGCGGAGGCTTGCCACCACTCATGGTCGGGATTTTTGAAGCCGGTGGGGAAGGTGAACTGGTTGGAGACCATCTGGCTGTAGCCGGCGGGCTGTTTTCCGATGAACAGATGATAGTCATAGTGCACGCCGCTGGTGCCGGGATCAGACTTCATAAAAAACTTTTGTTCGGCGGAGTCGGTGAGCGGCTTCCAGTCGATGCTCTTGCCGGTGGTGAAGTAGGGAAGGATGTAGTCGTCCTGCTTGTTGGAAGCTTTCTGTACGTAGTCGGAGCGGGTTACAACTACCGGGCCGAGCGTGGCCGGAGTCCACTGGGTGAGATCGACGAGGTAGGAGGTGTGATCGACGAGATAGGTGTCGACGGCCAAGGCTGACGTGCTGGCGCTCGCCTGCTGGGGCGGAACGAAGTAACCGGAGGCCACCACCAGTCCGGAGGCCAGCAGGTTGAGTCCCATGAAGGTATAGATGGCGTGGAGGATGCCCCGGCGAGGAGTGCCACTGCGCTGCTGCTCAAGATGGATCAGCCAGAAGGCAAGGAAAGACAGCAGGAAACAGAGGCCAGAGAGACCCAGCCTCAGGATTTCCAGGACGTTCAGACTCGAAAACATCTTGAGCATGGGCTTACCTGCCTGACGGCGGTGCTGGCCGGAGAAATCGAGGAGCAACCGCCGGCGCTCCTATCCCCTTGCCCTAGTAGTGCAGCAAAGGAGCCGAACGTTACGGGTCATGTAAGCCAGAATTTACCGGAGCTCCTCCGTTCGGATGGTTTTTCCCAAAACAAAATCGATTAGGCTTACCGGCGCCCAGAAATTGCCCCAGGCCCGGAGCAAGTCCTTCCCCCCGTCTCAACAGGTCCCAGATCCACCATCCTGAATAAGGAGTATTGTCGATGCAAGAGCGGAAGTCTCGAAATGCGTCTGCGCGGTTTTCTGTGCTGGTTGCGCTGGGTCTGCTGGTGCTGCTGGCTCTGGCCAGCAGCGCGGTCGTGTTGGGCATGACGGGACCCGCAAGTGCTGCGGTCGCGCCTGCGATTCAGATCACACCCAATTCTGGGAAATACGGCACCGTGACCGTGGTTACAGGGCAGGGTTTCGCGCCGCACGAGCAGGTGGCCATCTCAAGCAGACCCGTGCATTCTTTGCCTACGAAACCGACGCCAGCGGCAGTTTTGTAGGGGCGCCGCATCCTCTGTTGGGACCAGGACCGCTGTCGGGGATCATCACCATCACGGGGATCGGGCGAACGTCGGGATTGAAGGCGACAACTGTTTTTACTGTGACACCCTAGGCGCGCGGTTTGTTTGAGACGCGTTAGCCCTGAGGGCACCCCCTGAGTTTTGGGACGGTGTTGCTCGGGGCGTTTTATTTGTGGGAATGAGATGTTAACGCAGTTCGAGCAAGCCCCGTATCTATGTTTGGGCTAGGTTGCGAGAGCAGGATTTGATTGTGTTGTGACGGTGCGGGACGCGGCCACAGCGAGGGCGAGACCTCCCGACAGCCGGCGGGATGCCGGCGCAGCCAATTGGTGTGGCGGGCGTCCTGCTTCGCCGGGTGGCCGAGAGGGAAATTGAGCGACCTAGATTCCGCTATTCGGAGACTTTGTAGTCGCAGGCTTCGCGGCATGCGCCGCAGTAGTAGAGGCCATCTTCCCAGAGGCGGACATCGAGTTGTCCCTGGCAAAAACAACAGTACTTATCGCACTCGCAGCGTTCTTCAATCTGTTCGCACTGGCCGCAACGGGCTTTGGTCTTGGTCGCCATAGGGAGACTTTAGCGCTATGGGCGGCGGTGGGGAACGTTCCGTTGGTAACGTGGAGCGCGGACTCGAGGCAATCAAGCTCGAGCTCGCCGCCTCTTGGCTGTGCTTTAGGTTCTCAGGTCTACGTTGCATTTGAGATCACAGGCATTGAAACACAAGGTCCCTCGACTTCGTTTCGCCTAGCGCCTTACTACGCTCGGGATGACGAGGGTGTAGAACTAACCCGTGAAGGGCAAGACTAGAGCCTGGCCCCTCCCCGTTTGACCCCGCAAAAAACTGCGTGATAGGGTTAACAGTTCCTGACTCCGCAGACCAGCCAACTGCGCATCTGATCGAGGGTTCCCATTGCCTGCAGTCGAGGCGATTACGCCGACCATTCGCAAGACCGCGCTGAACGCCGTCCATCGCCAGATGGGCGCGAAGATGGTTGAATTTAATGGCTGGGACATGCCGGTGGAGTACCCGTCGTCGGGTGGAATCATGGCCGAACACAACGCGGTGCGCACCGGGGTGGGGATCTTCGACGTCAGCCACATGGGCGATATCCGGTTGGCGGGACCGGAGGCGTTGGCGGCGGTCCAGCACATTTCGATGAACGATGCGGCGCGGCTGGCGGTCGGGCAGGCGCAGTATTCGGCGCTGCTCTATGCCCAGGGGACCTTTGTCGATGACGTGATCGTGCACCGGTTGGGTGACGACGATTACCTGCTGGTGATTAACGCGGGCACGCGGGAGAAAGACTTCAACTGGGTTCGTGAAAACACTCGCTCGTTCGACTGCGAAGTGGAACACCTGTCGGATGACTTCACGCAGATCGCCATCCAGGGACCGAAGGGCGTTTACCTGCTGCAGAAGGTGACCGACGCGAACCTTGTGGCGGTGAAGTTTTACTGGGTGACGCGGGGGACGGTTTGTGGGTTGAAGAACATCCTGATCGCGCGCACCGGCTACACTGCGGAAGACGGGTTTGAGATTTATGTTCCTGCGGATGAGCGAACCAGCGCGCGGGTGTGGAGCGAGATTCTGGAGGCGGGCCGGGAATTTGGGGTGGTGGCTTGTGGCCTGGGTGCGCGGAACACTCTGCGGCTAGAGGGCAAGCTGCCTCTTTATGGGCACGAGATCTCCGACACCATTAATGTCTGGGAGGCAGGGCTGGATCGCTTCTGCAAGATGGAGAAACCCGAGTTCATTGGGCGCACCGCGCTGGCCCAGGCAAAGGCGGACGGGCTGAGCCGGACTCTTGTCGGCTTGGAGATGGTGGAGCGGGGGATTGCTCGCGACGGCTACAAGATTCTCGACGACAGCGGGGCGGAGATTGGATATGTCACCAGCGGATCGCCGGCGCCGTTTCTGAAGAAAAATATTGCCCTGGCTTACGTGCCGCCGCGATTCGCGGACGTGGGTACTTCGGTGAAGGTGGAGATCCGGGGGCAGGGTGTTCGGGCGCAGGTTGTGCCTACGCCGTTTTACCGAAGGCCGAAAAAGATTTAACCACGAAGGGCACGAAGGTTGCACGAAGACGCTAGCGTGGATTGCCAAGAACTTAAGAGCCAGGAGCTAACTGCCACATGCCTTATCCAACCGACTTGAAGTACACCAAGGAACACGAGTGGATCAAAGTCGATGGCGCGAATGCGACTATCGGTATTACACATTACGCGCAGGAATCGTTGGGAGACATCGTCTTTGTGGAGTTGCCCAAGGTCGGTACGGAGATCACAGCGGGAAAGACGCTCGGAACCGTAGAATCGGTGAAGGCGGTGTCGGACCTCTACGCGCCCGCGACTGGGACGGTGACGGAGGTCAACGGGGAACTGGCAACCGCTCCGGAGAAGATCAATAAGGATGCGAATGGCACCTGGATGATTAAGGTCACGCTTAAGAACCCCGGGGAACTGGGTGGGCTGCTCTCGGCGGCGGATTACGAGAAGTTCGTGACTGAAGAAGGCGGACAGTGATATTTAGCTCATGGCTTGTGGCGGATAGCCAGTTGCAATCGCTCGGACGGTTCGTGACATCTATATCGACATCTTAAATTTATCGACATCCTATGCGTTATTTACCGAAATCTCCCGCGGACCGGAAAGCCATTCTCAAAGCTATTGGGGCGCGCTCGATTGACGACCTGTTTGCGCCCATTCCCGCCCAGTACCGATTGGATCGCGACCTGAAAGTTCCGCGGCAGATGGCGGAGTCCGAAATTGTGGACTGGTTCCGGCAGCGCTCGAAGGAAAACGGGCTGGAGTACACGAGCTTTCTGGGCGCCGGGGCCTACATGCACTACCGGCCAGTGATCATCGATGCGCTCGTCTCCCGCGGAGAGTTCCTTACAGCGTACACGCCGTACCAGGCGGAGATTTCCCAAGGGACGCTGCAGGCCATTTTCGAGTTCCAGACCATGATCTGCGAGCTGACCGGGATGGAAGTGGCCAACGCCTCGATGTACGACGGTTCGACCGCGGCGGCCGAGGCCGCGATGATGGCGGTGCGGGTGACTGGACGGAACTCGGTGGTGATCGCGAAGAGCGTGCATCCGGAGTACCGCGAGGTTCTGGCCACTTACGCGCAGAACCAGGGATTGCCGGTGGCGACAGCCGGTTACCTAGAGACGGGGCGGTTGAACCTGAGAGAACTGGAGCAGGCCATCACGGCGGATACGGCTTGCGTGCTGATCCAGTCGCCGAACTTCTTCGGTGCGGTCGAAGATGTGGCCGCGATTGCCGAGGTGGCGCACAAGAACGGAGCGCTGCTTGTGGTCTCGATTGCGGAGGCGGTGTCGCTGGGGATCGTGGAGCCGCCGCGCCAGGCGGATATCGTGGCGATGGAGGCGCAGTCGTTCGGTGTGCCGCTGGGATTCGGAGGGCCCTACTGCGGGGTGATTGCCACGCGCGAAAAATTCGTTCGGCAGATGCCGGGTCGGCTGGTGGGGCAGACCACAGATCGCAACGGGAAACGCGGGTTCGTGCTGACGCTTGCCACGCGCGAGCAGCACATCCGGCGCGAGAAAGCAACGTCGAACATCTGCACGAACCAGGCGCTGGTGGCGCTCATGGTCAACATCTTCATGAACGTCTACGGCAAGGTGGGATTGCCAGAGCTGGCGAAGCAGAACCTGGCGAAAACGGCCTACGCCGCCGAGCAGTTCGGCAAGCATGCGGAGGTCTTATTCGCGCGGGCGCCGCGCTTCAACGAATTCGTGGTGCGCACCGCGGAAGATCCCTATGTGATCAACAGCCGTCTGCTGGGACACAAGCTGGTGGGCGGGCTGCCGCTCAAGAAGTTCTATCCGGAACTGGGCAATGCGGCCCTGTGGTGTTGCACTGAAATGACGACGCGAAGCGCGATCGACACAGCGGTCGGCCTGCTGGCGGAGAGCGAAGCGGAAGAGCCAAGCGGCGAGCACGTGGTGGAGGAGGTGGCGCGATGAAGCATGCGACCCGCAAAGCGACACGCCACGTGAACCAGAACGAAGGTCTGATCTTCGAGAAGTCGTCGCCCGGGAAGGCGGCATGGAAGCTGCCGCCGCTGGATGTGCCGGAGGTGGACACGGCAAAACTGCTGGGCGCGTCCGAGCGGAAGGATCTGGGGAACATGCCAGAGGTGAGCGAGATCGAAATCATCCGGCACTTCACGCGGCTTTCGACCTGGAATTACGCGATCGACCTGGGCATGTATCCGCTGGGTTCGTGCACGATGAAGTACAACCCGCGGGTGAACGAGGTGGTGGCGCGGCTGGAAGGGATCGCCAACGGGCATCCGTACCAGCCGGAGAAGATTTCGCAGGGAGCGCTGCGCATCATCCAGACGCTGAGCGACTGCCTGCTGGAGATCACGGGGATGGACCAGATCACGCTGCAGCCGGCGGCAGGCGCGCATGGCGAGCTGACGGGTCTGCTGATGGTGCGCGCGTATCACCAGGCGAAAGGGAATCCGCGGAAGAAGATTCTGATTCCGGATTCGGCACACGGGACGAACCCGGCGACGGCGGCGATGGTCGGCTACTCGGTAGAGAATTTGAAGTCGAACGAACGCGGCATGGTGGAGGTGTCGGCGCTGGAAGCGCAGATGAACGAAGACGTGGCGGCGCTGATGCTGACCAATCCGAATACGCTGGGCGTATTCGAGCAGGAAATTCATAAGATCGCTGAGATCCTGCACGCCAAGGGCGGCCTGCTGTACATGGACGGCGCGAACATGAACGCGCTTGTGGGGAAGGTCCGGCCGGGCGATTTCGGCGTCGATGTGATGCACCTGAACCTGCACAAGACATTTTCGACGCCGCATGGCGGAGGGGGCCCAGGGTCGGGGCCGGTGGCGGTGAAGCGGGGGCTCGAGCCGTTCCTGCCGAAGCCGGTGGTGGTCAACAAGGCCGACGGGACGCTGGGGTTCGAGTACAACCGGCCGCAGTCGGTGGGGCGTGTGCGATCGTTCTATGGAAACTTTGGGATGTTTGTGCGCGCCCTGGCGTACATCCTGGCGAACGGGCCGGATGGGTTGCGGCAGACGACCGAAGACGCGGTGCTGAACGCGAACTATATCCGCAAGGGGCTCGAGGGCGTTTACGATCTGCCCTATGCAACGCCCAGCATGCACGAAGTGGTGTTCAGCGACAAGGTGCAGGCGAAAAAGGGCGTGAAGACGATGGACATTGCCAAACGGCTGATCGATTACGGGTTTCATCCGTACACGACTGCCTTTCCGCTGATTGTGCCGGGCGCGCTGATGATTGAGCCCACGGAGAGCGAAGGCAAAGAAGAGATGGACCTGTTCATCGAGGCGATGAAGTCGATCGCGCAGGAAGTGGAAGAAGACCCGCAGACCGTGCTGGACGCGCCACACAGCACGCGGGTCTCGAGACTCGACGAGACGTCGGCCGCGCGAAAGCCGGTGTTGCGCTGGAAGCCAGCGTAAACCTTAACCACGGACCTCAGCTCTTAACCACAGGGCACACAGAGGATCACAGGGGGAAGGTCCACGCTCTTTGACTCGAGCTTCGCCTTGAGCCTCGCTGCAACCCTGGAAAAATCCCCAAGTTCCCCTCCGTGTACCTCTGCGCCCTCTGTGGTTAAGTGTTTACTTCTTCTCGGAAATCTCAATGGTCGCGCGGGTGTTTTCCCAATCGAGGTACATATGGCAGCCTGTGCCCATCTCGTGGAAGGAGATGGTGAAGTTCTCGACCGGAGCGGCCGTCTTGGAGACGCTCATGTCGAAACGGCCAAGTTCATCGGCTTCGTACTTGTAGGGGATGCCCCACTCGGCGTTCTTCTTGTTGACGATCAGCGACCATTTGTCCTGGTTGGGGACGGTGAAGATGGTGTAGCTGCCGGCAGAGATGTCTTTACCACCGATGCTCAGGTTGGCGTCGGTCACGAAAGTGGTCGCTTCATTGGCGCCGGTACGCCACACCTGGCCGTAGGGGACGAGGCCACCGTAAATCTGGCGGCCCTTGGCGCGGGGGCTAGAGTAATCGACCTTGATCGACTTACCGTCAGCGAACTTGCACTGGGCGCTGGCGGCGGGGCTGGGGCGCTGGGCGGCGGCGAAGACCGTGAGCGTGAGCAGGGTATACATCAGGAATGCGATGCGCTTCTTCATGAGAATCTCCTTTTTTGAGCACTTGGCGTTTGGCACTTTAGCCATTGGACGTTCGAGTTGGCGATGAGTGATCTTAGGACGGACCGTCGTTCATGAGGGACCAAGCGTTAACTGCCAATTGCCAGGCGATGATTTCCGCGGTGCAATTATCCACCAGCGGGCCCAAACAGTACAATCGAGCCATGCCGGTATTCGACGAGAAGCAGGAAGAACTGGAACATTTCGAAACCATGATGGGCGTTCCCCGCGGACGACTCGCGGTCACGATGGACTTGGTAACCGACGCGATGGCGCTGGTCGGGCAGCACGGCGTCTATTGCCAGAGCCAGCGCTGGCCGGGGAAGCCGGTGATGGACATCCAACTCATCATGAAAGGTTTGGCAGACGCGAAGGAGCTTATCCAGAGTGTGATGGAAGAGCTGAAGAGAGAGGCTTAACCGCAAGAGCTCACACGAAGGACACGAAGGAACCCAAAAAGGTCGCAAAGGAAAACGCTCCGAGCTTGGCTCCATTCTGCCGGTTGAGTGCCTACGGCTTCACCGTCACCATCACCACCCCGTGCGACGCCACCGTCGCTGAGAACTTTCCGGTAAATTTCCCCAGATCGCTCTTCTGCCACAGGTCGCGAACCGTTGCTGACAGGCGGTTGGGATAGTACAGGTCGGTCCAGTTCGCGGTGATTTCTTTTTCTGCGTCTCCGCGATTGAAGAGGATCACGGCGCGGGCTCCCTCGGCCAGGGGCTTCGACCACACTTCGAGATCGCCGTTTTTCGAGACGCGGCGTCCCTGGCGGCCGAGCGGGTCCTGGTTGACCGCGATCACTTCTTTGTTGGTCAGGATGTCGTGAATCTCCGGCTTCATATCGCGGAGGTCGTTGCCGGCGATGAGCGGCGCGGCGAGCAGCGCCCAGAAGCTGAAATGCGAGCGGTTTTCAGTCGGAGTCAAGCCGCCGTTGCCGACTTCGAGCATGTCGGGGTCGTTCCAGTGTCCGGGTCCGGCGTAGGAATAGATCGCGTTTTCGGCGTCGACGATGTCGACCACGCCGTAAGAGCAGCAGTTGCCGGGCGACCACTCTTTCTTGCCCGACCAGCGGTCCTGGATGTCGCCGGTTGTGCGCCAGAGGTTGCCACCCACTTCTGCGCCCCAGAGCCAGGGCTTGGCCGTGCCCCACTCGCAGATGCTGAGCACGATTGGGCGGCCGGCGGCGTCGAGGGCGTGGCGGATGTTGGCGTAGGATGCCTTCGCGTCTTGCGTGGTGGTGTTGCACCAGTCGTACTTGAGGTAGTCGACGCCCCAAGCGGCGTAGTTGAGCGCGTCCTGGTACTCGTGGCCGAGGCCCCCGGGGCGTCCGGCGCAGGTTTTGGAGCCGGCGTCGGAGTAGATGCCGAACTTCAAGCCGAGAGAGTGGACGTAGTCGGCGAGCGGCTTGATGCCGCCGGGAAAGCGCTGGGGATCGGGAACGATGTTGCCGTTGGCGTCGCGCTCCACCTGCCAGCAGTCGTCGATCACGACGTACTGGTAGCCAGCGTCTTTCATGCCTGACTTCACCATGGCGTCGGCCATGCCCTTGATCATGTCAGCGCTGACGTTGCAGCCGAACTTGTTCCAGCTATTCCAGCCCATCGGGGGCGTGAGGGCGAGGCCGGCAGAGGGAGAGGGCTTGTCCTGGGTGAAAACAGTGGTGGAGAAAAAGAGAACGGCGATGAGCAGCAGGGGAGCTGTGGTGTTCATGGCGGGATAGTTGTATCAGAGGATTGGACGTGGGGAAAGGTGGGCAGCGGGCGAGCCAGAAATTTGTTGAGCGAGATAGGCGTGTGGGATCGAAAGTAGCGCCGTCGTCTTGCCGACTCTCGCGTCTCGAGCGGGCGGGACGCCCGCCGGACAGCCGCCGGGACGGCAGGGCTACACCAACCAACCCATCATTACGAGAAGCGTACTCTCACACCAGCGAATACTTGCCCACCTCGATGGTGCGCTGCGCGATCTTTTGACGCAGTTCGATGGTGTTGAACGAATCGTGTTTTGCCAGGCGGCGCAGGATCGCGAGCTGGGTGCGCAGCATGTCGCCCTCGGCGACGGCGGCGATGACGCGTTTGGCCGCAGCCTCGATCTTCTCCATGGCCTGCGTCATGTACACGCGGGTCATGGCGATGGCGAGAGCCGCGTTGTTTTCTCCCTTGGCTTCGACCAGCTTCTGCGCGCGAAGCGCGGCCGATTCCATGGCGTAGGTTTCGATGGTCAGGTCGGCGATGGCGCCCATGATTTCCTGCTGGTCCTGGATGGCCTGCATGTATTTCTGCGTGGCAGATCCGGCGGCGAACAAGCCGAGCTTCTTGGCTTGCGTGACCAGCTTGCGTTCTTCGGCGAGCGGGCCTTCGAGTTCGTCGCCCATGCTGGGCCCGGAGAGAACTTCATCCATCAGCTTCTTGATAGCGGGCATGAGCGGGAGTTGGCCGCTCATGGCGCGCTTCAGGAGAAACCCGGTGATGATGAGGCGGTTGATTTCGTTAGTGCCTTCGAAGATGCGGTTAATGCGGGCGTCGCGGTAGGCGCGCTCGGCGGGGTACTCTTCGACAAAGCCGTAGCCGGCATAGATCTGCATAGTCTCGTCGACCACGTAGTCAATCATCTCCGAGCCCCAGACTTTGATGATCGAGCACTCGACGGCGTACTCCTCGATGGCCTTGCGGGTTTCTTTGACCGCTTCGGGGGCGGACTTATCGACTTCGTTGAGGGCGACGTCCATCATGCCAACGGTGCGGTAGACGAGCGACTCGCCGACGTAGATGAGGGCGGCCATGTTGGCGATTTTTTCGCGAATCAGGCCGAAGTCGGCGATGACCTTGCCGAACGCCTTGCGCTGCTTGGCGTATCCGACGGCATTTTCGAGCGACACACGGGCGCCGCCAACGCACATGGCGCCGAGTTTGAAGCGGCCCACGTTGAGGATGTTGAAGGCGATGATGTGTCCCTTGCCGATTTCGCCTAACAGGTTTTCGACTGGGACCTTGCAGTCGTTCAGGATGATGGGACAAGTGGAGGAGCCGCGGATGCCCATCTTGTGTTCCTCGCCGCCCACAGAGAATCCGGGATAGTTGCGCTCGACCAAGAAGGCGGAGAATTTTTCGCCGTCGACCTTGGCGAAGACGGTGAACAGGTCAGCGAATCCGGCGTTGGTGATCCACATTTTCTCGCCGTTCAGGATGTAGTGCTTGCCGTCTTTGGAAAGCTCGGCGCGGGCGCGGCAGTTCATCGCGTCGGAACCGGAGGTGGATTCGGAGAGGGCGTAGGCGCCGACGATTTCTCCAGCCGCAAGCCTGGGCAGGTATTTCTTCTTCTGCTCCTCGGTGCCGAAGTAGACGATGGGCAGAGTGCCGATGCCGGAGTGTCCGCCCCAGGTGGTGGCGAAGCCGGCGTACTTGGCAATGTGGTCGGCGATGACGGCGGCGGTGACCTTGTCCATTTCGAGGCCGCCGTAGGCCTCGGGGATCTCGGCGCCGGAAAGACCGAGGTCGCCCGCTTTCTTCAGCAGGTCGCGGGTGACCTGGAATTCCTTGTGCTCGATCTTCTCGACGTTGGGAAGGATTTCATTGACGGCAAATTCTTCGGTGGTCTGGGCGATGAGGTGGTGCTGCTCGGTGAAGTCTTCCGGGGTGAATACTTCGGAGGTTTGGCGCTCTTCGAGAAGGAAGGAGCCGCCGGAGATTTTGGATTTAGGAATTGCGGTAGTAGCCATAGAACCCCCCTTGTTTACTACCAGTTCGTGCCGTTCACGAACCGTCGGATGCCATCCTTTAGAGGAACTTCATTGAAGTCTATAAGCAGTCCCAGGGATTTGCCACTGAGCTTCAGGTACGAAAGGAGTTGGGCTTGATGGATGGGTGCGCTTGCGTCTATGGACTTCAGTTCAACCGCCACCAGGTCTTCAACCAGCAAATCTATGCGGTAGCCAAGGTCGAACTGGACTCCATCATAGAAGTCGGGGAGGCCAACTTGGGTTTCCGAGCGAAAGCCTGCTTGCTTGAGTTCGGGTTGCAGACAGACCTGATAGGTACTTTCGAGAAGGCCGGGACCGACTTCGGAATGGACTCGCGTCGCGGCTGTGATGATCGTGTGGCTGACTTGCTGGGCGGTTAGTTTCTGGAGTGAGGTGGTTGCCATGAACCTCTTCCCCACGAAGGAAACTAAGGTTTCACGAAGGATTGACGTGAAACTCTTGGCTAGCACAGGCAGAGGGGTGAAGTCTGTGACTGCGTGAGACCTCAGTGGCCTTTGTGTTAAAGATTCTTGGTTCTAATTGAGGTTCTCGAAAATTCCTGCCGCCCCCATTCCTCCGCCGACGCACATGGTCACCATGCCGTAGCGGGCGTTACGGCGCTTGAGTTCCCGCAGGATGCTGGCGGTCAGCTTGGCTCCCGTGCATCCCAGAGGGTGTCCTAGGGCGATGGCGCCGCCGTTGGGATTGACTTTCTCAGGATCCAGTTCCGCCTCTTTGATTACGGCCAGCGCTTGCGCGGCGAAGGCTTCGTTCAATTCGATGACGTCGATATCGGAGAGTTTCAAACCTGCAAGCTTCAGCGCCTTCGGGATTGCGAACACGGGGCCGAGTCCCATTTCTTCCGGCTTGTACCCGGCGGTGGCGAACGAGACATAGCGGGCCAGCGGCTGGATGCCGAGAGCTTTGGCTCGGTCCGCGGACATGACGACTGCGGCCGCGGCAGCGTCCGACATCGGCGAGGAATTGCCCGCGGTTACGATGCCTTTCACGTGGAACACCGGTTTCAGCGCGAGTAACGCTTCGAGCGAGGTGTCGGCACGCGGGCCTTCGTCGATTTTGAAAGCCAGTTCCTGGCGCACGGGTTTCTTGCCGTTGGGGGTGGTGAAGCTGACGGGCACGGGTACGGTTTCGTCGGCGAATTTGCTGGCCTTGATTGCGGCTAGGGCTTTCTGGTGGCTCCGCAGGGAGAATTCGTCGCTCTGCTGGCGGGTGATGCCGAAGCGCTGGCCGACGCGTTCGGCCGTCAAGCCCATCGAGAGGTAGGCGTCGGGGTAGTGGTCGACGAGCCAGGGGTTGGGCGAAATCTTGTTGCCGCCCATGGGGATCATCGACATGGATTCAGTGCCACCGGCGACGATGATTTCTGCGCCGCCGGCCTGGATGCGCTCAGCGGCCATGGCGATCGATTGCAGGCCGGAGGAGCAGAAGCGGTTGATGGTGAGCGCCGAAACTTCCACAGGCAGGCCGGCACGCAGCGAGGCGATGCGAGCGACGTTCATCCCTTGCTCGGCTTCGGGCATGGCGCAGCCCAGGATGACGTCTTCGATTTCCTTGGGATCGACCTGGGGGACGCGGTCGAGCGCGCCCCTGATGGCCACGGCGGCGAGCTCGTCAGGACGGGTAGCCCGCAGGGCGCCCTTGAAGGCGCGGCCGACGGGAGTACGGACGGCGGATGCGATGACGACGTCTCTCATAGAATCAGTTCTCGCTAAGCTTTCAGCATTCAGCTCTCAGCTTTCAGCCAGGTTACGACTCGTCTCTCAAGGCTCGTCATTCCGACCGGCGAGTGCGCCGCGGCGGGAGGAACCTGTTCGTTGGATGCACACCTCGAGGTTCTCGATTCCTACCGGGGTTTCTTGGGTTTCGGTCCAACGACGATCCGAACTTCGCCACCATCGGGCATGTCTTTTATTTGCTCATGCAAGTCGCCTAGGAACGGGACGTACTCGTCTAAGTTTGCGAGGTAGACATTCGTTCCGGCCCCAGTGCTCTCCTTAAACACGGTCGGCGTCTCGTAGCCCAGACACTGCCCCTTCGTAGGGCGGAATCCCTGTTCGCCCAGCGAGAGGGCCACCTCCTCGAAGAACCACTCTTTGCGTTTCTCTGAGCTTTCGGCCGGCTGTTTGAATTCCTCAACCGATGGTGAGATGCGATCAAGTTGAGCAGCAGAAGTGTCGAGCCGCCACACCAGCCCCAGCCCATCCTCCAGGATCAAGTCGCCGAACGCGTCGACGGCCACTCGGCGGACGTCTTGCGGGCAAAGCCAGCGCCAATCGGCCAGCAGTTTATCGGTCGAGAAAATCGGCCACGTCAAAGTACGGATACATCAATTCCTCAGCGGCTTGCCGGTCTTCAGCGTGAACTGGATCCGCTCCTGCGTTTTCTTCTCCCCACACAGCGACTTGAAGCCCTCGCGCTCGAGATCGAGGATGTACTGCTCGCTCACTGGCGTGCCCGGCGTGACGTTGCCGCCGCACAGCACCTCGGCGACCTTGTTGCCGATTTTCACCTCGTGATCGCTGATGAACTCGCCCTGGCGCATCAGGTAGACGCCCATCTTCAGGGTGGCGAGGACGTTTTCTCCGGGGGCGGGGATGTCGGTGCGCATCTGGGGGGCTTCGTAGCCGGCGCGGGCGAGTTCGAGTGCCCGAGCCTTGGCGTCAGACAGCACGCGCTCTCGGTTCATGGTGATGTTGTCGGACCCAGATAGGAAGCCGAGGGTGCGGGCTTCGTGGGCCGAGGTGGCAACCTTGGCCATGGCGATGGTCTCGAAGGCGCGCTTCATGGCTTCGAGTAATTCGACGGATTCGCCGCGTCCGTCGGGACGGATGGAGGTTGCGCTATCGAGCGCGCGCAGCAGCATCTCTTTGCAGCCACCGCCTCCGGGCAGCAGGCCGACGCCGACTTCGACCAGTCCGGTGTAGAGTTCGGCGTGTGGCTGGCGGGCGGGGGCGTGCAGTGAAATTTCGGTTCCACCGCCGAGCGTCAAGCCAAAGGCGCTGACCACCACTGGCTTGGGCGAGAACTTGATGGCCTGGGTCATGCCCTGGAACTGGCGGATGACGAGGTCGACGTCGTCCCATTCTTCTTCCTGCACGGCCATCAACAGCAGCATGAGGTTGGCGCCGACAGAGAAATTCTGGGCGTCATTGGTGATGACGAAGGCGTCGAAGGCGTCGCCCGGGCCGCCGGGCTTCAGAGTCTGCACGATGAGTTGGATGATGTCGGCGCCGAGCGAGTTCATCTTGGAATGGAACTCGATGCAGGCGACGCCGTCGCCCAAGTCGACCAGGGATGCGCCGGAGTTCTTCTTGACCACGCCGTTGGATTTCTTGGCTACCGCGACCGACCACACGCCTTCCGGGACCGGGACCGGTTCCGAGTTCCCAGTCCTCAGATCCCAGTACTTGCGGCCGGAGGGAATTTTTGGCGCGTCTTCGTACCAGGATTTCTTACCCGACAAAAGCAGCTTCTCGACGTTCGCGGCGACGGGCTTGCCTTCTTTCTTCATGCGCGCGACGGTGGCCTCAACACCTGCCGCATCCCAGAGTTCGAAGGGACCCAGTTCCCAGTTGAAGCCGAGTTTCATGGCGCGGTCGATCTCGACCACGGTGTCGGAGATCTCGGGGATGCGATTGGCGGAGTAGGTCCAGAGCTCGGTGAGCGCGGCCCAGAGGAAGGCGCCGGCTTTGTCGCCTTTTTGCGGGCCGCTGCCTTCGAGGCCAAGGAGCATGCGCACGCGTGCGCCGGTCTCCTCGACATTCTTTGCCATCTCGAGGGCAGGGAACTTGGGCTTCTGGCGGGAATGGTATTCGAGCGTCTTCCAGTCGAGCGCGAGGCGATCTTCTTTCCCATCTGCGTTCTTGGATTTCTTGTAGAAGCCGCCCTTGGTCTTGTCGCCCAGCCACTTGCGGTCGAGCATCTTGCCGTAGAAGTCGGGGATGCGCAGCTCGCTGCGTTCGTCATGGACGTTCGCGGTCATGTTGCCCACGACGTGGCTGAGGATGTCGAGGCCCACGAGATCGATAGTGCGAAAAGTCGCCGATTTGGGCCAGCCGACGGGAGCGCCGGTGAGCGCATCGACGTCTTCGATGCTGAAGTCCATCTCCTGCATCAGGCGCATGACGTTCAGCACGGAAAAGGTGCCGATGCGGTTGCCGATGAAGTTGGGCGTGTCCTTGGCGAAGACCACGCCTTTGCCGAGGCGCACGTCGCTGAAGTGCGCCACGGCATGGAGGAGGGCGCGGTTGGTGTCGGGGGTGGGGATCAGTTCCAGCAGGCGCATGTAGCGCGGCGGATTGAAAAAATGAGTGCCGAACCAGGAGCGGCGGAAATCCTCAGGAAAGCCTTCGGCGATTTTGCCGACAGGCAGGCCGCTGGTGTTGGTGGTGATGATGGTGCCGGGCTTGCGGACGGCGTCGACCCTTTGCAGCAAAGCGCGCTTGAGGTCGAGGTTCTCGACCACGGCTTCGATGATCCAATCGACTTCACCGAGCTTTTTGAGGTCGTCTTCGAAATTGCCAATGGTGATCAGTCGAGACAGCGACGGTTCGAAGAAGGCGGCAGGCTTGGATTTTTTGGCGGCATCGAGGCCGGCGGCGGCGATCTTGTTGCGGGCCGGGGCGTCGGCGTCGGGCGGGACGACGTCGAAAAGGTAACTGGGCACGCCGGCGTTGGCGAAGTGGGCAGCGATGCGCGCGCCCATGGTGCCGGCACCGAGGACTGCGACCTTATGGATGCGTTTCATGCGAGGACGACTCCGGTAGACATGCCGCAGCAGCGGCTCGAAGACAACAAGCCAATAAACCACGAAGCACACTAAGGACACTAAGGATCACGAAGGAAATCATTCTAATGGATGCGGAGAGATAGCGCGGCACCGCAGCCTACCAACCGCCCAAACACTAGGGCAGATTGTCGATCGCCCATTCGCTTTTCCCGGATCGGACGACGGTCAGCGTTGAAGTTAGCGGCCGCATCCCTTTCTGCCCGTTTCGGGACGACGGTTGAAAGAGGGCGACTGGAAATTCGTAGCGGTCCGAGCCCCGCTTCCTGCCCCGACCGATCTCGTAGCTGGTTCGCGGGCAGGTGGGCGAAGAGAAGAAGCTCCGCACCTGGTCTTCCCGGGTTCGCTGGCGGATGTGGTCGGTGAGTATGAGGAGGCTGGCTTCTTCGTCCCGGGTCTGCCAGGCTTGGAGAAAGTGGTCGGCGGTCGAAAGGGCGAGGAGGTAGTCCAGGTCGACGGGCGTACCCGAGGCCCTGGACTTGCTGAACGAGGGGATCGTGCACACGGATAAAAGCGAGAAAAGTAAGACGGTACAGATCAGTCGCAAGGGAGACCTTTGATGGCGATGGCCGAGAACGACTCTCTTACTTAGCACAGTGGGCGCGAGGAAGGAGTGACTAGGGTGATTCTCGCGGGAGCGATGGGTCCGCCTAGACGCGGCAAGCGGCGTCTCTACCGGCGGGCTGGGAAACGTCCAAAAACACTACGGGCGCGTACCGAATTGGATGTGGGGTGAGGATGGCCTCGGTACGCGCCCTATGAAGTCGATATTAGCCTAAGATCGCGCTTTCCGCATGTCAAGGAAAATCGTTTTTTTATTGATCACGAGATCAATTTCGCAATCACAAAAGCGGTCCCGGCCGCAAGTCCACCGATCACCATTGTCTGGGACGCGCCGCGCACCGGCGAGGTACCGGTAAAACGCGCTTTCAGATAGCCGAACACGCCCAATGCCGCTAGCGTGACGGCTGCAGACCACAGCAGGCCATGCCAGGCGTTGCCGAGCAACATGTAGGGCGACAGCGGAATGAAGCCCCCGGCCACATAGGAGAGCGCGATGGTCGACGCGCTGGTGACGGCGCGCTTGGGATCGGGTTCTTCCAGGCCGAGTTCGAAGCGCATCATGAAATCGACCCACTCTTTGGGGCGCTGGCTCAACGCTTCAACCACGGGCTTGGCTTCGGCTTCGATGAGGCCGTACTGTTCGAACAGTTCTTCGACTTCGGCTTTCTCGGCTTCGGGGATGTCGACGATCTCGCGCTCTTCGCGCAATTTTTCCTGATCGTAGTGCTCGGCGTCGCCCTTGGCCGCAAGGTATCCGCCGAGGCCCATGGCAATCGAGCCGGCCGCGATTTCCGCCATTCCGCCGATCACAATCAGGCGAGTGGACGAGACCGCGCCGGAGAGGCCGGCGGCGAGGGCAAAGGGAACGGTGAGCCCGTCGGCCATGCCGATTACAACGTCTCGAACGAAAAGGCCTGCGGTGAAATGTTTCTCAAGATGCGGGGTGACCGGCATAGCAGCGTCAGACCTCCGGATGAGATTTCAGATATTCCTGGGCCTTGCGGACAACCTGTCGTTCCCCGCCGTAGGCAAGTTCGGCAGGAGCTTGTTCTAGCGGGAGCCAGAGCGCACGACGGACTTCCACGCGCATGGCAGGGCTGACATCGTCAATTCGTCCGGACCGATAACGCAACAGGAAAAAGCTGACGATCTTGAAGACACGCTGGCGGTCGCCCCAGGATCGGATGTAGACGTACTTGATGTCGGTGAGTTTACCGAGCACAGAGGCGATGATTCCAGTTTCTTCCTGGACTTCGCGCACAGCGGTCTGTTCGGGCTTCTCGCCCGGGTCTACCAGGCCCTTGGGCAGCGCGAGCACGGTTTTTCGCGGGGCTCTTCGGTGACGAGTTTTTGGGGATTTTGCCGATGGGGTCCCCGATTCCGCTCTTTGGGGCTCAATCGCGGCAATCCACCAGTCCCCCGACATACGCCGGAGCACCACGCCGCCCGCCGAGAACTCGCGTACCATGCGCACACGTTAACAGGAATAAAACGGTTCGTCACGGTAAGGGCTTTATTTGCACTATCTAAGGGGCAAGGTAACGTCTCACAAGTAATTCCCAAATGACCAAAGGTGGCACCAAAGTGGTCTGCACCATTTGCCCTACAAATGGCATCTTACGAGGTAGGTGAGGTAGGAGTTCCGGGTGACCGGAAGTGGGGCTCCAGTGAAGTCGTTTAAAGGGATCATTCGGTCGGTCCAGGCCTTTGGGAGAGAGCTTTCGCGGCTCTCGGCTGCCTCAGAATCCACCTCGAGCACGCCGGGAATTGGAGTTGCCCTGGGCGGAGGATTCGCGCGCGGCATCGCGCACATCGGGGTCCTGAAAGTCCTTGAAGAAGAAAAAATTCCCATCGACTTTGTGGCTGGAACCAGCGTGGGTGCGCTGATCGGTGCGGCTTATTGCAGCGGGCTGTCGACCGCAGAGCTCGAAGAGGTCGCCTACCGCGTGCGCTTCAAGACCTTTGCCCGCTGGACGCTTTCGCGCCACGGTTTCGCCACCAATCAACGGATGATTGGTTTTCTGAATAGCATCCTCAAGGTGAAATCGTTTGAGGAGTTGCGCCTGCCGCTGGCGGTGGCAGCGACGGATCTGAGCACAGGGGAAGGCGTGGTCTTTCACTCGGGGCCGCTGGTGGACCCGGTGCGCGCCAGTTGTGCCTATCCCGGGATGTTTCTGCCGGTGAACATTCGGGGCCGTTGGCTGGTGGATGGAATGTTGGCCCACGCAGTGCCGACGCGGCCGCTGGTCGAGATGGGCGCGAAACGCGTGCTGGCCGTTCACCTCAGGGGACGCTGGACCAACGGGGAAGCGCCGCGGCATCTGTTCGATGTGATCGGTCAGTGCTTCGCTATCGCGCAGGAAATGAGCGCGAGCCACTGGAAAGAAGCGGCGGACCTGGTCATCGAGCCAGACGTGAACGGCTTCGAGTACGACGCCTTCGCGCACACTCCTGAGCTGATCAAGGCGGGCGAACTTGCTACGCGCAAGGCGCTACCGGAAATCAAGAGGTGGGTTGAGATTCGCCAGCCGCTGGCCGACGCCAAGGCTGCGCGGGCCCTTGTGCAGGCGGCGACCATGCCGGCAGATTGAACGAGGCAGTCGTTGTTCGTCGGTCGTTGGCCCGCAGCAGCTGCGACTGCTCATATCCTGGTTGAGTCGACTGCGGCGATCTTCGCTCTTCGCTCTTAGCTCTTACCCCCACACCTGAAGCGGTCACCAAGCTTGACCCCTTACCCGTCCGCCGATTCCCCCGAACGATCCAACCACGCTAAAAGCTGATCTTCAAGATGTTCCCGCCCGCGCCCACTAGCCACCCGGCTTTCGGATTTGCGAAAGCCACCGCCCAAAACCCGCTCACTCCAGGCAGCGTGAACCAGGTGTGGCCCTCGTCGGGCGTCCAGGCCGCGCCGCCAGTGTTGGCCGTGACCACGACGCTTCGGCCACCCTCCTCGTCTGCTTCGTGATCGTCTTCCGTGCTGATGCGGCGCGCGTAGGCTAAGCCGAAAATCGCTCCGGTTACTGGGGCCGGATGGGTGAGCGTCCAGGTGCGACCGCCATCGTTCGAAGTGGCCGTTCCTGCGTTGTTGGGATCGGTTGGGTCTAAGTCACCGCCACCCACAATCCCATGCCAGGCGTCACGGAAGGCAACGGTGAAGGCGCCTGCGCTCGGGGAACTCACGAGCGGCGTGTCGTACGCATTCCAGGTGTTGGCGCCATCTCGAGTGGCAAGAATCCGCGCCGACGTCGCGCCGCCGGTTGCAATCCAGGCGTTTCTCTTGCCCTGGGTGGCTACGCACGTGCCGCTGGAGGCGAATGAAAATTCACCCGGCAATGCCGGGGGCATGTTACCGCTAATGTCGTGCCACGTCCGCCCATCGGTGGTACGGAGATCAGGGAACACTCCGTTTACCGAGTCGCTGTGCGAGATACCACGTTGGGGAGTCCAGAAGGCGAAACAATCGTAGAACGCGTTCGCTGTTTGGTTCTGGAACTGGATGGTCCAGGTTGCGCCGCCGTCGACCGTTTTGTAGATGCGAAAGTCGGTGGTGTTGTTTCCGATAGATTGCAGATATGCAACCTTGTCGCTCACGCCCTGCACGTCGCGAAATTGCAGCGCCTCAGCACCCGCCACCACCCCGGCTTTCCACGACTTTCCCCCGTTGGTGGTCAAAACAAACGTGCCGCCGGTTCCGGACGCCCAGACCACGCGCGCGTCTACTGGACTGACTGAAATCAGCAATTGTGTGGTGCCGCTGTTTTGCGGAGTGAGTGTGGGCTGTTTCACGTGATCTTCCGCAAAGGTCAGGGATGCAAAGGCGAAAGCGGCAAACAGGAGAATTCTAAGCGGGCGTTTCAACATGGGATATCTCCGGAAGGGGAAATTCGTGGCGGGGGGCAGTTTAGGCCGCTCTCGAAGAGGTGTCAAACGTCCGGGCAGGTGGGTGACGTCAAGCTGCTTGTGTAAATAGTTTGAGGGTGCGGGTTTTCCATTCCAGGTTGAATCTCTGGAAGATGGAATAGATGATGCGATCCACGCTCTCGACATTCACGAAGCACACCATAGGGCGGGTTCTGCGCCG
>DATMPS010000103.1:0-2484 GCA_035567435.1 Terriglobales bacterium | reverse complement strand
CGACTTCTCGTTCCAGTCGCGACGACATCTCCTCCAGAACCTTGCGGTCAATCTTGACTCCAGCGTGCTCCATGCGGGCCAGCACTTGCACGAGGGGCAGATCGATTTCTTCATACAGCTTCAGCAGCCCGGCACTTTCTACGTCACGGCGTAGAGTGGTGGCAAACCGCCCCGTGACGTCGGCAGATTCCGCGAGCGTGCCGCCCAGCTTGAGGTTGAACCGGCGCAGCGCTACCTCTGGCAGCCGGTGCGAGGAATACGTGGGATCAAGCAAATACGAATACAGCATGGGATCATGCCGCACGCCACGCGGCGTGATGCCTTGCGGTTCCAGTGCATGAATGGCAGCTTTGTAGTCATAGATAGTTTTGGGTAAACCTTCGTCTTCCAGCGCGGAGCGTAGCTGCGAACCGGCCCCTTCCTGCATCGAAACCGTCAACGCTGTCCCGGCCGCAGCTGAAATGGCGACGTTCCTGGCCGGCGTTGCTTCGACAGGCGCCGCGGTGAGAGGCAGCATGCTGCCCTGCGGCTCGTCCCCTTCTTCATCTTCATCCGGGGGCACGGTGGACTCGGCCTCGATCGCTACCGCGAGCGAATTTCCAACGGAGACTTTCTTCAGCACTGCCTCGACGTCGGCTTCAGACTTGGCTTCGGTGTAATGCGCCTCGGTCACCTCCACCACTGGCAGCAGCTCTTTCAGCAGAGAAGTGAATTCGAGCTCAGTGAACAGGTCGCGCAGGGTTCCAACGTCGGGAGCTCCGGCCCGCATCGCATCCAGATCCAGATCGACAGGGACGTTGCAGTCGATGGTTGCCATACGCTTGCTGAAGAGCACAGTGTCACGATTATTCTCGAGCGACTCGCGATAGGATTTCTTTTCCACCTCGGCAGCGCGATCGAGAGCCTGCTCGACCGTCCCGAACCGCTTGATGATTTCGACCGAGCCCTTGTCGCCGATTCCCGGAGCGCCCGGAATGTTGTCGACTGAGTCGCCACGCAGGGCCATCACGTCCACAACACGCTCGGGCGGAACGCCGAGAATCTCTTCTACCTTCTGGGCGTCGCAAATCAGGTTGTCTTTGGGCGGATTCAGCACCAGCACCCGGTCGTTGACCAGTTGCAGCATGTCCTTGTCGCTCGAAACCACATATACCAGATATGACTGTGCGGCCGCTTTGCGGGCGAGTGTGCCGATCACGTCATCGGCTTCATAGCCGGCCAGTTCCAGGATCGGAATGCGGTAAGCGTCGAGGGCGCGCCGAATGTAGGGCACTTGCTGCACCAACTCCGCCGGCATCTCGCTTCGATTAGCTTTGTAGCCACGATATTCGACTTCCTGGAAGGTCTGGGTCTTCAGGTCGAACTTGCGCACCCTGGTGATGGCCTCCGCCTCCTGATCGCGGAAGGTGGGCGCGGCCACATCAAACACCGCTGCCAGATATTCGGGCGAGAAATCCTCGCGCAATTTGCGCAGCATGTTGACGAAGACGTAGGTTGCTGCGGTGGGCAATCCGGTCTTGGTGGTCATGCCGCGCTGCCGCGCCATGGCGTGGTAGGCGCGGAAGATGAAGGACATCGCATCCATGAGGAAGATGCGGCGGCCATCCGCAACGGTCAGCCTCGTCGGAGAAGTAACCGGCTTCATCTCCGAAGGGCTTTCGGGCGCAGGAGTCGAGAGTTTTTTTCGGGGAGGCAACAGCCAAGTTTAGCAGGACAACAGCTGTCAGATCGCAGTTCTCGGTTCTCAGTTAATTGCGGTTCTTCGCCGGCTTTCCGTACTCCGTTTGGTAGTGCAGCTTGATTACGCCACAGGTGCGTTGCTCCTGCGAATAGACCACGCAAGTGTCAAAAGGGCGGGAATACACGTGCAGGCTTACCGCGCGCTGGTTGAATTCGCGAGGATTATAGACCCGATGCACGGGCTCAACCGGATCTACGGCGCAGGGCTGGCGCGGATTCATTTCCACCGTGTCGGCGGTCTCGAGTTCACAGGTGCCGGCGGTCAGATCCTGCGAAATCGTGCGGTAATTTTCCACCCGCAGCCTTCCGATCGGGACCGCCATCCAACAATTTTGCTCGCGGTGGTTGTGTATCGAACTCGCCTGACCGACTTCCCAGCAGATGGCAACCAGTTCATAGAGCGGTGTCTTGTCAATCAGGTTGCGTGTGTAGTGCTGGCGATCCCAGGTCAGATAGGGCGTCAGAGTGTCGGATGCAACCGGGGTACTCTGCAGGAAGCGGATGATCTGGTCGATCCGGGCAAAGGTTGGTTCGGGAAATTTCCTCAGCTCGGTGACAAAGTTCTGGATCGGGACCGGCTTGGATAGGGCTTGTGTTCCCATATTTCACCCCCTGCAAAGCTCAGTATATTCCTGAGACCGGCTACCGACATTACTCTACGAACATGCAATCGCCATAGGAATAAAATCTGTAGCGCTCAACCACGGAATGGCGATAGGCGTCGAGTACTTGCTGCTGGCCTCC
>DATMPS010000102.1:0-5033 GCA_035567435.1 Terriglobales bacterium | reverse complement strand
GTCGAGCGCAACCAGGATTTGCAGGAGTTGCTGCGGAAGGTTTCGGCGCCGATCAAGGGGACGCAATATTTCCTGCCGCTGGGGAGCCAGGAAGCAGCCAGCGCGTGAAGGTAGTCGTTGGTCGTTGGTCGATAGTCGTCGGTCGTACAGTCGTTGCATCCTCGCAATCTGAACATCCGACCGAAGATTCGTCGGCAACTTCAGGTGTTTCGCGACCCGGGGACAGTCAGGTTCAAGGGACAAGGCAGTTACCATGAGGGGTAGCCGGCCGAAGTCAACGTTTCGCACGGCCCGACCTGCGGCGGAACATCCGTGGATCGTAGCGCAGCGGCTCCGTCGGGTGCAGCGCGATTCTCTTGAACTCCGGATGCTGCGGATTAATCAGCCAGTTGTTCTCATTCACTGCCAGAGCTGAAGGCACCAGCAGCAGACAGTTCTCCGCTTTCTTTACGAACTCGTCGCCAATCTCGGCGAGTTCGGGAGGCGCAGGAGTTTCCCGCCAGTCAGCTGGCATCTCGCCGGCCTGAATTCGCTCACGCGACAGGTTGTCAGGAACATCGGCCGTGGCCAGCACCAGGTCATCGGGGGCGTCTTCCGCATCAAGATGAACGAAATATTCCAGCATGGCGAGGGACTGGTGCTCGGAGGTATAGGCCAGGCGCGTGCCCGGACTCGACCAGCGCCCGCCATAGTGGTAGGCGCCTTCTCCGTCGAACGGTGTGCGGGCATAGGCGGCGCGCAGCACGCGAAAGGCGCGGGTCAACTCATGCCACCGTAGGCGATGCGGCCCAGAATGTTTTCCACCTGTCGCGCTCCGAGTTCAGTGTCAATCGCGGCGATAGGCGCTACTCCTCCCAAAGCACGATTGGTGCGCTTGAGCCAACGGTTGGCGCGCGCGCCGTCGCCCAGGGTTTCGCGGGCTAATGCCAGCAGACGCGCCATGCGGTAGAGCCGGTCGGATTCGAAGCGGGCCAGGCGTCCGCGGCGGCGGCGCTGCAGGCTGCGGGCGGAGAGATCGAGTGCGCCGGCCAGCTCTTTCAGGGTCAGGCCCGAGGCCTGCATCAGTTCGCCCACGACAGCGTGCGGAAACCCTTCGCGAATCGCTTCCCGCAGATCGTGGTCATTCGCCAGCGACCGGCCAAGGACGCGCTTGCCGCCCAATTGCCGCAGCACGGCTTGCAGTTCGTCTGCCATTTGTCGTCTATTGTAGCGACAAATGGCATTGGCAGGCAAATGCGTTCTTGACGAGGGCGCGAGCGTCACGCTCGTGCTGCGGGCGCCGGGAGGGTGCTGCAGGTGGATATTAGTCTGATATCCAGGCTAGATGCGGTTCGTCCCCGCTACTTCTCGTGCCGCGGAAGCGGATAAACCGATAGTGCTTTCCCGACTTTCGAAAACTCAGGATCGGCCGTGACCAGCCACGCGCCTTGCTCGATCGCCAGTTCGGCGGCGAAGGCGTCCGCGTAACCCAGGCTGTGTTTCTCTTTAAGGGCCCCGCTGCGACTGGCTCGCTCCCGGTCCACAGCGATGACGGCGATCGGCAACTCCTGCAACTTCGCCTCGACGTCGCGAGCGATCGCTTCGCCGTGGCGTCTCCATGCGATGGAGAAGACCTCACCCCAATTGACGGCTGACATCAAGAGTGGCTGGTCGTGTCGCAGCGCTTCCCCCAGCAGGTGGCGAACTTTTTCCGCGACAAGGCGGCGGCCCTCAAAGAAGCCGAAAAGCGCGTTGGCATCGAGCACAAAGCGCCGCGTGCTCCCACGCATGGGCATGGGCATTACCGTTTCTCTCTCTTGCGCTCTCGTTGCCCCTCCGCGAACGATTCCTCAAACATGGAGGGTTCACCGCGTGCCGGTTTGAGAAAACCCATGATTTCATCCAGTTGTCGCTCGGTCATGGGAGTGAGAACCAGCCGCCCACCTTCTTCGCTCCAGGTGGCGGGTGTGCCTTTTTCCAGGCTGAGGCGCTGGCGCAATTCTGCCGGAATTACTACCTGACCCCTGGAGCTCACGACGGTGCGATAGGCGGCCATGATTTTATCTTACCATATAGTAAGACGTTTCTTGTACGTCTTACTTCATCGTTTTCGACCACGGTTAACTCGCAGAAATGCCGAGGTTTGCTCGGCTGGGCGGGTGGGGCACCCGCCCCAACGTGGGCGTTTATAGCGCCCGCATTCCTCTCGACCTGTGAACTCTTTGCGGCTACAATAACCTCCGTAGCATCCTAGATTTGTAGACAGGCTCTATCCGCCGGGTTGCGGAGGGGCACTGGAGGACATCGTGAGTCTGGTTCCCATCGGCGAACCTCGCCGCAAGATTACCGTCGCTTCTCTCCGCGAGAAGAAACTCCACCACGAACCGATTACCTGTCTCACCGCGTACGACTATTCCAGCGCGCGCCTGATCGACGAGGCCGGCATTGACATTGTCCTGGTCGGCGACTCTCTGGCCCAGACCATGCTGGGCTATGAGAACACGCTCTCGGTCACGCTCGACGAAATGCTGCACCACACCCGTGCCGCCCATCGCGGCGTGAAGCATGCGCTGCTGGTGGCCGACATGCCTTTCGGGTCCTACCAGGCTGACCTAAACGACGCCATCCGCAATGCCGCGCGTTTTGTGAAAGAGGCCGGGGCGGAAGTGGTGAAGATCGAGGGCGGCGAGAAGCGTGCCGACCTGATCCGCCGCATCATCGATGCCGAGATTCCGGTGGCCGGGCACATAGGCCTGACGCCGCAATCGGTCAACGTGATGGGCGGCTACAAGGTGCAGGGCAAAAATCTCAGCGGAGTTGAGCAGCTCATGCGCGATGCGGTTGCGCTCGATCGCGCGGGCGTGGCATTGCTTGTTCTCGAAGGCATTCCGCGAGAAGTCGCGGCCATGGTTACCGCCGAGGTCGAGACTCCGACCATCGGTATCGGCGCTGGACCGGATTGTGACGGCCAGGTGCTGGTCTTCCACGATATTCTCAATCTCAGCTTTGGGCATCCGGCAAAGTTCGTACGGCGGTACGCGAACGTGGGTGCGGCCATTACGGGCGCAGTCCAAACCTTCCGCACCGATGTGGCTACGCGACAATATCCGTCGGATGAAGAGTCCTATCACCTGCCGAAGGAAACGCGGGCCACGCTTGAAACGGTACTGGAACGCAAGCGGGCGATGAGGCGCTAGCCCGAATGAGACACACGCGTCTGGGTCTGATAACGGCAGCCGTCGCCGTGCTAGCTTCCTGCTCTGCCAGCCCGAAAGCGCCCGATCCCGCGACGCTGGCGACGGCGCGCATTCTGGCCATCCCCGAGCCCAGTCCGGAGAAATATCGCAGCCTGATTCATATGAAGGGCTGGCGGAATCCTTACCTGATTGTTCGAGTGGACGGGGTCGCCCTGCTCGATCCTGATGATCATCTGGAGCGCATATTGAAGCCCGGAGAATTGACTCAGGCACTGGGCAATCTGCCTTCGTCAGCGTGGCCTTACGGGCGTGTGGTGGCCGTGACTGAAAACGGCGTCCGAGGATCGGCGGATGACGACGTGAAGATTCGCACCAACCGGGCCATCGTGGCCGGAACTCTGGAGAGCATGCACGTGCTCATCAACTGGGTTCCCTCGGCCTGAAATGGCCGCATCGTCGAGTCATGAGAGTCTGCCATAGCATCGACGAACTGCGTGCCGCCAGCCGCACGGGGCGGCGCGAAGGTAAGAGTCTCGGGCTGGTGCCTACCATGGGAGCGCTCCACGAAGGTCATCTCTCGCTAGTGCGCGCGGCGAAGGCTCAGTGCGATCTGGTCGTGGTCTCAATCTTCGTGAATCCTCTCCAGTTCGGCCCTAACGAGGACCTGGCCAAGTATCCGCGAAATTTTGATCGCGATCGCGACCTACTAGCGAAGGAAGGCGCGGATTTCATTTTTGCTCCCAGCGTGGAAGAGATGTATCCGCCGGGGGCCGTCACCTATGTCACGGTCGAAGGTCTGAGCGACAAGCTCTGCGGCGGTTCGCGACCGGGACATTTTCGCGGCGTGACTACTGTGGTCTCAGAGCTCTTCAACATCGTGGAACCAGGCCGGGCCTTCTTCGGACAGAAAGACGCCGCCCAGTCGATCATCATTCGCCGTATGGTGCGCGATCTGAATATTCCGGTGCGGGTGGTAGTTTGTCCGATTGTGCGGGAGCCGGACGGTCTGGCGATGAGCTCGCGCAATGCCTATCTCGACGCAGGGCAGCGGAAATCGGCGCTGGTGCTCTATCGCTCACTTACGGCAGTACAGGAGCGATTCGATCAGGGTGAGCGCAAGGCGCACGTATTGGTTGATGCCGGGAAACAGACTCTCGCGCATGAGCCCTTGGTGCGGCTCGACTACTTCGAGATCGTGGATCCAGAGACACTCGACCCGGTTGATGATCTCTCTCGTGGCGGGCTGGTGGCGGTGGCGGCTTTCGTGGGCAACGTGAGGCTGATCGACAACATTGTGTTGCGTGGGGGCTGGATCCAGGGCGCAGGGTGACCAACCAAGGGAGCGGGGGATCGAGCTACTTTTTGATCGACCAAGAAGGCAATACCTTGAATGTCGGCGGAGCCTACCTCATAGACTCCAGCATACTCCCACACCGAGCGTGAGCATCGGCGAAGTTCTTAACCCCTTGAAACAAACTTGTTTCCGGCAATGATGTAGCGCAGCGGCCGCTGGGCGGCCTTGGTGATCCCGATGCGCGGCGTGATCTCGATGTGTCGCGGGCGGAAGCCATCGTCCACGATGAAGAGGTCGGACTTCGGGCTGGTCAGGTCTTTGTCGTTGTCGCGTTCTCGGGTGATGCTGAAGGCCTCGGCGAGGCGTCCGGGGCCGCTGGTCAGTTTGCGCAAATCGGCGGTTGCGTCGATTGAAATGTCTCGGGCTTCCGCCATCTGCTCGATTCCGGAAATTGGCTCGAGGGCGCGGAACAGCACACCTCCTGCCTCTCCGTCGGGGAGACAGGAGACGTTGAAGCAATAGTGATTGCCGTAGATGAAGTATACGTAAGACAGGCCGGGCGG